>DASQAH010000355.1:0-34080 GCA_035635835.1 Gemmatimonadales bacterium
GCGGATCGAGCTCGCAGTAGGTGTCGTCGTTGGGAATCATCTCGCCGCGGCCCGAGAACCCGATCGTGGCGCCGTAATAGCGGCGGTAGTCGTCTTTGAGCTGCTTGCCGTAGCCGCCGCCCGATGGATAACGGTGAATGCCGCCCATGAAGCCGTACCCCGGCAGGTGCGTCCCGCCCCACACCTCGATGTGATAGCCGCGCGGGAAATCGAGGGTCTTGTTGTCGAGCCACCAGGGCATGTACAGGTGCATCCCGCCCACGCCGTCGTGGTTGTGAGGCAAGTGGTCCATCATCTTCGGGATGAACCCTGCCACGTCGGTGCCGGTCGTGTCGGTGATGTATTTGCCGACTGTGCCGCTCGTGTTCGCCAGGCCGTTGGGGGAGAGGGACGACCGGGAGTTGAGCAGCAGCCGCGCGGATTCCAACGCACTCGCCGCCAGCACGACCACCTTGGCGCGCACGTGGCGGTCGGTCCTGGTCGTCTTGTCCACGTAGGCGACGCCGCTGGCGCGACCGCTCGGGTCCACCATCACTTCGCGCGCCATGGCGTTGGTCACGAGGGTCAGTTTGCCGGTCGCCAGGGCGGGGGCGATGAGGACGTTGGTGGAAGTGAAATTCGCATTCACCTTGCAGCCGCGATTGCATTGGCCGCAGTAGTGACAGGCGACCCGTCCGTTCAGCGGCCGGGTCAGGATCGAGAGCCGGGAGGGAATGCAAGTGACGTGTAAGCGGTCCGCTGCCTGCTTCACCAGGAGCTCGTGGCAGCGCGGTCTGGGCGGCGGCAGGAACACCCCGTTCGGCTCGTTAGGCAGGTTTTCCTTGCTCCCGAAGACCCCGATCAGCCGGTCGACCTTGTCGTAGTACGGCGCGACGTCCTCGTAGGTAATCGGCCAGTCGTCGCCGAGGCCGTCCCGGCTTTTGCGCTTGAAGTCGTACGGCCCGAAGCGCAGCGAGATGCGGCCCCAATGGTTCGTACGTCCACCCACCATCCGGGCCCGCCACCAGTTGAACTCCGTGCCCAGCGCCCGAGTGAAGGGCTCGCCGGGGAGATCCCACCCGCCGATGCAGGCGTCGAACTCCCCGAAGGGGCGCTCTCGCGTGGACGATCCCCGCCGGGGTGACTCGTAGGGCCACGTGAGCATCGCTGAGTCGGTGCTGTTGTCCCAGGGGCGACCGGCCTCGAGCATGATGACGTCGGCGCCGGCCTGCGTGAGCGCGTACGCCGCCATGCCGCCGCCGGCCCCCGAGCCGACGATGCAGACGTCGTAGACCTTTTGCTGGGGTTGGATCCGCATGCGCTTGCTCACCTCGCGGTTGGAGACCGTGGCGGGTGAAACTACGCTCGGTGCTGGCCCGGCGCCAACGTGTAGCACCAGGCTTCGCCCTCGAGCACCGGCTCACCCGTCTGCCGCGTCACGCGCACTTTGAGCTGGCACACCGGCTTGGTCGCATGAACACTGAGCACTTCCGCTTCCGCCGTGATCGTGTCGCCGATGTAGACCGGCGCCGTGAACTGCCACTGCTGGCTGAGGAACACCGTACCGGGACCGGGCAGGTCCATCGCCACCAGGGCGTGGAGCAGGCCGGTCGTGAGGCCACCCTGGACGACGAGCCGCCCGAACCGCGTGCCGGCGGCGAAGGCCTCGTCGAAGTGCAGGGGGTTGTGGTCGCCCGTGAGCCGCCCATACGTCGCGACGTGCTCGGCCGTCAGGGTCAGGCTGCGGCAGGCCGTTTGCCCCACGGTGGGTCGCATCGCCCAGCGAAGCTATCCCGCGGCGCCCACGTCCGCCACGCGGCGGGGTGTTGACACGCCCTCGTGCCGCGCGTATCTATTTCTGCACAATCGTTGGCCCGTGGTGATTTGCCGCGTATTGCAGCCACGTTAAATAACTCGCTAAAAAGCGCACGCCTGCGGCAGCCTTTGCAGGCGTTTGTGCTTTCCGGAGCCGCGTATGCCCGCACCGAAGGTTACCGTTGCCACCCTCGCCGCCCTGAAGCGCCGCGGTGAGCGGGCCGTGTTCGTCACCGCCTACGACTACGCCACCGCCACGTTCGCCGAGCGCGCCGGCGTCGACATGCTGCTAGTCGGCGACTCAGCGGCGATGACGATGTTGGGACTGCCGAGCACGCTCGGCATCGGGATGGAGGAGATGTGCGTCTTCGTGCGTGCCGTGTGCCGCGCCGCGCGCCGGGCGTTCGTGATCGGGGACCTGCCTTTCCTCTCCTACCAGCCGTCGGATGAGGAGGCGATCCGCAACGCCGGCCGCTTCGTCGCGCTGGGCTGCGACGCGGTGAAGTGCGAAGGCGGTGCTCGGGTCGCCGCACGGGTGCGCGCGATGGTGGATGCGGGGATCGCGGTGATGGGACATCTGGGACTCACACCGCAGAGCCTGGGACAGCTGGGCGGCTACCGTGTGCAAGGCAAGTCGCGTGCGGCCGCGGAGCGCCTCGCCGACGACGCGCTCGCCCTGCAGGAGGCGGGCGCCTTCGCGGTGCTGCTCGAGGCCGTGCCGGCTGAAGCCGCGGCCTACATCAGGGAGCGCGTGGATCTGCTGGTGTACGGGATCGGCGCCGGGCCACTCGTCGACGGGCAGCTGGTGATCTCACACGACATCCTGGGCAACTTCGTCGGCGACATCGCGCCGCGATTCGTACGCCGCTACGCCCAGGTCGGGGCCGAGATCGAGCGCGCGTTCGGCGAGTACGCCGCCGACGTCCGCGCCGGGCGGTTCCCCGGACCGGAGCACTGCTATCCGATCGACGCCGAGCAGGAGGCCGATATCCGCGAGGCGCGGCTGCGCCTGGCGCAGGCGGTGGAGGCGACGCCGTGACGGCGACGCTCGCGACGCTGCGACCGCGTCCCCAGGTGTGCCGCGCCTGCGGCGCCCTACACGAGCCTGCGCCGACTGCAGTCTGCGAGCATTGCCTGGGCCCGCTCGATCCCGTGCTCGATCCCGGCCGGCGACTCCCGCGGGCGGCGGAGATCGCCACGCGCGCGCCGTCCCTATGGCGCTATCGCGAGTGGCTGCCGTTCGACGGCGAGCCCTCGCTGTCCGTTGACACCGGATGGACCCCGCTCGTGGCGGCGCCGACGCTCGCCTCCCGGCTCGGGGTGGCACGCGCGTGGGTCAAAAACGACGCGGTCTCCCACCCGTCGCTGTCATTCAAGGATCGAGTGGTCGCCACCGCGATCAACGCAGCGGCGGCCTTCGGACTGGACACGATCGGCTGCGCCTCGACCGGCAACCTAGCCAACGCCGTGGCAGCGCAGGCGGCCCGCGCAGGGCTCGCGGCGTGGATCTTCATCCCCGACGATCTGGAGGCGGGGAAGATCATCGGCACCGCCGTCTACGGGCCGCGGCTGGTGCGCGTGCGCGGGCATTACGACGACGTGAACCGGCTTTGCGCGCAGGTCGCCGACGAGTTCGGCTGGGGCATCGTGAACGTCAACCTGCGGGGCTATTACGGCGAGGGGTCGAAGACGCTGGCCTTCGAGATCGCCGAGCAGCTGGACTGGCGGCTTCCTACCGCAGTCGTCGCCCCGATGGCCGGCGGCTCACTCGTCACCAAGCTGCGGAAGGGGTTCCGTGAGTTCGCGGAGGCGGGCCTCGTGTCGGGCTCTGCGCCGCGGATCTACGGTACTCAGGCGGCAGGGTGCGCGCCGATCGTCCGGCTGGTACGGGAGGGTGCGGACGCCATTGTGCCCGTCGTGCCGAATACCATCGCGCGCTCGATCGCCATCGGGAATCCCGCGGATGGGGTGTTTGCCGGTCGCGCCATCCGCGAGTCGGGCGGGTGGGCGGCAGCCGTGCCGGACGACGCCATCGTCGCCGGCATCCGGCTACTCGCGGAAGAGACGGGGATCTTCACGGAAACCGCAGGGGGCGTGACAGTGGCCGGTGCCCTCGCGCTGGCGGGCGAGGGGCGCTTCACACGTGAAGACGAGGTCGTGCTATGCATCACCGGCAACGGTCTCAAGACGGTCGAGGCCGTGGCGCCGGTCCTGACGGCGGCCCCGCTCATCGCCCCGCGCCTCGCCGAGGTGCGTGCGTTGGTGAAGAGCGCATGACGACCCGCCACGCGAGGGTTCGCGTGCCCGCGTCGACCAGCAACCTGGGCGCGGGATTCGATTGCGTGGGGTTAGCGGTGGACCGCTGGCTCACCGCATCCGCCACCGTCCGGCAGGCTGGGGGAGGGGGAGGGGAGGGGGAGGGGCGGGGGGAGGGGTCGGGTCAATCCGTCGTCGTCAATCGAGCCGGCCGGCTCGCGGTGGTGACGCTGCCGTCGGAACAGGACCTTCTGTATCGCGGCTTCCAAGCGGCGTGCCAGGCCGCGGGCGCTTCGTGGTCCGGAGACCTCACGATCGACGCCAATTCCGAGATCCCGGTAGGCTATGGGCTCGGCTCCTCGGCTGCCGCTGTGGTGGCAGGCGCGTTGCTCGCCAACGCGACGCTGGGACTCGCGCTGCCGCGGGAGCGGCTTGTGACGATCGGCGCTGGCATCGACGGACACCCTGACAATGTCGCGCCAGCTCTGTACGGTGGTTGCTTGCTCGTAGTGCGGATGCCCGGGGGGGGCCTCCACGTAGCCGGGCTCGTCGTCGCGCCGCAGCTCGAGTTCCTCATCGCACTGCCGCCGTTTCCGTCCGACACGAAAGCGGCCCGGGCCGCCCTCCCTGCCACCGTGCCGTTCAAGGACGCGGCGCTCGCGGTGAGCCGCGCGGCCGCGCTGGTCCAGGGACTGGCGACCGGCGACGGCGCGCTGCTGGCCCTCGCGCTTGAGGACGTGCTGCACGTCCCCTACCGCCGCGGGGGCGTCCCCGGCTACGACGATGTCGTTCGCGCTGCGCGAGCGGCCGGTGCGTACGGTGCGACCCTCTCGGGCGCCGGGTCCGGCGTGCTCGCCATCGCGCCGCGCGCGGCCGCGGACCAGGTGGGTCGGGCGCTGCTAGATGCCTGGCGCGCCGTCGGCATCACGGCGGAGTTGCTGCGGTTCTCCCGACCCGCCGCCGGAGCCAGCGTCCTGCATGCCCCGCACTCCACGCACCCCGCACCACTGGAGACCACATGAGTGTCACGCTGCAACTCCCCGCGGTGCTCGCGAAGCTCGCGGGCGGGAGGCGCACCCTGGATGTGCAGGGTGCGACACTCGGCGACGTCGTGGCCGATGTCGCGCGTCGCTACCCCGGCCTCGCGCCGCGCCTGCGTGACGAGGCCGGCCGACCCTATCCGTTCGTCACCTTTTACCTGAACGATGACGACGCGCGCTTCAAGGGGGGCTTCGCAGCGAGCGTGCGGGACGGCGACGAGATCATCGTTGTGCCGGCGATCGCGGGGGGCTGAGCCGTGACCTTCGTCGAGATCACTCCTCGGGACCTCCAGGCGCGGCTCGAACGCGGCGAAAAGCTGCAACTGATCGACGTGCGCGAGCGGTACGAGTGGGACGTCGCCCGGTTGCCGGGCGCGCGGTTGGTGCCGTTTGTCACGCTGCCGGGGGCTCTCGAGACCCTCGATCGCGATTGCGCAGTGGTTGTCTATTGCAAGGGCGGCACGCGCGGTCGCGTGGCAGCGTCCTACCTTGCCGACTCAGGGTTCTGCCGTGTGGCGAACCTTGCGGGGGGAATCGCCCGCTGGAGCGAGGAGGTCGATCCGAGCCTGCGACCGTACTGAAAACCGTCCGGCCCCGAATTGACGGCATCGACTGGGCGGGCTACGCTTCCTGCCCTCACGCCACTCGGAGTCTCCCCCGATGCTCGCTCTCTTGTTCGCCGCTCGAACGCGTCAGCTCCTCGGTCTTCTGGCGGCGCTGGTCCTGTTGTCAGCCCGCATCGTCGCCCAGGGGGCCTCCCCTACGAGCGCCGCCCCCACGCTCTCCGGTCTCAAGCCGCTGCGCGTGATCGACCCACACTGGATTGACACCACGGTCAGCGCCTGCAGCGACTTCTTCCAGTACGCGAACGGCGCCTGGTTGGCGCACGATACGATTCCCGCGGCGTACTCTTCCTCTGGCGTCACGCGGGACATGAGCGACCGCAACGAGCTTGTGGTGCGCGCGGTGCTGGACGACGCTGTGGCGAGGCGGCCCACACTCCCGCCGGACGGCACGTCCCGGAAGCTCGGCACGTTTTACGCTTCGTGCATGGATTCGACGGCGGTGGAGGCGGCGGGTCCGGCCCCCGTTCGTCCCTGGCTCGCGGAGGTCGACTCGATCACTGCCCGCTCCCTCCTGGTGCCCGAGATCGCGGCGCTCCACATGCGCGGCGTCAACGTGGCCTTCCGCTACACGCCTGAGGCCGACCCACACGACGCGGCTCACTACCTTGCCTGGATCTCCCAGGGCGGTCTCGGCTTACCCGACCGGGATTACTACACGAACGCCGGGGCCTCGGCGGATTCGATTCGGCGTCAGTACGTGGAGCACGTCGCGAAGCTGCTGCGTCTCGCGGGGCAGGACAGTGGGTCGGCGACGAGTGACGCTGGGCAGGTGATGGTGCTCGAAACCGCGCTGGCGCAGGCGGCGCTGACGCGTGTCCAGCGGCGCGATCCCGCAGCGACCGACCATCCCATGTCCGCGGCGCAACTCGACACGCTCGCCCCCCGCGTGTCGTGGCCGGGCTACTTCCGGAGCGTCGGGCTCATCGCCCCGGTCGGGCGGGTCAACGTGGCGGAGCCCGCGTTCGTGCGCCGCGTCGACTCGCTCGTGGCCGCAGCGCCACTGCCCCAGTGGCGTGCCTACCTGCGCTACCACGTGCTCGCCACGGCGGCGCCATGGCTCTCCACACCGTTCGTACAGGAGGATTTCGCCTTTCGCTCCCGCTTCAGCGGTGCCAGGCAGCTGTTGCCCCGCTGGAAACGCTGCCTGCGCCAGACAGACGGCCAATTGGGTGAGGCCCTGGGCGAAGCGTACGTTGCCAGGACTTTCCCTGCGACGGCGCGCGCGCGGGCGCGCGCCGTGATCGACGACGTGCGCGCCGCCTTCCGCGAGCGGCTGCTGCGTCTGTCCTGGATGTCGGATTCGACGCGCGCCCGGGCGCTCGGCAAGCTGGCCCGCATGGGTGGCAAGATCGGCTACCCCGAGCACTGGCGGGACTATTCCCGGCTCGAGGTGGCGGACGGACCGTTCGTGCTCAACGTCGCACGTGCGAACGCGTTCGAATGGCGGCGCGTGGTCAACCGCCCGGGAGCCCCGATGGACACGACGGAGTGGGGTATCACGGTCCCCACCGTCAACGCCTATTACGATCCGACCAAGAACGAGATGGTCTTCCCGGCCGGGGCGCTCGCTCCCCAGACGTTCGATGCCACGGCCGACGACGCCGCCAACTACGGCTCGCTCGGCGGCAGCTGGGCGGGGCACGAGCTGACGCACGGCTTCGACGACGAAGGGCGCCACTACGACGCGGCGGGAAACCTGCGGGATTGGTGGGCACCGGCCGACTCCGTGCACTTCACTCAGCAGGCCGAGCTGGTCGTGAAACAGTTCACCGCGTACGTACAGGTGGATACGCTCCATGTGAACGGCCGGCTCACCCTGGGGGAGAACATCGCCGATTATGGTGGCGTGTTGACAGGCTACGATGCCTTGGAGCGCGCTCTGGCGCGTGACAGGAGGCCGGGGCCGATCGACGGCTACACCCCGGAGCAACGCTACTTCCTCTCCTACGCGCAGAGCTGGCGCGTGCACGTGCGGCCCGAGCAACTCCGCACCCGGGTCACAGTGGACCCGCACGCACCGGAGCGGTGGCGCGTGAACGCGCCGCTATCGAACACGCCGGCCTTCGCCCGCGCGTTCGGCTGCAAGAGCGGCGACGTGATGGTGCGGCCGCAGGAAGCCGTCCCACAGATCTGGTAAGGCCGGTGGCCCCCCCCCGCTCCACCTCCCGACGCGAGTTCGTGCGAGGAGCCGCCGCGCTCGGCGCTGGGCTCGCGCTACCGCGGCTGCTTGCGGGGGGGGGGACCTGGGCTCGCCGCGATGCCGGGGAGCTAACGCTCGGCAACGAGGCCATCAGCGCCACATGGACCGTGACGGACGGGTCGCTCCGCGCGGTTCGCATCGTGGATACCCTCGGCGGCCGTACGCTCGATCTCCCGCCCGACACGTTCGCTCTCGAGTTTGCGGACGGCGTCGGGCTAGGCAGCGCCGCCTTACAGGTGCAGGGGGCCCCGCGCGTCGAACGACTGGCCGGAACGCCGGGCGCGGCGCGATTCGCGGAGCGGCTCGGCGGCCGCCAGATCAGCGTCGAGCTCGCCGACCCTGCGGGCCGCCTGCGCGCCACCTGGCGTGCCGTCCTCCGGGACGGATCCCACTACGTCCGGCAAGAGCTGACCCTCGCAAGCGCCGGCACGGCAGTGCCCATCAAGGAGATCCGGCTGCTCGACCTCGAGCTGCCAAGCGCCCTGGTGTCGGGGAGCGTGCGTGGCTCGCCCGTTGCTGCCGGGACGCTCTTCCTGGGATTCGAGCACCCTCTCGCCGATGCCAGCGTTACAGGAACGCGGGTGCGGTGCTCGCTCGCGCGCGAACTGCCGCTCCGGCCCGGTGCGCCGTTCGCCTGCTCGTCGGTGATCGGTGTGACGGCGCCGGGAGGGTGGAGCCAGCTGCGCCGCGGATTTCTCGAATACGTCGAACGCGAGCGGGCGCATCCCTACAGGCCCTTCCTGCACTACAACTCGTGGTACGACATCGGCTACTTCGGCAAGTACGACGAGGCCGCCGCGCTCGCCGCCATCAACGCCGTCTGCGCCGAGTTGCACGCCAAGCGCGGGGTCACACTCGACTCGTTTCTGTTCGACGACGGCTGGGACGATCCTCAGACGCTGTGGCACTTCCACGCCGGCTTCCCTCGTGGTTTCGCGCCGCTGCGCGAGGCCGCGGCCCGTTCCGGGGGGGGCGCAGGGATCGGAGTGTGGCTGTCGCCCTGGGGGGGCTACGGCCGGCCGCGGCAGGAGCGCTTGGCCGGCGGCCGCGCCCAGGGGTTCGAGACCAATGAAGGCGGATTTGCGCTGTCGGGGCCGAAATACTACCAGCACTTCCGCGAGGCGTGCCTCGATATGATCCGCACGTACGGCGTGAACCAGTTCAAGTTCGACGGCACTGGCAACGTGGCGCATGCGATCCCCGGCAGCGCCTTCGACAGCGACTTCGATGCCATGATCGCATTGATCGGCGGACTCCGCGCCGAGCAGCCGGACTTGTTTGTGAACTTGACGACCGGCACGTATCCCTCGCCGTTCTTCTTGCGGTATGCGGACTCGATCTGGCGGGGCGGGGAAGACCACGACTTCGCTGGCGTCGGCTCGAACCGGCAACGCTGGATCACCTACCGCGACGCCGATACTTACCGGGGCATCGTGAAGCAGGGGCCGCTCTTTCCCCTCAACGCGCTGATGTTGCACGGGTTGATCTACGCCCGCCACGCTCACAACCTCGACACCGACACGCAACACGACTTCGCCTCGGAAATACGCGCCTACTTCGGCACCGGGACGCAGTTGCAGGAGATGTATATCACGCCGTCCCTGCTTTCGAGCGACGACTGGGATACGCTGGCCGAGTCGGCGCGCTGGGCGCGGCGCAACGCTGACGTGCTCGTGGACACACACTGGATCGGAGGGGATCCAGCGCAGCTGGAGGTGTACGGCCACGCGGCCTGGAGGAACGGCCGCGGCATTGTGGTGCTCCGCAACCCCAAGGACACCCCGCAGTCCATAGCCCTCGACGTGGGAGGGGCGTTCGAGCTGCCCGAGCGGGCGCAGCAGCATTACCGCGCCCGTAGCCCATGGCGGGTCGATCACGGTGCGCCGGTGCTCGATCTGCACGCGGGCCTGCCGGTCCAGGTCGCGCTGCGGCCCTACGAAGTCCTGACGCTCGACGTCCGGCCCTGATTGCGCGCTCTCGCCCTCGGCTTGTTGCTCACGGCGGCGTGCTTGCACGTCACCTGGAACCTGCTGATCAAGAGCGCGGCGGCCCGCGACGTGGTCACCTGGTGGGCGCTCGTAGCGGGGTCGGTGCTGTTTCTTCCTGTGCTCCTCTGGGCCGGACCGCTCCCCGCCGCAGTGTGGCAGTTGGCGGTGGCGAGTGCGGCAGTGGAGGCGGTGTATTACATCCTCCTGGCGTATGCCTACGGCCAGGCGGACTTTTCCCAGGTCTATCCGATCGCACGTGGCGCTGCGCCGGCGTTGCTCGCGGTGTGGTCGGCGCTGCTGCTCCGGGAGTATCCCAGTGTCTGGGGCGCAGCGGGAATCATCGGGATCGTGCTGGGGCTCGTGGTTATTGGCACCTCGGCTGACCCGGGGGCGAGGGCCGGGGACGACAGGCACCGCGCCGCGGTCCGCCGAAGAGCCGGGGTGCTCGTCGCGTTGGGCGTAGCGCTGTGCACGTCGGTGTATTCGCTGATTGATGGGATCGCCGTGCGGCGCGCGTCACCGGCCCCCTACCAGGTGGCGGTGCTCGGGCTCACCGGGCTGTTGCTCGCACCACGGGCGCTGCTACGATTCCGCCCGCGTCCGCTGCTCGCCGAATTCCGGCGGCAATGGCCTCGGATCGTGGCGGCGGGCGTCCTGATGATGCTCGCCTACACGCTAGTGCTGCGGGCATATGAGGTTGAGCGTCTGGCTTACGCGGGCGCAGTGCGCGAGGTGGGCGTCGTCCTCGCTGCACTGGTCGGCTGGCGGTGGCTGGGTGAATCGTTCGGCCCCCGCCGCGTCGCTGGCGCGTCAGCAGTGGTCCTCGGCATTATGATACTCGCCCTTTTCGGATGAGGAATCCGTGATGCGTAAGTTCGGCTCGGCTGTCCTGACGATGAGTGTGTTCGCCGCGGCCGTCGTATCGGCACAGTCCACCCGCAACCTGCTCCCCGTGCCTGCCGCGTTCGAGTGGCGCACGGGACGCCTCGGCTTCGACACGGCCTTCACGGTTGCGGTTCGGGGCTTTGCTGACGCCCGCCTGCGGCGCGCCTTGGACCGGACTCTGCGCCGGCTCGAAGGCCGAACGGGGCTGACGTTCTCGCGTCGGCCCATCACCGATTCCACCACGACGACGCTCGTAGTCCGCGCCGACCGACCCGGCATGCCGGTGCAGGGAGTGGAGGAGGACGAGTCATATACGCTCACCGTCAACGAGGGACACGCGGAGCTTCATGCCCCGACGGTCGTTGGCGTGATCCGCGGCCTCGAGACGCTGCTGCAGCTCGCCGACGCCGATAGCGCCGGGCCGTATCTGCCGTCCGTGACGATCCAGGACCACCCGCGGTTTGCGTGGCGCGGGCTGCTGCTCGACGTGTGCCGCCACTGGGAGCCGGTCGCGGTGATCGAGCGTACGCTCGACGCCATGGCCGCGGTGAAGCTCAACGTGCTCCACTGGCACCTCTCCGAAGACCAAGGGTTTCGGGTGGAGAGCCGCCGCTATCCGCGGCTTCAGGAGTTGGGGTCCGACGGGCTGTACTACACGCAAGCGCAGATCCGTGAAGTCATCGCCTACGCTCGCGATCGCGGCATCCGCGTCGTGCCGGAGTTCGACATGCCGGCCCACTCCACCAGCTGGTTCGTAGGGTACCCGCAGTACGCCGCCGCGCCGGGGCCCTACCAGATCGAGCGCGGCTACGGCGTGCTCGATGCCGTGTTCGATCCCACGCGCGAGGAGGTCTACGCCTTCATCGAGGGCTTCATCGGCGAGATGGCGGCGCTGTTCCCCGACGCCTACTTCCACATCGGGGGGGACGAGGCGAACGGCAAGCAGTGGAGCGCCAACCCGCGCATCCAAGCCTACATGCGGGCCCATGGTCTGAAGGACAACGACGCGCTGCAAGCGTCCTTCAACCGTCGACTCCTGCGGATTCTCACCCGACACGGCAAGCGCATGGTGGGCTGGGACGAGATCCTCCACCCCGACCTGCCCAAGAGCGTGGTCGTGCAGACGTGGCGCGGACCGGAATCGCTCGGCCAAAGCGCGAGGCAAGGATTCCAGGGCCTCCTCTCGGCGGGCTACTATCTCGATGCCATGGCCCCGGCCGAGTCTCACTACGGAGTCGACCCGGTTCCGGACAGCGCCGGGCTCACGCCCGAGCAGGCGCAGCGCATCCTCGGCGGCGAGATCTGTATGTGGGGCGAGGTGGTCACGCCTGAGACGATCGACTCTCGCGTCTGGCCGCGCACCGCCGCGGTGGCCGAGCGGCTCTGGTCGCCGCGAACGGTCACGGACGTGGAAGACCTGTACCGCCGGCTGCGGGTGCTCTCGGCCCGGCTCGAGGAGCTCGGCCTCTCGACCGAGACCCACACGCACCGGATGCTCCTGCGCATCGCGCCGGGGGTTGATCTCGCGCCGCTGCGCACGCTGCTCGCGGCCCTCGAGCCGGTGAACCTGGGCGGCCGCATGAACGTAGATCCCGCCACTCAGCTGACTCCGCTCACCGCGCTCTCCGACGCAGCGCGACCGGATCCGCCGTTGCGGCGCGACCTCGCCGGGTTGATCCACGACCTCCGGGGAGGGGACCCTACCAGGGCCGCGGCCGCCCGCGAGCGGCTCTCCCTGATCTTTCAATCATGGCGGGACGCTGCGCCAGGAGTCGCAGCCATCGCCGTCCGTGCCGTGCCAGCGCGCGAGGGCGTGCCGCTCGCCCAGGAGCTCGCCGACCTGGGCGCGGCCGGGCAGGAGGCGCTGTCCTACGTGGCCTCCGCGTCGCCGGCGCCTCAAGCCTGGCGCGAGGCTCGAGCCGCTCTGCTCGAGCGCCTGCAACACCCGCAAGCGCACCTGCGGTTTACGGTGCTGCCCGCGATGCGGGAGTTGATTCAAGCGGCGGCAGGGGGACCGTAAAGCACTCGCGGCTCGGCATCGGCCCCTATAACGGGCGTCGAAGCGCTGCTTCAGCGGGTGACGCCGAGCCGCGGCTTCGGCAGTGACCCAAGGGGGGAGGGGGGGTCAGATGCTCACCCGCGTCAGTCCCGGCCCGGCCCCCGTGACGAAGAACTCCGCGCGAGGCGCTACGGCCGGGAAGTCCTGCCCGTAGACCTCCGCCCACCGCGCGCGGAATTCCGGGGCCGCTTCCTCGCGCACCAGCGCCCACACGCTCCCGCCGAACCCCGCGCCGAACGCCGAGGCCGCCGCGGCCCCCAGCTCGCGCGCACGCCGCGCCAGGCCGATCGTCTCCGGGACCTGATTCTCAAGGCAGCGCTCGGCTAGCTCCTGCGAGCGGTCAACCAGTGGGCCAAGCGCTGCGATGTCACCGCGTGCCAGACTTTCGGCAGCGGCCGGAATGATCTCCGTACTCTCGGCGAAGAATTGCTCGAGGCGCTGGCGCAGGGATCCTCCGACGATCCGACCCATCTGCGCGGGCGCGTCCGGCGCGGAGGCCAGAGCTGCGGCAAGCGTTGCATCGGACCGCTTGGTCGCACGACACCACGCCGCGAGGAGAGCGGCTGCTTGAGCGGCGGCACGGTTGTAGCGCTCGCGCGCCCCACCAGTCTTGTCCGCCACCACGCCGCTCACGGCGATAACAAGCCGCCAGCCCTGAGGGAACGGCACGTCGCGCTCGTGCCGTACGGGGCAGAAGGCGAATTGGCGCAGCACGGCGGCCTGGCTGCAGAGAATCGCGGTGTGGTCCTCACTGCCGCCGAAGGTCCCGACACCGCTGTCGCTTCGCCCCCCTCCCCCACCTCCCCCCCCTCCTCCCGAGAGCGTACCAAACGACTGACCATTCTCGACCGTGCCGAGGTAGCCGGCGAGGTCCATGTCGCTGCGGATGTTGGCGCGGTATTCGGGGCGTCGCTCCAGGGCGTTGACGGCGGCAAGTGCCGTGAATACGGCCACGACGAGCGCGCTCGAGCTGCTCAACCCGGCGGCGGGCGGTAGGTCGCTCGCGAGGGCGAGGTCCGCTCCGCGCAGCGACGGAGGACCGGGGAAGTTGCTCGCGATCCGCCGCGCCACGGTCAGGGGGTAGATGCTCCAGTGCCCGGGGCGCGGGGCGAGGTTGGAGCGGAGCTCGAACTCTACCAGCTCCCCCGATCCGGCATCCACGATCCGCACCCGGGCGTCGGCGCGCGGCGCGGCGACCAGCCGGATGCCCCGCTCCACCGCGCACAGCATGCTGCGCCCGCCGGCGTAATCGGTATGCTTCCCCAAGACCTCGATCCGCCCGGGCACATAGTAGCCGCACGTCGTCGCCGCAACGCCGCCGAGCCGCCGCAGTGCCGTCTGGGCATGCTCCAGCGGCGTCACAGCCGAACTTCGATGCTCGCGAGCCGCCGGGCCACGCTCGCGACGTCGGCCCGGCTGGTCAGGTCCAGGACAGGACTGCGGAGCGGCAGGACGCGGAACCGCTCGCCCTGTGCCAGCGCATGCCGAACCGCGGCCGGGAGTTCGCGCTCGCCGCCGGCGGAGGGCGGGACCGCTCGGCACGCTTGGAAGATCGCCGGTGTGAACATCCAGCAGTTGACGCTGACGTATGCGTCGTCGCCAGGCTGCCCGTCGCCCTCTCCGCGCTCCTCTAAGCCGGCGAGCCAATTGTCGGGCGTCTGTTTCACCACTGGCCAGCGGGCGACGCGCGCGGCTGGAATCTCTCCCTCCTCGACGAGGCCCGCGGTGGAGAACGCCGCGAGACCAGCGCCCTCCAGGAGCCGGAGCCCGTGGAGCGCCTCTACGGGGTAGAGGTTGTCGGAGTTGATCACAAGAAAGCGCTCGCCGCCCACGAACCCTTCGGCGGCGGCTACGGCGTCCGCGGTCCCGGTCGGCTGCGGTTGCACCGCGAACGCGATGTGCAACCGCGTCGTCCTCGGCCCCACGCCCTCTTCCCCCCCGCCCCCTCCCCCCCCTCGCGGCGTGTAGTGCTCCCGCACCGCGTCGTGCTCCGGGCCGATGACGAGGCAGACCTCGCGGTAGCCCGCTTCGGCAAGGGTGCTCAACACGTAATCGAGGAACGGCCGGCCGACGGGCATCATCGCCTTGACCCCCGTCTCCGCGACGGCCGCTTGGCGGGCGTCGAGGGGGGGGGCGGTGGGATCGGAGCGGCGCATGCGCGTGCCGAGACCGCGCGCGAGAATCACGGCCTTAGTGGCGGGACTGCTCCGCATCGCTGCTCGGTCAGGAATCCGCCGCGCTCGACCAGACACGCGGCAGCAGGCGTACGAGACCGACCGCGCTGATGATGAAGAGCGCTAGGAAGATCGTTCCTGGTATCACCCGTCCGTAGAGAAAGCTCCCCGTTCCGAACAACCCCGAGTAGACAAACACGCATCCCAGCATCCACCCCAGCATGGCGTTGGGGAGACTGTCGGGCGAAGGGCCGACGCCGGCCTCGGTACGAACCGGCCCCCACCCGGGTCCGGCCGGACGCACCAGCCGATAGAAAGCGAGGAGCGTGGCCCGATCCGTCGGCTGCGTGCGGAGCGTGACCGTCAGCCACACGACGGTGGTCGTGATGACGGTGGCGACGAGCGAGACGTAGTCCGGGACGTGGTGGCCGGCCTTCCCGGCCACGAAGAACGCGACCGCGACGACGAACGAGCTCACCATGGCGGCCACTTCGCTCCAGGCGTTGATACGCCACCAGTACCAGCGCAGCAGGTAGATCAGTCCGGTTCCGGCCCCGACGGACAAGATCAGCTGGAAGCTCTCCTTGGCGGTGTTGAGCGCGAACGTGAGCAGCGCGGCGCACACCATCAGGAGCGCCGTCGTGACTCGGCCGACGAACACGTAATGCCGCTCGCTCGCCCCGCGGTTTAGGAACCGTCGGTAGAAGTCGTGGACGAGGTAGGACGTGCCCCAGTTGAGGTGCGTCTCGATAGTCGAGCGGTAGGACGCCAGCATGCCGGCGATCATCAATCCGAGGAATCCGGCCGGCAGGAATCGCAGCATGGCGGGGTAGGCCATGTCGTTGCCGATGAGCTTGGGGTTGACGTAGGGAAAAGCGCGGTGGATGTCGGCGAGCTGCGGATAGATCAACAGCGACGAAAGCGCCACGATGATCCACGGCCACGGGCGTAGCGCGTAGTGCATCGCGTTGAAGAACAGGGTGCCGCTGAGGGCGTCCCGCTCGGTGCGTGAGGCGAGCATCCGCTGGGCGATGTAGCTCCCGCCGCCGGGCTCGGCGCCCGGGTACCACACCGACCACCACTGGATGGTGATCGGGATGATGATGACAGGGAGCGTCACACTCCAGTTGCCGAAGTCGGGCAGCAGGTTGAGCGTCTTCGGGTCGATCTGCCGGAGCAGCCCCGTCAGCCCGCCCACCTGCGGCTGCTTCAGCGCGAAGTACGCGACGGCGAACGTCGCGGTCATGGTGATGGTGAACTGGATCGAGTCCGTCACCAGCACGCCCCACAGCCCCGACACCGACGCGAAGAAGATCGTGATCGTTGAGCAGAGAAGGAGCGTCTGCCACATCGGCCATCCGAGGACGATGTTGGCGATTTTCGCCGCGGCCAAGTTGACGGTCGCCATGATGACGCAGTTGAAGAACAGTCCGAGATAGATGGCGCGGAAGCCGCGCACGAACGTCGCTGCCTTCCCGGCGTAGCGCAGCTCGTAGAACTCGAGGTCGGTGAGCACGCGGGAGCGCCGCCACATCCGCGCGTAGAAAAACACAGTCAGCATTCCCGTCAACAGGAACGACCACCACAGCCAGTTGTCCGACACGCCGTTCTCGCGGACCATGTTGGTCACGAGGTTCGGCGTGTCGGTGCTGAACGTCGTCGCGACCATCGAGACGCCCACGAGCCACCAAGGCGCGGCCCGACCGGACGTGAAGAACTCCGTGGTGCTCGAGCTGGCGCGCTTGTAGAAAAAGATCGCCGGCAGGAACGAGATCACGACGGATGCGGCGATGATGACGAGATCGACCGTCGATAGGTGCATGGTAGAAGTCGAGGGGCTGGGGGCTGGGGGCTGGGGGGCTAGGGGGCTAGACGGTACACACTGCAGCCGCCTCGCGCAGGGCGGTGAGCGGGTCGCGGGTGGGCTGGAACTCGTGCGCCATGTAGCCGCCGAAGCCGGCGTCGGCGATCGCCCGGGCGATACCCCGGTAGTTCAACTCCTGAGTGTCGTCGAGCTCGTGCCGCCCTGGTACGCCGCCTGTGTGGAAGTGCGCGATGTGGCCCAAGTGGGCCCGCACGGTGCGGATCACGTCCCCTTCCATGATCTGCATGTGGTAGATGTCGTACAGCAGCTTCACGCGCGGGGAGCTCACGGCTTGCATGACCTGGACGGCGAAGGCGGTCCGATCCCCCTGGTAATCGGCGTGGTCCACCTTGCTGTTCAGCAGTTCCAGGCAGATCGTGACGCCCTGCTCCTCCGCGAGCGCCTTGATGCGGTTCAAGCCGGCGACGCAGGCGTCGATCGCCGCGGCATCGCTCCGACCGCGGCGGTTGCCGAACATCGCGATCACGTTGGGAACGCCCGCTCGCGCCGCGGCGGGAATCGCGCCCTCGAGCTCGCGCAGCAGCATCGGGTGATTGGCCGGGTCGTTGAATCCCGTGGCGATGAACTCGTGGCGGTCTGCGGGCGAGGGGTAGCCCATCGAGCACACGAGCCCGAGCTCGCGCACCCGCTCCCAGTCGTCGCGATACAACAAGTCGATGCCGGCTAGGCCCATCCCGGCGGCGGCGCGGCAGAGGTCGGGTAGGGGCATGGCGCCGAACGGCCAGCGGCAGACGGATTGCTTCAGTCGCCCGGGCCCCGCCGGAACGCGGCGAGCGGGCTCGGCTGGCAACAGCTGCTGGTCGCCGAGGGCCAGGGCGCCGAGAGCGCCGGCGGAGGCGGCGAGGAGGGTGCGGCGAGAGATGGTGGTCACGCCCTATTCTGCGCGAAGATCTTCTCGCCGTCAAAGCGGCCATTCTCGATGAAAACCTCGGAGATCGCCCGCCCGCGCGTGATGCTCCCCGCCATATACACGCCGGGGACGTTGGTCTCGAGCGTAGCGGGGTCGCACACGGGGCGCAGCGTCTTCTCGTCGAGCCGGATGCCCAGGCGGCGGAACAGGTCGAAGTCGGGATGGTAGCCGGTAAGGGCATACACCCGGTCCGCTGGTAGCGCTTCCTCTTTCCGATCGTGGGTGATGAGCACCCGCTGTGGCTCGATGCGACTCACCTGCGCCTCGAAGCGCGCGGCGATCTCCCCAGCCTTGATCCGGTTCTCGATGTCCGGCTTGACCCAGTACTTCACCGTCTCACCGAGCTGCGGACGGCGGTGCACGAGGGTCACGCGCGCGCCGGCGCGGAACAGCTCGAGCGCCGCCTCGGCGGCGGAGTTTTTTCCGCCGATCACCACCACGTCGCGGCCGCTGGAAAAGTGCGGGTCGTCGAAGTAGTGGCTCACATGGGGCAGGTCTTCGCCCGGCACACCAAGTGGATTGGGATGGTCGAAGTAGCCAGTAGCGACGACGAGGCGACGGCACCGCACCTGCTCCGTCCCGCGTGAGACGGCGAGCTCGGCCACAATGGCGCCGTCCTCCCGCTGCGCCCCGACGAGCCGGGTGTACGTCCGAACCCGCAGCTCCTCCGTGCGTACGACGCCGCGGTAGTATTTCAACGCTTCTTCGCGGGTCGCCTTCTGGCCTGAGCAGGAGAGGGGGTGACCGCCGATCTCCAGCCGCTCCGGGGTCGTGAAGAACGTCATCCCGATGGGGTAGCGGGCGATGGAGTTGACCAGTGCCCCGCCGTCGGCGATCAGGGACCCGAGCCCGCGGCGGCGGGCAGAGATGGCGCAGGCGAGCCCGATCGGCCCCGCGCCGGCGATGAGGACCTCCTCGCTCGACAGCTCACCCATGGCGGACGGAACCTATCGGGAAAGCCCTCGGTGGTACAGGCGTTACGCCCGGGGGGGCCGTTGACCCCCTTCGCCCCCCGTTTATCTTCCCACCCGCCGCAGCACCGGCCGTTTCTTCTCGCAGTGGAGTCATGGAAGCAATGAAGGCCACCGACATTCGCCGCGGGCACGTCATTCTGATTGACGGACAGCCCTGCAGGGTCATGGAGTTCACCCACCGCACGCCCGGCAACCTCCGGGCTTTCGTGCAAGTGCGGCTGCGCAACCTCGTCACCGGAAACACCTTCGACACCCGACTGTCGGCCACCGACTTCCTGGACGAAGCCCAGATCGAGACGAAGGAGTTCCAGGTGCTTTACCGGGACGCGTCCGGCGTCCACGTGATGGACACGAACAACTACGAGCAGTTCACCCTGAGCAACGAAGCGGTGGGCGAGCAGGCCGACTGGCTCCAGCCGGAGATGCACGTCCAAGTCGAGTGGCTGGACGGCAAGCCGATCGGCATCGAGCTGCCGTCGGTGATCGAGCTCAAGGTGGTCGAGACCTCGCCAGTGATGCGCAGCGCGACCAAAACCGCGAGCACCAAGCCGGCCAAGCTTTCCAACGGGGTGACGGTACAGGTGCCCGATTTCGTCAGTGAGGGCGACACCGTACGCGTCGATCCGCGCAGTGGGGAGTATCTCGAGCGGGCGAAGTAGAGCCGGGAGGCGGGAGCGGGAGCAGGATCTCCCCGCTCCCGGCTCCGGCCTCCCGATAGGTCAGCTCTGTACGATGATCAGGAACTTCGACGAGGCCCAGAACCGCTCGGGGTCGGCGATCTTGAGCACCCCACCGGTGATCTCTCCGCCCGGGGGCGGCGGCGTCTCCAGCGCGTTGAGGTCCTGTCGGGAGGCGATCCGGTAGGGCCGGGTCGAGTCCGGCAGGACGATTTCCCGCACCACTCGCTTGTTGAACGTCCGAAACTCGCTCGGGTCGAGCTCGCGACCGGGAACGAGGGTCTGGCCGCTCTTCCACAGCACGAACAGGAAGCGACTGCCGCCTTCCTTCCGGACGATCCCTCGCTGGATCAGCTCGTCCTCGGTGCCGATCACATAGTAGACCGTGTTGGTCTTCGTCGCGAGCTGGTTGACCGTGTCAGCCAGCGCCGCGTTCGCCGCGGCCAGTTGAGTCACCTGCTCGGTCAGCGAAGCGATCGTTGCCTTCTGGCTCTCCAGCATGGTCTGGAAATTGGCCATCGTGGAGTCGAGCGTGGTGCGCAGGCTGTCCGACAGGACAGTCAGGGCGCGGATCCGCTGCTCGTTCTCGTGCAGCCGGGTCTCGGTGTCGTTCACCTTTGTGGCGATGTAGTGGATCCGCTGGATGACGCTGTCCCGCGCGGCGCGCATCGGTGATTCCCGGGACACGTGGAGCGTCTTGGACGGCACCTTGACCCGCGCCAGCTCGGCACCGATCTGGCTCATCAGCCGGGCGTTGTCGGCCATCTCTTGCATCAGCCGATCCCGCTCAGTTGAGACGGTGGTCAGCTGTTCGAGCTTAGCCTCCGTCTCTTTGGACTGGCACGCGACCAGTCCCAGCAGCAGTGCCGGGAGGCAGGCCGCGGTAAGACGGCTTCTCATCAACATGGCGTCCTCCTGTTGCCAGAAGACTCGTGATGCGGGTCACAGGATCCCGGGGCGCACGACAGGACCTGGACCGCAAGGGGCGAGAAGTGTGTACCCCGTGACGTCGCGAGGAGGTCCCGCGAATTAGAACATTTCTAGCTGCGCGCCGACGAGGGCGCGCAGGCGCTCCAGCAGCTTGACCATCGCCCAACTATCACGCTCGCAGTAGGCGAGCAACGCGCGGCGCAGGCGGGTCCGCTCAGCGTCGCGCAGCTCGTCGCGCCGCAGCAACAGTCGCATCAGCTCCAGACTCGCAATCTCGCCGTCATTGATCTGCAGGTCTCCGTACGTTAGACCAGGCACGAGCGGTGGCAACACCCGCTTGAGGCCGAAACTGCCGCCGAAATCGGGATGGTAGACGTGGTTGCGGACCGTGGGCAGCAGGTCGATCAACTTCTCCCGGATCCTGGCGAGCGGGCGGGCGAGGGTCGGCACGTGCGCCTCGAGGTGCCTGATGCACTCGCGCTCGAAGCTCGCGTGGTAGGCCACGACCCGTCTTGCGCCGGCGCAGGCCTCGACCAGGGCCCCGGCGAGGGCGGGCCGGGGATCCTCCGCGCCGTCAGCGATCCACTCGTAGTGGTGAAGCAGGCTGCCGCGGCCCTCCGTGTGACAGCTGAATTGCACCGGCACGTTCTCCCACGGCCGGCAACCGTTCCAGCGCGGGATGGCGAGGCTGATCGTCTCGAAGTCGAGGTAGGCGAGCGGCGCGGTGAATTCCTCGAGCGCCGCGGCGAGCCCGGACTCCATCACCATCGAGCCGGTCGTGACTGCCTTCACCTGCCGCGAGTGGATCGCGGAGAGCTCGAGGTCGCTCGGCAAGTCGAGCATGGTCGCGTAGCCGTCGGCTTCGTACTCGAGCACTTTCGCCCGGTCGATCCGGTACAGGCTGCTCACGTGGTGGTCGGGCAGCGGCGGCCAGCAGCGATCGATGAACGGGCACTGGTGCGGCCGGGTGCAGTGCTCGCCGATCGAGACGCGCGGGATCGGCCCCCGCAGCGTTCTCAGTTGGGCCGCGACCTCCTCCGGGACCCCTAGCAAATAGCCTTCGACTAGCGCCGTCACGTCCTCGCGAATGAACAGGTTGTCGAGGTCGGGAAAGCGGCAGTCGCGGTTCAGGTGCATGATGTCGGCGCCCGTGATCGGCAGGCCGCTCTTGCGCAACACGTGCACCTGGATCGCGACGTCAGGGATGTGCTCGCCTTTCAGACGGTTGGTCGCTTTGACCTCGATTACCCGGTAGCTGGACCCGTGCGGCTCGCGCTCCAGGATGTCCACCTGCGCGTAGGTGTCCTCGGCGAGGAACGTGGCCTCGTAGACGGCGGGAGGGTCGCGGCGCAGCGCGTCGCGCGTGGCCGCGACTTTGTTGTCGTACTGGTGGAACGGCAGATCGATGAGCTCGCCGCCGGGGACGTAGCCGCGCGCCACTCGGCCCACCTCGGCGCCCTGGTCGAAGCGGTTGCGCAACCCCGGCTCGGGCACCAGCTCCGGCGCGTCGGGCTCGTGCACCCGCCACCACAGCTGCTTGTGGCACTGGACGCCGGCGACGAATCGGGACTTGGAGAGGTGGAGCGCTGAGGCGTCGGCCATCGGTTGGAGAGTTAATCAGACGCGGGCGGCGGTGGCAAGCGACGTAGCGCACGCCATATTCCCGGCATGCGGCTCCACGTCGGTACCTCCGGCTACAACTTCCCCGAGTGGAAGGGCACCTTTTACCCCGAGAAGTTTCCGGAATCGAAGATGCTCGCCTACTACGCCGAGCGGCTCGGCACCGTGGAGATCAACTACACCTTCTACCGGATGCCGAACGTCAAGACGATCGCCGGTTGGAGCGAGGTCACGCCGCCCGGCTTCACGTTCGTCCTGAAGGCGCCGCAGCGCATCACCCACTTCGCGCGGCTCAAGGAAGTCGAGAGCCCGCTGCGCTACTTCTGCGATACGGCCCTAGGGCTCGGGACCAAACTGGGGCCGCTGCTGTTCCAGCTCCCGCCCAACTTCAAGAAGGAGATCGACCGGCTGGACGAGGTGCTGCGGCTGGTGCCCCCCGGCATCCGCACCGCCTGGGAGTTCCGTCACGGCTCCTGGTTCGACGACGAGGTCTACCGTGTGCTACGAACCCGGAACGCGGCGTTGTGCGTCGCCGACACAGAGACCGGGACGACGCCGCAGGTCGCGACCGGCAGCTTCGGCTACGTGCGGCTACGCGACGCGGGTTATCCGCCGGAGGCGCTGGAGCGGTGGGCGGCGACCATCAAGCAGCTCGGCGCCGGCTGGGAGGAGGCCTACGTCTTCTTCAAGCACGAGGAGGCGGGGCAGGGACCGGCTCTGGCGGCGCAGTTCGCCGCGCTCTTCGCGGCGTAGGCGGGGCATGCCGGCCTCGAGCAGCCTGACTCAGCTGGTGGGGCCGAGGTAGCGGTCCAGCCACTTGAGCGTCTTCCCGATCAGCTGGATCCGTGGCACGAAGTGGCCGCCATCGGAGATCACCGGTTGCTTGTGCTGTGGCGGCGTCCCGAGCGCCGGAAGAGCTCGGGCCGGAGCAGCTTCACGCCGACCTGCCGCTGGTGTCGGAGGTCCTCGGCCAGGTAGACGGTCGCCATGCCACTCCTGCCGAGCTAGCGCACCAGCGTGTAGCGGCCCGAGAGAGCCGCGTTGAGCAGGTCCCGTGGGTCTTCCAGCCGGGCCTCCAGGTGGGTCCGTGCCAACTTACGGCTGCGAGTACGGCCCAGCCAGGCGGCGCGGTTCTAGGCGATCACATGCTCGGCGGTGGCGGCTGGTACTGGGCGCTCCCGAACGCCAGGATCGGGTAGAAAATGAAGCCGAGGAAGATCAGGCCGACGGCGAACCAGCCACCTTTCCCGAAGACTCTCGCGAAGGCGACGGTGACGATGATCATGACGACGATGTTCACCAGAGGAATCAGATACAGGAAGAACCACCACACCGGCTTGCCCGCGATTTGCAGCTTCACGATCGAGTTGTAGATGGGGATGATCGCTGCCCATCCAGGCCTGCCCGCCTTTTCGAAGATTCTCCACATGACCCAGATATAGAAGACGAGGACCACCAACCAGCACACCCAGATGATGGGACTAAGGGTCGGCATCGGATAGCTCTGTTGCATCTGCATGGCGACGCTCCTCTGTGGATGACAGGACGGCTACCGGGCCGCGCTAAGATAGGATTGAGGAGGCTGAAAATGCCAGCGCCTAGGGCTCGCCGGTGAGCCGGCGGTAAGCGCTGAAGTGTCGCAGTGCTGCCGCCTTCTTGCCCACCTTCTCGTACAGCCGCGCGATGTTGTAATGGGCGTCCGCCAGGCGCGGATCGGTGACCAGCGCCGCGCGGTACGCTTCAATCGCGTCTGCAAGCCGGCCCAGGTCCTCCAGGGCGATCCCCAGGTCGTAGGCCGCGGTCGCGTGGTTGGGAGCCTCCTGCAGCGCCAGCCGGTAGTGGCGCTCCGCCTCCTCCACCAACCCCTGCTCGTGCAGCAGCCGGCCGAGGTTCACGTGCGCGTCGGCGTGGTGGGCGTCCAGTTCCAACGCCCGGCGGTAGGCGTCCCGCGCTTCGGCTGGCGTAGCCACTTCCAGCTCTAGGCCGAGCTCGTACCAGTCCTCGGCTGACAGCTCGTCTTCGGCATCCCGGGCCGCTTTGGCGGCGCGCCGCGCCATCGGCGCGGCCTTGGTCGCGAGCTCGGCGACCGCGAAGTCCAGCTGCATCTGGCCCGATTCGGGGCTCCAGGTGGTCTCCCCGTCGCTCACGACGATGCGGTCGCCTTCGGCCGCGATGTGCAGCTCGGCGAGCGAGCGCCCGCGCGGCAACTGGGCCCGCAGCCGCTTGAGCGCCCCGCGGATGCGGCGCGTGGCAATGCGCGCCGCGACGAGGCCTTTGGCTGTCCGGAGAATCACGAGATCCTGGAAGGAGAATTGCAGCTCGCCGCGCCGGCCGCGGCCGGGCGTGAGGAATCCGTCGCGTGCGAACGCGCGGACCTGCGCGATGGAGAGCCCGAGCAGCTTGGCGGCGTCCTGCGAGGTGTAGCCCTTCACGAGAGCCATCGGCCCTCAGCTCTCAGCCGTCAGCGTCCCCCGCTGACCTTACGCTTTGCGACCGGGGCCGCCTTCGTCTTCGACTCTGTGCGCTGAGCGGGCTTGCGCTCGCCGGCGGCCCCCTTGCCTTTGGCGAGGCTCGCCTTGAGTGCCGCCATGAGGTCGATGATCTGCGTCTTGGGCGCCTCGGTGGGCTCCTCGGTGATTTCTTGCCCCTCGACCTTCCGCTGGATCTGCTCGAGGATCCGCTTGCGGACGTTATCAGCGTAGGCCTCAGGCCGGAATGCTTCGGAGGCGGCCTGCTCGATCAGCTGTACGGCAAGGGTCAGCTCCGGCTTCTTCACCTCGGTCTTGGGGATCGGGACTTCGTCGATCGACCGGACCTCGTCGGCGTAGCGAAGCTGCTCCATCACTAGGCCGTCGTGCAGAGGCCGCACCAGCACCAGGTACTGCTTGCCGCGCGCCGCGTACTGGCCCAGTGCCACGCGGCCCGTCTGTTTGAGCGCTTGGCCCAACAGGGTGTAAGCGCGCTCACCGCCCTTGTCGGGACCGAGGAAGTAGCAGCGGTCCTGATAGAGCCGGTCCACTTGCTCGGCGGGGAGGAACTCGGCGATGTCGATCGCGCCGCTCGCCTTCTCCTCCAACGCCTTGAGCTCCTCAGGGGTGAAGATGACGTACTGACCCTTGGAGAACTCGTAGCCTTTCACCATGTCGTCTTTCTCGACCTTTTCGCTGTCTTTGGAGCAGACGTACTGCTGTTTCAGGCGGGCCCCGTCCTTTTTGTGGAGCCAGTTGAAGGAGATGGCGGCGGAAGACTCGCCGGTGGAAAACATCTTGACCGGCACGGAGACGAGGCCGAAGGAGATGGTGGCCGAACCGATGGAATGAGCGCTCATAAGGGGCTATGATACCCAACCCCACTCATGCCCGCAAACCGTCCCGGCTCGCCCCCGCCCCCACCTCCTGCGTCAGACCCCCTCAGCGCGTATCGGGCCAAGCGTTCGCTCGACCGCACGCCCGAGCCCGGGGGGCGCGCCGCCGCCGCGGCGCCCCTCGTGGGCGGACTGTTCGTGGTCCACATGCATGCAGCCACGCGCTTGCATTGGGACCTGCGGCTCGAGATGGACGGCGTGCTGAAGTCTTGGGCCGTCCCCAAGGGCCCCTCCCGCGATCCCGCCGACAAGCGTCTCGCGGTGCACGTCGAGGATCACCCGATCGAGTACGGCGACTTCGAGGGGATCATCCCCGAGGGGAACTACGGAGCGGGTGCGGTGATCGTGTGGGATCGCGGAGCGTGGGTGCCGATCGAAGATCCGCACGCGGGGCTCGCCAAGGGCAAGCTGCTCTTCGAGCTGAAGGGCTACAAGCTGCGGGGCGTCTGGACGTTGGTGAAGATCAAGCGCGGCGAGAAGGAGTGGCTGCTGATTAAGGAGCGGGACGGCGAGGTGAAGGTGGGGGAAGACGCGCCGTTTCCCGAGGAGTCCGTTCTATCGGGCGTCACTGTCGAAGACCTCAAGGAAGGCCGCGACCGGGCCGCGCCGATCCGCAAGGAGCTCGGGAAGCTGCACGCGCCCGAGCGCGTCGTGCATGCCGCCGACGCCGAGCCGATGCTGGCCGAGACGCGCGAGGCGCCGTTCACCAAAGCCGGGTGGCTATTCGAGCTCAAGCTCGACGGCTACCGTGTGCGCGCAGCGCGTGAGGACGGCGAAGCGCGTCTCATCACGCGCAACGGCCACGACATCGCCGCCGCCTTCCCCGAGATTGCGCGCGCCGTGGCCGCCCTCCCCTACGAGCACGTGATCCTGGACGGCGAGCTGGTGGTCCTGGACGACGCGGGGCACCCCAGCTTCCGGCGGCTGCAGAACCGCGCCAAGATCACCCGCGCCCTCGAAGTGCGGCGGGCAGCGGTGGAGTTGCCGGCCACCCTCTACGTCTTCGACCTGCTGGCGTTCGAAGGGTTCGACGTGCGTCCGTTGCCGCTCGCCAAGCGCAAGGCGGTTCTCGAAAAGCTCCTGCCGCGGTCGGGCCCGCTCAAGTACTCGGAGCATTTCGAGACGAAGGGCGAGGCGCTGTACGAGCAGGTGGTCCACCTCGGCCTCGAGGGGATCATGGCCAAGAAAGCGGACTCCGTTTACCGCGCCGGCCGCTCGCCCAATTGGCTCAAGATCCGCGCCGATCGCACCGGCGACTTCGTCGTGGTGGGGTTCACGCGGCCGAAAGGGTCGCGCAGCGGCTTCGGGGCGCTGCAGCTCGCGGCCTACCGGGACGGCAGGCTGACGTACGCCGGCCGCGTGGGGAGTGGCTTCACCGCAAAGCAGCTCAAAGAGGTCGCCGGTCAGCTCGAGGGGGCGAAGCGGCCGACGCCACCCTGCGAAGGCCCGGTGCCGAAGGACAAGGAGACGACGTGGGTGGAGCCGGCGCTTGTCGTGGAAGTGCGGTACAAGGAGTGGACGCAAGAGGCGCTCCTCAGGCAGCCCGTGTTTCTGAGGTTCCGGGACGACAAGCCGCTCACGGAGTGCGAAATGCCGGGAGTGGGAAATGGGGAAAAGGGAGTGGGGGAGGAGGCTCCCAGTCCCCATTCCCCAGTCCCCGCTCCCCGAGAGGTGGTCTTCTCGAACCTCGACAAGAACTTCTGGCCCGGCGAGGGCTACACCAAAGGCGATCTCATCGAGTATTACCGCGCCGTCTCGCCCTGGCTCTTGCCGTACCTCAAGGACCGGCCCGTCGTGCTGACACGCTTCCCCGACGGCATCGCGGGGAAGTCCTTCTTCCAGAAGGACGCCCCGGTGTTCGCGCCGGAGTGGCTGCGCACCGAGCGGATTTGGAGCGAGGACACCCAGCGGGACATCGACTACTTCGTGTGCAACGACGTCGAGTCGCTGCTGTACCTGATCAACCTCGGGACAATTCCCTTGCACGTATGGGGTAGCCGGGTGAAGACGCTCGAGCGCCCGGACTGGTGCATTCTGGATCTCGATCCCAAGGAAGCGCCGTTCCTCCACGTGGTCACGGTGGCCAAAGCGGTGAAGCGCCTGTGCGATGAGATCGAGCTCCCCTGCTTCATCAAGACGAGCGGCTCTACCGGGCTCCACATCCTGCTGCCGCTGGCCCGGCAGTGCACCTACGAGCAAAGCCGGCAGCTGGGCGGGCTGCTGGCACGGGTGATCGCGATGGAGCTGCCGGACATCGCGACGACTACGCGACAGGTCGGCAAGCGTGGTGGGCGCGTCTACCTCGACTACGTGCAAAATGGCCATGGCCGGCTGCTCGTCGCGCCGTTCAGCGTGCGGCCGCTGCCCGGCGCGCCGGTGTCCATGCCGCTTGAGTGGCGGGAGGTCACGCCGAAGCTCGACATCCGGAAGTTCACCATCAAGAGCGCCCCCGCGCGCATGAAGAAGCTCGAGACCGACCCGTTGCTGCCCGTGCTGGAGGCGCAGCCCGACCTGGTGCAAGTGCTGCAACGGTTGCAGGAGCGACCCGAGCGCTGAGCTAGCCGCGCAGGCTGGAGCGCCGTAGAATCTCCCCCGCCAATCAACCTTCGATCCTATGACTCTGCACCGACGTTTTCTCGGTCACTTGTCCGTGCTCGCCATCGCGGCCTCGCCCTCTCTCTCGGCGCAGCGGCCAGGCCGTGTGCCGCAGCGGGGGGGGGTCGCCGCGGCGGCGGACACGACTCGGCGCGACACGACCGCCGCGGCGACGGACCCCATCTCGAAGTTTCTCGAGAGCTTCACCTACCGCTCCCTCGGCCCGGCCGCCTATTCCGGACGCGTCACGGCCATCGCCGTCCCTCGTAGCGCCGAGCCGCGTCCTAAGACCTTCTACATCGGGGCGGCGGGCGGCGGCGTGTGGAAAACGACCAACGGCGGTGTCACGTGGCAGTCGGTTTCGAGCGGTCTGGGGAGCGAGACGGTCGGCGATCTCGCCGTCGCGCCTTCTGACAGCGGTATCGTGTGGGTCGGCACCGGCGAGAAGAACAGCCTACGCTCTCAGTACTGGGGCGACGGCGTCTACAAGTCCACCGACGGCGCCAAGAGTTGGACCAGGATGGGTCTCGCCGACACTAGGGCGATCGGCCGCATCGTGATCCACCCTACCAGTCCCGACACTGTGTACGTCGCCGCGCTGGGCCACCTGTGGGGCCCCAACCCGGAGCGGGGGGTTTACAAGACAACTGACGGCGGCAAGACGTGGACTCGTGTGCTGTTCGTGGACGACACCACCGGCTTCGTGAACCTCGAGATGGACCCAAGGGATCCCAGCACCCTCTACGCGGCGGCATGGCATCGGCTGCGCTGGGGCGGCAGCCATATGGAGGGGATTGGCGCTGGGAGCGGCTTGTACAAGACCAGCGATGGCGGGAAAACCTGGATCCGACTCACCGACCCGGCGAAAAAGAACGGCTTGCCCACCGGCCGCATCGGCCGTATCGGCATCGCGATCTCGCCGCAGAACCCGAAGCTCGTGTTCGTGATGATCCAGGTGGACCGCGGCGTCACGGACCCGGCGCAGGGTCGCTTCGGCGGCGTATTCCGCTCGAGCGACGGCGGCGCCACCTGGACGCAGGTCAACGATCTGCAAGCGGTGCCCCACTACTACTACGACGAGATCTGGCTCGACCCGGCCGACAGCCAGCACGTCTTCGTCAACTCTGCAGTCCTGCTCGAGAGCAAGGACGGCGGCAGGACGTTCGCGCCCGAGTCCCTCTTCCGCGTGCACGGCGACCATCACGCCTTGTGGTTCGACCCGCACGACGCCGGGCATCGCATCCTGGGCAACGACGGCGGGGCCTACGTGACCTTCGACGGCGGCCGCGCGTGGTGGCACATGCCGATCCCCATCGGCCAGTTCTACACCGTGATCGTGGACAGCTCGCTCGTGCCCTATCAGGTCTGTGGCGGATTACAGGACAACGGCGTGTGGTGCGGGCCGAGCGCTACGCGGGACCAGCTCGGCATCATCGACGCCGACTGGTACCCGGTCAATGGCGGTGACGGCATGTGGGTGCAGATCCCCCCTAACGATCCCTGGACCGTCTATTCCGGGTGGCAATTCGGCAACGTCTCGCGGCTCGATTTGCGCGCCTGGAAGCGCGACGAGATCCAGCCCGAGTCACTCGATGCCGGAGCCGAAAGCGGCTACTCGTTCACCTGGGGGTGGACCACCCCCATCCTGATCTCGCATTTCGACTCGACGACGATCTATCTCGGCGGGAACCGGCTGTTCCGCCTGCGCCAGCACGGGCAAGACTGGGAAGCGCTCGGCCCTGACATGACGCGCACGCCGCGCCAGACCCCGAGCCCCGAGGTCGGGCACACCAGCTACCATGCGATCTTCTCGATCGCGGAAAGCCCCAAGACGGCGGCGGTGCTGTGGACGGGGACCGACGACGGGATGGTGTGGGTCTCTCAGGACACCGGGCGCGCCTGGACCAATGTGACCGGCAACTGGCCGCGCGGGGCGCCGACCGACTGCTTTGTTTCGGACATCGTCGCGTCGTTCCACGCCCAGGGAACGGCGTGGGTGGCGCTCGATTGTCACGCCCGCGACGACTACCGGCCCCACCTGTGGCGGACGACGGATTTCGGCAGAACCTGGACGGAGCTGGTGGCCGGCCTGCCCACCGACCGCGGCAGCCTCACCGTGCTCGAGAGCCCGCGTAACCCGCGCGTCCTGTGGGCGGGGACGTCCGACGGCGTCTTCGTCACCGTGGATGGCGGCCTGCACTGGCGGCGGTTCGGCAAGAGCTTCCCGCACGTGATGGTCGAGCGGCTGGCGATGGCGTTCCGGCAACACGACCTGGTCGTCGCGACGCACGGCCGCGGTCTGTACGTCGTCGGCGTGGGGCCGGTCGAGGAGTACGCCGACTCGGTGCTGAGCGACACGATCCATTTGTTCGAAGTCGCCCCCGCCTACCAGTATCGCGAACGGCAGACGCACCCAGGTTTTGGGAGCCATGGCTTCGTCGCTCCCAACCCGCCGCGCGGCGCGACGATCAGCTACTACCTCAAGGACATGCAGCCCGACGGCGTGAAGCTCGTGATCACGACGACGGCGGGCGACACGGTACGCAGCCTGACGGGGCCCGGCTTCCCGGGTCTGCAGCGGGTCACCTGGGATCTGAACCGCGACCGCCCGCGCCCCCGCGGCCTCGGCGATCCCACCTCACCCGAGGAACTGCGGCGGTCGCCACCCGGGCAATACGTCGTCCGGGTCAGCCTCGGCAAGCGCAAGCTCGAGCGAAGTATCGAGGTCGAGGAGCTACCCCCGGACCGCCTGGGGCGGATTCGATAAGCCGGGACACCGGAAACGGGATTCGCAGACGCTTGTGGAGCACCTTCTCGTTCTGCCGCCCAACGCCCGCGTGCTGCTCGTGCTGGCGCACGGCGCCGGTGCGGGGATGCGGCACCCATTCCTCGAGACCGTGGCGAGGGGGTTGGCGGAGCGGGGGATCGCTACGTTCCGCTACGAGTTCACCTACATGGAAGAGCGGAAGCGCAGGCCCGATCCTCCGGCGGTCGCCGAGGAGCGGGTCCGCTCGGCAGTGGCCGAGGCCGCTCGCGTGGCACCCGGGGTGCCCCTCCTCGCAGGCGGGAAGTCCTTTGGTGGCCGGATGACGTCCGGCGCCCAGGCGAAGCATCCCCTTCCCGACGTCCGGGGGCTCGTATTCTTCGGGTTTCCGCTGCATCCTCCGGGTCGGCCTGGGACCACTCGGGCCGATCATCTCGACGCGGTCGGGATTCCGATGCTGTTTTTGCAGGGCACGCGGGATGACTTCGCCGAATTGGCGCTGCTCGAGTCCGTAAGCGCTCGCTTGGAGCAGCGGGCGACGCTCCACGTCGTCGAGGGGGCGGATCATTCATTCAGAGTGCCGAAGCGCACGGGCCGCAGCGACGCCGACGTCCAGGCGGAGCTTACCAAGGCGGTTGATGACTGGAGTCGGGCCATCCTGGCCTGACCGAGAACGGACAACGGAGAACGGAGAACGTCACATGGGCAAGGGTGACATGCGCACCAAGCGAGGTAAGATCTTCCGTGGCACGCACGGCAACAGTCGTCGGCGCCAGAAGGAGAAAGCAAAGAAGCGCCGCAAGCCTCAGGGCGGAGGGGGTCCGCCAACTCCTTCCCCGAGGTCGTCGGGCGCCTCCTAGCATGTCCAACTACTGGATCCTGAAGACCGAGCCGTCAGCCTACAGCTTCGATCGCCTGGAGCGAGAACGGACGGCCGTCTGGGATGGGGTGAAAAACCCGCTCGCCCTGAAGCATCTGCGCGCGATGCAGCCGGGGGACGAGGTCATGATCTACCACACCGGTGACGAGAAGGCTGTCGTGGGCACCGCCGCGGTCGCTGGCGCGGCCTATCCCGACCCCAGGGCGAAGGATCCCGCCCTTGTCGTCGTGGACCTGAAGGCCGGCAAGCGGCTGCCCCGGCCCGTGTCGCTGTCGGAGGTCAAGGCGGACCCGGTGTTTCGCGACCTCGCCTTGGTGCGCATGCCGCGCCTGTCGGTCGTCCCGGCGACCGCAGCGCACTGGAGCCGATTGCTGGCGCTCAGCGCGAAGCGGAGCTGAACCGGTCCAGGAAGGCGCGCTCCTCGGCTGTCAGCCCGACGGACCCGCGGTCGGCGAGCTTGGCGAGTACGCGGTCCAGCTCTTCGCGGTTGACCGGATGGAGTGTGTCGCGCGGGATGCGCGCCCAGCGTTCAACGTCCGCGCTCGAGCCGCTTGCGGCCGCGGGCTCGGCGCGGCGGCGGAACCGGGCGGCGCCGGAGTGGCGTTCCAACCACTTGAAGTAGAGGAACCCGCCGACGAACCCCCCCAGGTGGGCGAAGTGCGCGATCCCGGCCTGCCCGATGCCGAGCCCGCCCGAGAGCGACAGCGCCGTCATCAGAATCACGAACAGCCGTGCTTCCACGGGGACGATCCCCCACACCAGAATGCGGTCCCGCGGCCAAAAATGGGCGTAGCCGTAGAACACGCCGAAGATGGCACCCGAGGCACCAACGATTCCGACCGTAGGCGTGAACAACGAAAGCAGCGCCCCAGCGATGCCGCTCGAGAAATACAGCGTGAGGAACCGGCTGCCGCCGATCACGAGCTCGAGCCGCGGGCCGAAGAAGTAGAGCCCCATCATGTTGAACAGCAGGTGGGTCCCGCCGCCGTGCAAGAACATGTACGTGACGACCGTCCAGGGGTGGGTCGGGATCAGCGCGGGCACGAGCACCAGATTCTGCACGAGACCCGGGTTCCCCTGCTCGATGAAAAACACGACAACGTTGGCGACGATGAGCCGCAGCACCCATGGTGTCACAACTGGCCTCCTGCGGGGAGCATCGCAGCGCTAGGATTCATCCCATGAAGGTATCACCGGACCGGCCGGCCGGCCGTCCCACCATCCGCCGTATTCTCCTGGCGGATGCCGATGCGTTTTATGTGTCCGTGGCTCGCCTCGTCGATCCGGCAGGGGCGGGCAGGGCGACGTTGCTCATCGTCGGCGGCTCCGCCGAGCGCCGCGGTGTCGTCACGTCGGCCTCCTACGAAGCCCGCCACTACGGCGTCCATTCCGCGATGCCAATGGCCCGCGCCATCCGTCTCTGTCCCAAGGCGACGGTCGTCCCGGTCCCGTGGGAAGCGTGCGCCGAGAAGAGCCGTGACATCAAGACTGCCCTCGAGCGGTTCACACCAGCGGTCGAGCAGGCATCGAGCGACGAGTTTTACTTGGATATGACGGGAACGGCAGAGCTGTATCACAACGAGCCGGTGGCGGACACCGCCCGGCGGATCCGCGCCGCGGTGCAAGAAGCCACCGGACTTTCGGTGTCCATCGGGGGCGGCTCCTCGTGCCTGGTGTCCAAGCTGGCCGCCGGGATCGCCAAACCCCTGCCGGGGACGGTGGGAGACGGTGTGCATGTCGTCGAGCCGGGGGGGGAAGGGGAATTCCTGCGGCGCTTCCGGCTCGCCGACCTCCCGTTTGTCGGGCCGAAGTTCCAGGAGCGGCTACGGCGACTCGGCTTGCGAACGGTGGACGACGCGCTGCGGCACGATCGGCGCACCCTCGTCACTTGGTTGGGCGAGCGGGAGGGGACGTGGCTGTGGGAGCGCGTCCGGGGCATCGACGAGGCCGGCGTGGAGCCTTCGCGCGAGGCCAAGTCGATCAGCCGGGACGAAACGTTCGCCGCGGACTTGGAGGAGGACGGGGCGCTCGAGCGGCAGCTGCTCGCGCTCGCCGACCGCGCCAGCGCCGACCTACGTGAAGCCGGGCTGCTGGCCCGTACGGTAACGGTGAAGATCCGCGACGCGGATTTCACCACCCGCCAGGCGAGCCGCACGCTGCCCGAGCCCGTAAGCGCCGATCGGACGGTCTATGCGGTCGCCCGCGAGCTGCTGGCGAAGCTGCGGGCTGCCCGTCGCGCTCCCGCGCGGCTGCTCGGCGTGGCGTTGTCGCAGCTCGTCCGCGACGATGCCGGCGGCCAGCTGTCGCTGCTCGCGGCGGAGTCGGTGACGTCTCCTGCTCCGTCCCGTGAGACCGAGCGTGACCGGATGCTCGCGCGGGTAATCGACGATCTGCGGGAGCGGTTCGGACCCGACGCCGTGGCACGAGGCCGAGTCCCGGGAGGCGGGCGGGAGGGGGGG
>DASQAH010000356.1:0-14345 GCA_035635835.1 Gemmatimonadales bacterium
CCCCCCCGGCCGGCAGTCGGAGCCGCCACCACGTCGCGGTGATGGAATCCGGCGTCGTGGAGCGGTTGACCAGCACCACCGCCCGGGAGCCATCGCGCAACGGTTTCACCCACACCTGGTGCTCGGGGGGGTCCTCCTGAACGAGCGTCCCCTGCACACCCAGGGAGTCCTGGTCCACGGCGATTACTTCCCGATTGGTGAGGATGTCCCGCGTCGCAGACGTCATGGTGCGGAGGTCGTTGCCCGCGATCAGCGGCGCGGCCATGATCGCCCACAGGCTGAAGTGGGCGCGGTACTCCGCGTCGGTCATCCCACCGTTGCCGACCTCCAGCATGTCGGGGTCATTCCAGGCGCCGGGCCGCGCAGCCGCGGCGTGCTGACCGGAGATGTCCAGATTGTCGAGCATGCTGGACCACTTGTCCTCGATGTCTGTCGTCGTCCGCCACAGATGGCCGGTCGTCGGCCCCCAGTCCCAGGGGCTGAGGGACCCCCACTCGCAGATGCTGAAGACGATCGGGCGGCCGGCGCCCCGCAACGCGTCGCGGAACTTGGCGTACTGGATCGGCGCGTCGAGGGAGTCCGCGTAACACCAATCCTCTTTGACGTAGTCCACACCCCAGGCAGCAAAGGTACGAGCGTCTTCCACTTCGTGGCCGTAGGTGCCGGGGCGGCCCTGGCACGTCTTCCGTCCCGCGTCAGTGTAGATGCCGAACTTGAGGCCCTGAGCGTGCACGTAGTCGGCGAGCGGCTTGATGCCGCCGGGGAAGCGCGCCGAATCGGCCACCAGCCGTCCCTGCGGATCGCGAGCCACCTGCCAGCAATCGTCGATGACGACGTAGCGGTAGCCGGCGTCGCGCATGCCGCTCGCGACCATGGCGTCGGCCGTCTCGCGGATCAGCCGGGCGGAGACGTCGCACCCGAAGTGATTCCAGCTGTTCCACCCCATGGGCGGCGTGCGGGCGAGACCGTTGTCGAGCGTGGCGCGGCCGGCCCCAGCGCCGAGACCGAGCAGAGCGAGAGGGAGGAGGACGCGGCGGACCATCTTAGCGCGGCGCGCGCTTCGAGTCATAGAGAGCGGTGTCGGCCGCGTTGAGGAGCGTGGTCACCGAGCTGCCGTTCTCGGGGAAGACGGCGACGCCCACGCTAACCGAGACAGCCGGCTTCTCGCCGTCTTTGCCCAGGCGCTCGACCACCCGTCGCGCGACCTGGCGGGCCGCGCTCGCCCCGGTTTCCGGAAGGACCAGCGCGAACTCGTCCCCGCCGAAGCGGGCGCCCGTATCGAACACCCGGGACGACGCCCGCAGGGCATCAGCCAAGCGGCACAGCGCCCGGCTGCCCACGAGGTGGCCGTGGCGGTCGTTGATTTTCTTGAGACGGTCCACGTCGAGGAACAATATGGCGAAGGGTCGCCCAGTGCGCTGGGATCGCTGGATCTCCAGCTCCAGCACGTGGACTAGCTGACGGTAATTGGCGAGCCCCGTCAGCGGATCGCTCACCGCGAGATGGCGCAGCTGCGCTTCCACCGCTTTGCGCTCGGACACCACGGCGGCGAGCACGAGGGTCATCACCGCAGTGACGGCCACGAACGCCTGCAACAGGAGAAGTGACGTGTTCGGCGCGGGCCGGACGAACGGGCCGAACCCGTACAGGGTGCCCCACATCGCGATCCCCGACACGAGCAGGATGGACATCGCCGCGGCACGCTGGCCGAAGCGAAATGCCCCCCACACCAAGAAGGGGATACACAGAAACTCCAGCGGATAGTTCCGGTTGGTAGAGGGAAACAGCCCGCTGAAGACGCTCAGCGTGACGATGCAGAGCGACACGAGGAGGGCGGCCGCCTCGAGGCGCCACCTGCGGTTCGACTCCATGCTGAGGGGGGCACTCCATAGGATCACGACGGGCGTCACCACGAGCGCGCCCACCAGGTCTCCCAACCACCACGTCAGCCAGATCGGCCCAAATTTCGCCCACTGGGCGAAGCCCGCGAGGGAGAGGGTCGTGACGCCCAGGGTCGCGCTGATCGTCGTGCTCCCGACCGCGGCGAGCGCCGTGAACGCGAAGATGTCGCGGGCATGGTCGAAGGCATGGCGGCCGTTCGCATAGCGGTTCACCAGGTACGCCCCGACCAGCCCTTCCAGAGTGTTTCCCGCTGCGATCCCGATCGACGTCGCCACGTTGCCGTAGGTCGTCACATTGACCAGGAACGCGCCCACGAGAATGGCGGGCCACACGCCCAGCCCGAAGAGCAGGAACGCCGCCAGGGCGATGCCGGTCGGCGCCCAGACAGCGGTAGCGCTCGGATGCACGAACGCGAGCTGGAGTCCAAGCTTGCCGGCGACGAAATAGAGCCCGCCTAGGCCCGCAACCAGCGCGAGCTGTCTCGCCTGCCGTGACGTGACCACTGCTAGAGCCTGGTGGGCGGCGTCATAGAGGTCGTCACGGCCGGTGCTTCCGGCTCCGGCGTAAAATCCTCCCCCGGGTTGATGAAGCGGTCCTGCTCGAACCGGTACTGCTTGTCGTACAGCTGGCGATAGCGGCCCCGTTTCGCGAGCAGCTCGGTGTGAGTGCCGCGCTCGACGATTTCGCCACCCTCCATCACCAGAATCTGATCGGCGCTGCGGATGGTCGAGAGGCGATGCGCGATCACGAATGTCGTGCGGCCGCGTCGCAGGGTGCGCAAACCGTCCTGGATGGCCGCTTCGCTCTCGGAGTCAAGGCTCGAAGTCGCCTCGTCGAGGATCAGGATCCGGGGATCAGCGAGGATCGCGCGCGCGATCGAGACCCGCTGGCGCTCCCCGCCCGAGAGCTTCACGCCCCGCTCGCCGACGAGCGTATCGTACCCGTGCTCGAACCGCCGGACGAAGTCGTCGCAATGGGCGATGCGCCCCGCCGCCTCGATCTCCTGCCCTGTCGCGTGGGGTCGCGCGAACGCGATGTTTTCGGCGATAGTGCCGTCGAACAGGAAGTTGTCCTGCAACACGACGCCGAGTTGGCGCCGGTACTCGGCGAGCCGGACCGTGGCGAGATCACGGTGGTCCACGACGATCCGCCCGGCCCGGGGACGACTGAACGCCAGCACCAGGCTGATCAGGGTGCTCTTGCCCGCCCCCGATGACCCAACCAGGGCCGTGGTAGAGCCCGGCGGCGCGTGGAAGGAGACGCGCCGCAGCACGTCCTTGCCGGGCACGTACGCAAAGCTCACGTCCTCGAAGCCGACGTCCCCCAGCACCTCGCCGAGTGGGGCCAGGGACCCATCCTCGGCATCCTCAGTGGCCAGCCGCCGGATCTCCCGGATGCGGTCGAGCCCGGCGAATGCCTCGGTGATCTGCGTGCCGATGGAGGCGATGTTGATCAGCGGCATCGCCACAAGGCCGATGAAGATGAAGTACATGACGAGCGCGCCGAGAGTCATCGTGCCTGCAAGGATCGCGTGCCCGCCCTCGATGATCATCAGGATCCCGATGGCGCCGACGATGAGCGTGGCGAAGGCACCGACGGATGAAATCCCCGTCATCGTCGTGGCGACGTTGCGGAACAGCGTGTGCGCGCCACGCGTGAAGACCAGCCGCTCCCCCCGCTCGGCGTGGTACGCTTTGACGATGCGGATGCCGCCGAGGGTCTCGCCCAGCCGCCCGGTCAATTCGGCGTTGAGCTTGCCGCGCTCTCGGAACAACGGCCGCAGCTTGGTGAAGGCGAGGGCCATGCCGCCACCGAAGGAGGCCAGAATGAGAATCGCGATCGCGGTGAGCCGCCAATTGAGATAGAAGAGCACGGCCAGGGCGATCGCCGCCGTGAGCAGGCCCCCCACCAGCTGCACCAACCCCGTGCCGACCAGATTTCGGATGCCCTCGGCGTCGGTCATGATGCGCGAAATCAGGATCCCGCTCTTGGTCGAATCGAAGTAGCTGACGGGGAGCCGCAACACGAACGCCTGCACCGTGCGACGCATGTCGGTGATGGCGCGCTGCGCCGCTACCCCGAGGATCTGAGACAGGCCGAATCCCGTCACCACCTGCACGAGCGTCGCCCCGCCGGCAGCGATCGCCAGCGGCACGAGCAGCTCCGGGTGATGCTGGTTGATCACCCGGTCGATGACCCACTTCGAGGAGGAGGGCAGGACGAGACCGGCGAGCCGGTTGACGAGCATCAATCCGAGGCCCAGCGCCAGTCGGCTCCGGTGCGCGCTGACCAGCGCCCGGGCTTCCTGCCATGCACCCGGGGTGAAGGCGCTCTTCTTGGGGTGCGGCGGATCCTCAGCCATAGATCAGGCGGAATGTAACCTCGCGACGTGCCACTGGCGTGCCGCGGGGGCGCCGCACTCGCCCCCTCAGCATGGTGGGGAAGCCGGTGGCTGTTGACGCCACCAACCGCTGGTCTCGATTGCTAGAGCGAGTTCAGGAACGCGAGGAGCTCATCCCGCGCCCTGGCACTCAGCCCTGCGAAGCGGTTGCGGGCCCGCTCCCCCTGGCCCTCGTGTGCAAGGACCGCCGCAGCGAGGCTCGTCGCGCGCCCGTCGTGGAGAAGACGCGTCCGCACCCGGACACCCCACAATGGGGCGGTGCGAATCTGGCGGCCGGTGGCCGTGCCCTGGACGATGCCGTCGCCGAGGCTGCCCATGTCGTGGAGTAGGAAATCCGAGAACGGCTGGAACACCTTGCGCGATAGCGCCCTCACCGGGCTGGGCCCGGTGACCAGTGCCGGCGTGTGGCAATCGGCGCAGCCGGTGAGGGCGAAGATCCGGCTGCCGGCGAGCACCTGCAGGGAGAGACCGCCGCGGGGCGGCGGCGCGAGCAGCGTCATGAAGTCGGTGAACTTCTTCACGCCCGAGCCGTCGTCGTTCAGGGCCGGAACCGGGTTATGTACGAGCACTGAGCAGTCGCCCTGCGGGCAGTTCTCCTGGGGAAACTCGGGATTCGTGATCCCCATCTCGTTCAAGTAGGCATCACCCGCGAACTGATGGAGCGTCGGATTCTGCGCCTTCCAGCCGAAGCGCCCTACGCGAGTCAGGCCAGTGCGGATCTCGGTGGTCATGCTGGGCGTCCCCGCCGTCGCCGGCGAGGTGGCGGCCTCGAACCGCGCCAGCTGGAGCAGCTCCTCGTCCGGCACCGCGTCGACTAGACCGAGGCCGAAGAGCGGCGTGGTGATTCGCTGCGCGACCACGTTCGCTTCGGGGGGAACGACCTCGGGAACGAAGGTGAAGCCGTCTGCGACCAGGCCGATCGCGTGGTCTTGGAGGAGTGAACCTCCGAGGTTGACCAGCGGATCGAACGCCCCGCCGGAGCTCCTGCCGAAGCGCGTCTCGAGCCGGTTGATGGTGCCGCCCACGGCGTTACCAGGGCCGAGGTGGCAGGCCACGCACGCTTTCTCGTTGAAGACGGGCCCGAGTCCGTCCGGGACCACCGTTTCCACCGCCTCGAAATCCGCTTTGCCCGAGTCGAAGAGCACGAGCTCGGCAGCGGTGAGGTGGGCGAGCGGGTCGCCGAAGTTCCGCGCGGCCGGCAACACTTCGAAGCTCGCAACCACAGATTCGGGCGAGGGCGGGCCGGTGACTCCTGAGTTGGGAGTCTCGCACCCAAGGAGCCAGACGAGGGAGGCGAGCACCACGTTTGCTGTCAGGTGAGAAAGCGAGGTACTCAGGGTGGAGCGGCTGCGCTGGGACATACGACCCCCCTCGCACTAGCCGTGCGCCACGTGTCGCGATCGCGATTCGGGCGGGAAGCGGATCCCAGGGCAGCGAAACTGGCTCACGCGTGAATGTTCGCCCAGGGCGCGCTCCAGTATAATGAGCGCGGCGGGAGCGAACAATCTTCTGCGGGTTGCGTTCGGATCACAGCCGTTCGGGTCACGCGCCGGTGACCGCGCGGCGTGACGACGCTCACAGCGACGGCGGTCGCGTACCGGCGCGCACGAGCGGCCGCTGCGGTGGGATCAGCTCGCGGGCCAGCGATGCGAGGCGGTCGGTCAGTCGCTCCAGCTCCCGCGTCCGCCGCTTCGTGCTGAAGTGGTACGCCGTCCGCGCCGTCGCGTACGTAGTCGCAAGCCACAGCGGAACGATGAGGGGCAACGCTGCCGGGAGATGAAGCCCCATGACGATGCCTATCATCGGCCCGATCCCACCCCCGCCCATCCCGCCGCCGATGCCACCGTACATAGCGCCGATCAGCGCGGCGAGGTTCTCATGGATCGTTATGCGGGTTTGGCCCCCGCGGACCGACACGGCAACTTCCAGATCCCGCTGGGACGCACCGCGACGCGTGGCGACCCAGGTGAACGAACGCCCGAACTGGCTCACCTGTCCGACGTTCGTCAGCACGCGACGGATCTCGTCGACCATCGTCGGCCACTCGGTGTCCGGCAGCTCGCCTTCCACGACGCGCTCCAACAGCAGCCTCGTGGGACCGCCGATCCACCGGTTGCGTCGCGGAGGCGCGAAGGGCGCTTCCGGGCCGGGAGTGGGGGTGAGAGACTGGGCCGCGGCCCGCACCGCCTCCGGCGCGATCCCCACCTCGGCTGCGAGCGCTTCGACGCCGCCGATCGTCATCGCGTCGCTCGCCGTTGGACTCGTGGCCTCGATTTCCGAGGCCCGCTTCACGATCTCTTCGACTTCGCCTCCACTGAAGCGTCGGCGGGGGGTCGCCGTGTCAGCCAGCTCGTCGATCAGCGCCTCGGGAGTCGGCGTGCGCTGGTCGAGCCGGATCGCCAGGGCGCGCACCAGCGCTCCCTCGATCCGGCTCCCCACATCCCTGAGACAGGAGCGGTGCGACACCGTTGCTTCGAGAAAGCGCCCCGTGCGCACCGCGTCCTCGGTCGGCCAGCGGCCGGGCGGTTCGCCCACCAACATTTCGTAGATTACCACAGCCAGGCTGTAGACGTCGGTGCGCTCGTCGAGATCGGTCAGTCCCGCCGCTTGCTCGGGACTCATGTAGCCCGGGGTGCCGAGCGGGAACCCTGTGCGCGTCAAGTTGGCGCCGCCCGCTGTGCTGACCGCCTTGGCGATGCCAAAGTCGGCGACGATCGGATGGCCCTGCGAAAAGAGAATGTTCTCTGGCTTGATGTCCCGGTGCAGAATTCCCATGCGGTGCGCGTAGGAAAGGGCGTCGGCGACCCCCGCCGCGATCGCAAGAGCGTCGCCTGTGCTCAGGCGCCGCGCCTCCACCAGCCGCTGGCGCAACGACGCCCCGTCAATGAACGGCATGACGTAGTAGAGGAACCCGCCCGCCTCGCCCGAATCATAGAGCGCGAGGATGTGCGGGTGCGTGAGGCGCGCGGCAGTCTGGATCTCCCGCAGGAACCGCTCCGCCCCAAGAAACGCGGTGAGGCCCGGCAGCAGCACCTTCAGCGCGACTTCGCGACGATGCTTGCCATCGTGCGCCAGATAGACGGTGGCCATGCCGCCACGCCCCAGCACGCGGCGGAGGTCGTAGCGCGCGGCGAGCGCGGATCGGAGGTCGGCCGGAAGGTCCGATGTCACGGGGTCGGAATATACGGAGGCGAGTGGGGAGGAGCGCGCTCAGCGCCCCAGTAGCCGCGCGGCATTCCCGCCCAAGATCAGTGCGCGGTCCTCGGCCGAGACATCGAGTCGGCCGAGACTCTCCCGCATCGCCCTCAAGCTCCCGATCCGATGCGGAAAGTCGCTACCGGCGAGAATCTGGGGCGGGCCCGCGAAGGCGACGGCGAGCCTTAGCGCCGCCGGGTCGAAGTTCACCGTATCGTAGTAGAACTCTTTCAGATACACGCTTGGCGGCCGGCGAATGTGCTCCCGGCATTCGGGAAACGCCTCATAGCCACGGTCGAGTCGCTCGGCGATATACGGGATCGCCCCACCGAGGTGACCGAGCACCCAGCGGATGCGGCGGAACCGCTCCACCACACCGCTGAATACCAGCTTCGCCGCGGCGAGCGTCGTATCCCACGGAAACCCGACGAGCGGCATGAGCCAATAGTCGGTCATCGCTTCCACGCCGACGGGGTTGGTCGGATGGATGTACAGCACGGCCCCGAGGGCGTCCGCCGCCTCGTACAGCGGCCAGAAGCGCTCGTCGGCTAGCGCCACCCCGTTGACGTTGCTGAACAGCATCGCGCCCCGGAACTCGAGCTGCATGAGCGCCCGTTCCAATTCCTTCGCCGACGCGCGAGGATCGTTCAGGGGCAGTGTGGCGAGGGCCGTGAACCGGTCACCCCGCGATGCCACGATGGCTGCGAACGCGTCATTCACGAGTCGCGCCAGCATCACCGCGCGCTCAGGGGACTCTATATGAGTGCCGGGCGTCGTGAAGGTGAGCACCTGCCGGTCCACGCCGTCCCCTCCGAGGACCTCATCCCGATACGCGATATCCCGATGCGCCCGCACGCAGACGTTGAAGTCCCCGGGATAGCCCAGCACGGGGTTGCTGTCAGCGTCTGTCCAGATCTTGACCGCGCTCGGTCCGTGTCGCACCGCCTCGAGATACTCCGGCGGATAGAAGTGGTTGTGGAAGTCGATGATCTTCACCCTTCACTCCCTCGAGGAGGTGAACACCGCCCACAGCACGTACACCGGCAGTCCCGCCAACACTAGGAGCAGTCCTGTCACACTTTCGCGCGGACGGGCCGCGATCTGGCTCACCGCGACGACTACCGCCGCTGCCGCGAAGATGAGCGGGACCACGGGAACCCCCCGCACCCGGTAGGCCGGCGCGTAGCCGGGGCGCGACCGCAGCAGCAGGAGACCGATCGCCATCAGGGCGAAGAAGATCCATTCGGTGAAAACGACGCGCGTGAAGAGGGCGCGATACGTCCCCGTCGCGACAAGCACCGACGACCACACGGCCTGCAGCACGATCGCGCGGTGCGGCGTCCCGAACTTGGGATGGACCGCCCCCATCCACCGGAACAGCAGGCCGTCCCGCGCCATCGAGAAGTACACGCGGGGCCCGGTCAGCACGATACCGGCGAGCGCACCGAAGGCCGAGCAGGCAACGAGCCCCGCCATCACGGTGCCCCCACCCCGCCCCAGCACCGCATCGGCGGCATCTGCCGCGATCCGGTTCGAGGCGACCACACGGTCGAACGGCAGGACATACAGGTACACCGCATTGAGGGAGACGTACACGGCGGTCACCAGGAGCGTCCCGAGGATCAGCGCCCGCGGAATTGTGCGCTGCGGATTCCGCGTCTCCTCAGCCGTATACGTCACCATGTGCCACCCACCGAAGGTGAACAACCCGGCCGCGACAGCCGCCGCCAGGCCGGCCAGGCTCGGCCTGGGACCGCTCGATGCCCCGAAGTGGACAGGCAGCCCAGCCCCGAGCCAGAAGCCGAGGACGACGATGGCAACGATCGCGAGCACCTTGCCGATCGTGAGGGCGGCTTGCAGACCGCTGCCGAGGGCGACGCCGCAGTAGTTGACGGCCGAGAGGACGAGCACGGCGGCGATGGCCACGGTGCGGATACCGCCGTCACCGTCCCCGAGTGGGGCGAAGTAGGAGACGAACCGAGCGAACACCACAGCGATCGCGGCGATGATCCCGGAGTGCATGCTCCAGAACATCGCCCAGCCCCATAGGAAGCCGAGTACCGGCGAGTACGCCTCCCGCAGGAACACATACACGCCCCCGCTCCGCGGATAGGCCGACGCGAGCTCCGCACAGATCAACGCGCCCGCAAGCGTCAGCCCGCCGGCCAGCGCCCACGCCAGGACAACGCCGCTCACCGAGCCCATCTCGCCGGTGATCACGGAGGGCTGGATGAAGATCGATGCACCGATGATCGTGCCGACGACCATGGTCGTGGCCCGGACCACCCCGATGGAGCGCCGGAGCGCTGAGGGGGGGACGGACGGCGGCGAAGAGTTCAAGGCTTAAGGCAGCGCCCGCGACGGTGTCCGCGGCGTGCGCACCGCACGCCACACCGGGAACTCACCAAGGCCGACTGACCCATACACCTGCCCCGACAGTACTCCGAACTCCGCCCCAAGCAGCCGGTCGAGCATCCCCCAGCGCGCCAGCCCCGCACCCTCGGGCTCGAGCAAGGCGAAGACCAGTCGGCCGAGCGGCTGCGCGGTGGAAACGAAGTACGTGCCGGCCGGGACTCGGCGCATGACGCGCGACCAGCTCCCCGTCACCTCCAGCAGACGGTGCCCCTGGAATTCCCGCGGCGCCCACTTGAGCTGGGTCGCGGTGAGGACTTCCACTGTGTCCGTCCAGTCGACGGCGAGGCGCTGCGCTTGAATACCATGCAGCCGCAGGAGTGCCGCCATGCCGCCTTCAGACGCGGGAAGGAAATAGCCGGCGGGCAGCGCCCGAGTGAGCGAGTCCACGAACCGGTCGTTGACAGGCAAGCGGTAGGTGCGGAGCTCGCCGGTGGGGAGCGGCCGCGGCCTGCCCGAGTCGGAGGCCGCCCGCATCACCTCGAGCACTACCGGCTCGATGCCGCGAGAGCCCAGCCGGTAGGCGACGGCGAGCTCCGGTCGCGGACTCTGCCCTGCGCCCTCGAGGGTCGTCTGGCGATCGGCCTCGCGCTCGAGGCGACGGATCTCCTCAGCGTGGAGGGCGGCGTAGCTCAGGATCTCGACCAGGAAGTCATGCGTCACCCGCACCCGGGTCTTGAAGTCCGCGTGCGAATACGCTTCCGACAGGATCGCCATCCGGCCCCGGAGTCCGACGTAGTTCGTTCCGTACCAGCCTAGCGGCGCGTAGCTGTCCCAACTCTTTGGCTCGAGCGGCGTGTCGACGTTGCCGTAGTCGAATGTCGGCTCGCCGTACTTGTCCTGGAGTGCCTTGCGAATGGCCGGGAGCATCTGGTCACGAATGAACACGGTGGGCCCGGCCGGCCCGTTCGGGTCGAGCGGCGGCGCGTAGGTGAGCAGGTATCCGTGGCGCGTGCCGTCGGTCGTGTGGAGGTCGACCATCAGCGCGGGGTCCCAGGTGTCGTAGATCTGGGCCAGGGAGGCGCGCGTTTCGGGCGCTTCCGCTTTGAAGTAGTCGCGGTTCAGGTCGAGGTTCAGCCCATCGGGGCGCCGGCCAACCAGCTCGGGACCATTCTGCTCGGAGCGGTTGGTCGCCTGCGCGCCCAAGGCATCGTTGCCGTCGGGGTTGTAATCCGGGGCGACCAGAATCACGAGCTTCTGCAGTAGGTCGCGGCGCGGACCAGCGAGCTCGCGCAGCAGCGCGAGCACCGCCTCCTTCCCTTCGACCTCACCAGCATGGATGTTGCCCTGCAGGTAGATCACGAGTTTCCCGGCCGCGGCTGCTTCGCGCGATGACGTCACCGCTGGGTCGGAGGCGACCACCAGGTAGAGCGGCTTGCCGAGCGCCGTGGTGCCGAACTCGGACACGGCGATCGGTGCCCCACCGAGCTGGAGGCTGTCGAGGAACGCACCCACCTCGGCGGTCGTAGACGTGGCCGCGTAGTTGCTGCGTTCGGCGGTTGTGAGCGGGCGTGCCTGGGCGGCCAGACTCAGTGCGGCGCACACCAGGGCGAGAAGCGTGCGAGCGGAGCGGACCATGCGAGGATGGGGTTAGAGGGTGATCCGGCGGGCAATCGTGGCCAACCGGTGCCGCGCCATACCAAGGTTGGACCGCTCGCGGTCGAGCACGAGATACAGGAACACGTTCAGCTCCGGGCCGAGGAAGCGGATCAGATAGTACTGCTTCCCGAGCGTGATCATGACGTCCTCGATCGTATCCTTCATGCCCAGCGCCGCGAGCACCCGGAGCTTCGCGCGGACGAAGTCGGCGGCGCCCGCGCCCGCCAGCTCCACGTTCAGGTTCGCGCTCCCGCCCGCGGTCCCCAGGCTCATGCCGCTCGCGCCGTCGACGAGCGCGACGCCGAGCGCGCCTTCGATTTGCATCGCTTCTTCCAGGCTGCTCCGTACCGCGGACGTCGTGCCGGCATCCTCGGTCGAGCCCCCCCGGTCCGCCCCTTCGTCGTCCTCCGCACCGCCCGGCGACCGCCCGCGCTCATCCAAGAGCCGCGCCGCTTCCATCAGGAGATGCTGCAAGGGTACCTCGATCGTCCGCTCACGGGAGGTGCGCTTGTAGAAGATCTCGAGCTTCGGATCGGGCCACCCGACGATCTCGTGCACCGCGGCGACTCCCCGCAGCCGCCGCGTCTCGCCGTGAACCAGCGCGCCGCGGTCGAAGTACAGCCGTCCCTCTTCACCCGATGAGCTCACGACGATCAGGCCCGTCTTGCGCTCCACTTCGAGGAGCTGCAGAAAGCCGAACAGGGTGACGCCCATGATGCGGCCGACCGTCGCCGGGCTGAGCGAGCGCTGGAGCTCGTCGGCGAGTGCGGAGATGTCGACCGGCTTGCTGAACGCCGCGGCAATGCCGTAGGCGTGCAACCGATCAGCGAGCTCGGGGGTGATGCGTTGGCCGGTCATCACGGCGACCGGCGTGCGGATGCCGCGCTCCAGCAGGCCGCCCAGCAGAGCGAGGCCATCCATGACTGGCATCTGCAAGTCGGTCAGGATCGCGTCGACGCGCTGCTCGGCCAGCAGCTCGAGGGCGCGCGCACCATGCTCCGCCGGGGTCACCGTGAAGACGCCGGTTCGGTTCAGGGCTCGGGTCAGGGCCAGACGAACGAACTCGTCGTCCTCGACGAGCAGCAGGGCAACGGTGGCCAGGGGGCGCGCCTCTCCAGTCGTGCATGAGCATAGGAGCCGCGGCAGGTGTGTGCAACGTCCGCACCCCCTCGCTGCCACGCTGCCGGCAGAACATCTTCCGGTGAGCCCCTCCCTCCTCCCCCCTCCCCCCTCCACCCAACTCCGGAGGCTGTCATGGGATTCTTCGCGCACCTGCACCAGCTGAGCGATTGGGCCCTCGTCGCGCTTCGCCTGGGCGTCGGCGCCATTTTCCTCGTGCACGGCACCCAAAAGCGGGCCATGTGGAAGATGTCACCCTCCCCCCAAATGCCCGCGCCTTTCCTGTCGCTCCTCAAGGTGCTCTCCATCGCCGAACCCCTCGGCGCGCTGGCCGTGCTCACCGGCCTCTTCACTCAGCTCGCGGCGGCCGGATTCTGTCTCGACATGCTGGGCGCCATCCGGCTGAAGAGCGCTCAGATGCACAAGGGCTTCAGCGGCGACGGCGGATGGGAGTTCGAGTTCCTCCTGCTCGTGGCGGCGTTAGCCCTCGTCATCACTGGCGCCGGCCGGTTCGCGCTCGACCGTTTCCTGTTCGGGCTTTGACAGTCTTAGCGCAGCGCGCTACCCACCAGCCCGGCGGCGAGAATCAGCAGGGGTTCGGGAATGCGCTTGGTCGCCGTGAGCACCACGAACGTCACCGTGGCGATCAGCACCGCGCCGGCATCGCCGAGTGAGCGACGGCCCAGTACGATCACGGCACCGGCGATCGCCCCCGTCGCCGCCGCCGTCACGCCTTCCACGAACGCCGTGATGCGCCGATCCCGGGCCCAGCGATGGAATGATGGGGCAAGCAGCACGGTGACGAGGTAGACCGGGAGGAACACGCCGAGCGCAGCGGCGGCGGCGCCGAGGGGGCCTGCCGCGAGATAGCCGATGAACGCCACCGTGATCACCACGGGACCCGGCGTAATCATTGACACGGCGACCGCGTCGAGGAACTGCCGCTCCGTGAGCCAATGGAAGTGTTGCACCACTCCCCCATGGAGATACGGCACTATCGCGAGACCGCTGCCGAAGACGAACAGGCCGGCGCCGGCGAAATACCCCAAGATCGTGCCGAGGAGGCCCACGGACGGGAGCGCCGGGCCAGCCGCCAGGAGCGGCGCGAGCGACGCCGCCCTGCTGCCCCCCTCCGACCACCCCCGCGGTGCGGTGCGGACGAACACGGGCACGAGACCGCACGCGAGGAATACCCAAACGATCTCCGTCCCGGTCCACGCGGTCACGCCAGCGCTGAGCGCGAACAACGCCCAACGCAACCGATCTCGGCCGAGCGTCATTCGGACGAGCTTGATCGCGCTGCGGGCGATGACAGCGATTACGGCCGCGCCGACGCCGTAGAAGGCGCGCTGCATCCAGGGCAGCCCGCCGGCGTGAACGTAGACCGCGGAAAGGGCGAGCACCATCAGGAACGACGGGGCGATGAACGCGGCGCCGGTCAACGTCGCTCCCCAGGCGCCGCCCCGCACCCAGCCGAGGTACATCGCGAGCTGCGCCGCGAGCGGGCCCGGCGCAAGTTGCGCCAGCGCCAAGCCCTCCTTGTACTCCGCCTCCGTGATCCAGCGGCGGGACTCAACCAGGTCGCGCTGCATGTAGCCGACCAGCGCGATCGGTCCGCCGAACCCGACGCTGCCCAGGCGCAGGAAATAAGCGGCCAGGGCGCTCAGGCCGGGCTGCCCGGTCGGGGGGTGGGAGGGGGGGGGAGAGGCGTGTCGAG
>DASQAH010000357.1:0-5669 GCA_035635835.1 Gemmatimonadales bacterium
GCGGGGGGGGCGGGGGGGGCGGGGGGGGCGTCATGGTGCGAGAAGCTACATTGCGAAGCCGAGAGGCCGCAAGCTATTTTCGGCGCATGGGTTTCTGGCGCCGTGTGTTCGGCGGCTCGTCCGCGGACGAACTCAATCCCCAGCGCCTGGACTATCTCAACGAGGCGCTCGCGCTCGAGCGGCAGGGCGATTACGATGCGGCACTCACGTCGTACCGCTTGGCGCTGCGCGATCACCCCACCGACGCGCGCATCCTGCAGAACATGGCGATCGCCTTCACCAAGACAGGCCGCGTGGACGAAGCCATTCGCCACTACCGGCGCGCCCTTGAGCTCGACACCACGCTCGCGGGCGCGCACTACGGGCTGGCCTTTCTCCTGCTGAAGCGTGGGGACCCAGACGGTGCCGCACAGCACTTGAAGGCGTTCCTCGCGCAACCGCCCAGAGGCCCCGACGCGCAGAAATGGATCGAGCACGCTACCAAAGCACTGCAAGAAATGGGGATTTCGCCCGCTCCCACCGCCCCGCCCCCGCCCCCCGCGCGGTCGCTCTCGCCGGAGTCGCCCTGACCCGGCTCACCACTGCCGGCACATTCACCTGGCTCAGCCTGGGCGCCGCAGCGTGCGGCGCACTCTCGAGCGACCCGCGCCAAGTCGTCGCCCTGGACGCCAGCCTGCCCGACAGTGGCCGGATCGAAGTCGGCGATACACTGCGACCTCAGGCGCGCGGGCTGAACGGCCAAGGCGATTCGGTCGCGGCCACGATCACCTGGGCCACGCTCGACACGGCGATCCTCACGGTAGTGGACAGCGTCAGTGGCAAGACGGTGGGTAAGGCCGCGGGCCTCGGTCGCGTCCAAGCGCGCATCGGGAACCTGCGGTCGAACCCGCTGAACGTCACCGTGCAGCCACCGCTCGATTCGATCACCGCGCTCGGCAGCACCGTGTCCACGGTTTCGGTGTCTGCGCGTTCGCTCTCCGATTCGCTGCAGATTCAGGCCTGGGCTACCCCGACGGGTGCCCAGAACCTCGCCGCCCGTCGCGTGGCCTACGCGGCGACCGTCTATCCCGCGGGGGGGGCGACGATCATGTTGGTGCCCCAGGACACGGCGCGGACTTCGGCGAGCGGTCTCGCCGTCGTGCAGGTGAGCTATACCGGCGGACCGCGTCCCGACTCCGTTGTCGTGCTGGCGCGCGCGCGCCACGCCGACGGCACGCCGGTGCCGGGGTCTCCGGTCCACTTCGTCGTGGGGTTCCTGCCATGAAGACCGGTACGCTCACCCAGCTGTTCTTCGAGGGAATCGATAAGTACGCCGGCACGCACGTAGCGGCCTACCGCGCCAAGGTTGGCGGCGTGTGGAGGCCGATCACGCACCGGGACGCGGAGGCGCGTGTGAAGGCGATCTCCCTCGGTTTGCGCGAGTTGGGGGTGCAAAGCGGCGACCGCGTGGCGATCGTGTCGGAGACGCGCCCCGAATGGGCCCTGGCTGACTATGCCTGTCTGTGCGCCCGGGCGACCGACGTGCCGATTTATCCGACACTCACCCAGAAACAGACCGAGTACATCCTGAGCGACTCGGGCGCGGTAGCCGCGTTCTGCTCTACCGCTGAGATCGTGAACAAGCTGCGCGAGAGCCGCAGCCGTCTACCGTCTCTCAAGCACATCATCGCGTTCGATGATCCGGGAGCGGGGCGAGACGGGGTGATCACCCTCGCAGAGCTGGAGGCCCGCGGGCGCAGCGCCGACGGGCGCCATCCGCGCTTCCGCGAGGAGGCGCTCACCGTATCGCCCGACGCGCTAGCGACTCTGATCTACACCTCCGGGACCACCGGCGACCCCAAGGGCGTGATGCTTACGCACAACAACCTCTGGAGCAACATCGACGCTTGTCTGCACGTGTTCCCGCTCACCACTCAGGACGAGTGTCTCGCGATGCTGCCGCTCAGCCATGTGTACGAGCGCATGGTCGACTACACGATGTGGACTGCAGGCGTAATCGTGAATTACGCTGAGTCGTTCGACAAGGTGGCGCAGAACCTCGGCGAAGTCCGCCCCACCATCGTGCTCTCGGTGCCGCGGCTGTACGAGAAGATCTACGCCCGGGTGCTGGAGAGCGCGCTGGCGGGCAGCGGGGTAAAACGCCGGATCTTCTTCTGGGCCAAGCAGGTCGGCGACCAGTGGGCCACCTACCGGCTCGCCGGATTACCGGTGCCGAGCTTCCTGGCCCTCAAGTACGCCCTCGCCGACCGGCTGGTGTTCGCGAAGTTGCGCGCGCGCACGGGCGGCCGTCTTAAGTTCTTCTTGTCCGGGAGTGCACCGCTCTCGGTCGACATCGCCAGGTTCTTCTTCGCCGCCCGGCTCCCGGTCATTGAGGGGTACGGTCTGACGGAGACTGCCCCAGTGCTGACGGTCAATCCATTCGACCGCCCCAAGCTGGGCACGGTGGGCCAGGCCGTGCCCGGCGTGCAACTCAACATCGCGGCGGATGGCGAAATCCTCGCCAAGGGCCCGAACATCATGAAGGGCTATTACAACAAGCCCGACGCCACCGCTGAGGCGATCGATGTCGCGGGCTGGTTCCATACCGGTGACATCGGCGAGCTAGACGCCGACGGTTACCTCAAGATCACCGACCGCAAGAAGGACCTGATCAAGACGGCCGGAGGCAAGTTCGTCGCGCCGCAGCCGATCGAGAACCTGATCAAGCTCAACAAGTTCATCGCCAACGCTGTAGTGCTGGGTGACAAGCGCAAGTTCCCCATCGTGCTGGTCGTGCCGAACTACGAGACGCTGGAGCGGTGGGCTAGGGAGCGGAACCTGTCGTACGGGTCGCGCGGCCAGCTGCTCGCCCTCCCTGATGTGAGAGCGAAGATCGAGCGCGAGGTCATGGGGATGCTACGCGACCTGGCGAAGTTCGAGATGCCGAAGAAGGTCGTGTTGATCGAGAACGACTTCACGATCGAGTCTGGCGAGCTGACCCCGACGCTCAAGGTCAAGCGCCGCGCGGTGGAGAAGCGGTACGCGGAGCTGATCGACAAAACGTACGCCGAGGCCGACCCGATGGCGGCCGCCGTCGAAGGCTAGCGCTTCTCGCCGACCCAGAGGCCGTCGCCCACGGCCAGCGGCTTCACCCCCTCGGGCGTCACGCCTTCCCGTTCGATCACCAGCCGCCGTCCCGGCAGCAGAACCCGGCGGGCCTCGGCCACCCAAGACGTGGTCGCGACCTCGGCGCCGACCACGACACTGCGGGCCATGGCCCGGCGCAGCGGAATCATGCGGTCGCACTGCAGGAGGCTGAGGGGGGGCAGCGGCTCCACGTCGGGCGGGGCGTTGATGCCGACGAAATGGACCCCGCCCATCAGCGCCGCGAGACCGACGGCGTGACGGCTGGCCGAGCCGAGCAGCACCACGAACCCGCCGGGGCCGCCGAGGTCGAGGAGCGCCTGGAGGGACTTGGCTTCCAGGACCACAGGGGACGCCGGCGCGGGTGTGCGACGCACGGACCGGCTCTGGGGCTTCCCCTGCACGACCGCGGTGAAGTCCACGATGCCGTCGACGATCTCGAAATCGCGGTGACAGACCGGGCACCCCACTACGCCGAGCCACACCATGCGGCCGTTCATCTCGCTGGTCGAGAGCACGAGGAACTCTTCGCGGTGCTCCTCGGGACAACGCAGATGCTCGATCAGCTCAATGTGCATCCGGGCGGAACTCGACCCAGGTGAGCTGTCCTGCCGCCACTCGAATCCGGCGGGAAACCCGGCGGCCCTCGATCTCCATCCCGAGAACATACTCGCCCACAGGCACGTCGCTAACAGCGAAGTGCTCGTCGTAGACGGGGTCGGTATGGTTGCGCGATCCGTAGGTTTCGATGAACGAGAACGGAGTCTCCTGCGGCTCCGGTTTGACGAGGCCGTAGATGCGTGCCTGCAGGACTGGCTGTCTGTTGGAGTCCCACGCCTGCCCCGCCACGAGCCCTGTGCCCGGGAGCGGCTCGATCCACAACTCCGGGTTGGCATTGTACGGCGGGTAGCGAACGCTCGGATCCACGATCTTGCTGGAGTCGGTCGTCGGAGCGACGTGGACTTCGAGGTGCAGGTGGTCGTTCGTAGCGCGGCCGGTGTTGCCGACGAGAGCGATTACGTCACCGCTGCGGACGCGCTGGCCGACCTGCGCAAGCAGCTTGGAGTTGTGGTAATAGACCGAGAAGACGAAGCGGTCTCCTTCCGCTGTTCTCAGTTTCCGATCGTGGCGGATGGCGATCGTGTTGGCCCCCGCCTCGGCCGGCCCCGAGTACACCACGATCCCCTCACCGATGGCGTGGACCGGCGTGCCGTCGGGGTTGTTGAACTCGACGCCCTGGTGCGGCTGGAAGTTACCGCCCATGGTCGAGCCGAAGCGGTAGGTCTGGTCGATATAGGGCTGGTCATTCGTGGCGATGGGGCGACCGAACCAGGGGTGGAGCGGCGATCGGGGAATGACGAGGTCGCTGCCAGGAACGTACTCGATCATTATCCCATCACCCAATCGGAGTGAGGACACCCCTTCGTGTCGGCCGGCGAGCAGCGTTACAGAGTCCAGCTGAACTGCCGACGTGGTAAACCGTTGTCGGGTTTGAAGCCCATGCACGTCGACCTCGTCTCTCTTTCGGAGATCGAGAAATCCGAGGCTGCTCGCCACGTAGATGCGCCCGCGGATCTCCAGCAGTTCGTGGATACCTGCCCAAGTAGAGACGCAGACAATGGTATCGGGCCAGCGACGACACCAGGTGGAGTCCTGATCGAGCCCCTTCCATCCCCCAAACTCCGCCCCGAACCGAAACACCCCTCGGTCCGTCCCGACCCACAGCCGGCGCTGCGAATCGACGAGCAGAGCCCTCGCTCGGTTGGCACAGCCTCCCAGACACGGCGTTAGCGGGAACGCCTCGTGCCACGTCCGTCCCCCATCCGGCGAATGGGCGATTCCCCTGAGGTCGCTGATCCACAGGTCGTTTCCGGGAGCGAGCGCGATCGCCAGCACGTATTGGTTCTTGATCCGCCCCAGCACCGAGTCCTTGGTCGATGCCGCGCCCATTGAGTCCGTGATCACGGCCCACGATCGGCCGTCGTCCCATGTCACCTTGATCCCGTCCGCCGTGGCGATGTAGGTGGTGTCTCCACGCGTGACGATCCCATTCGGGGCGACGTACTGCCACTCGGGGCCTAGCTCCCGGTACTCCCAATTCTTCCACGTCCTGCCGCCGTCGACCGAGAGGCCCCAGCCGTTCCCCACCGTACCATACCAGATCTGGCCGCGCGGCCCGAACGCGAAGGCGTGCACGAAATCCCAGGAGATGGAGTGGGCAGCGGTGTCGTTGGAGTGAGCAATGTGGTCCCAGATCGTGGCGCGCGAACCCAGCCGGAAGATGCCTTGGCCGTAGGTCCCGACCCAGATCGAGCTGTCGGGTGCCTTCGCGAGCGCTAGGACATGGACGCCCCAGCCCGACGAGTCTGGCAGGGACGGAATCTGCTGTGCAGCCACGGAGCTCCCTGCGACCGTGGCGGCAACCACGCACCATGCACTACGCACTCGCTCACCCCCTCGGCGAGTAGACCCCCGGCAGGAGCCGGATCTCCGTAACGGCGACCCGCGCCGGGCGGGTCACCGCGAACAGCACCGCCTCGGCCACG
>DASQAH010000358.1:0-12576 GCA_035635835.1 Gemmatimonadales bacterium
GAGGGGGAGGGAATTTCTGCCGCCGCAGTGCTCAACAGTTGGCCCGAGCAGCGACTGGCGGCGTGCTTCGCGGACTACGCCGACGAGCCTCACCCCCGCGCCCGCGCGCTGGCGCGGGAGGTGATCCGCCGCCGGCGCCGCGCGCCGCTGCTGCTGAGTGACGATTTCGTCAACGCCATCCGCGCTCGGCTAGGACCGCGTTCCGGGCCGCCCGAGTTCGCACGCCTGTTTCAGGCGCTCCGGGTGGCAGTCAACGACGAGCTGGGCCAGCTGGAGCGCGCGCTGCCAGCGTTGCGCGACGCCCTGGTGCCACGCGGGCGCCTCGGGGTGATCACCTATCACTCGGGAGAGGACCGCATCGTCAAGCACGCGTTCCGGGAGTGGAGCAGTGCCTGCGTGTGCCCGCCGCGTCAGCCTGTGTGCACCTGCCGCGGCCGCCCGCTCGGCGAGTTGCTCACGCGCAAGGCCATCGCTCCCGGGGCCGAAGAGCGACGCACCAACCCGCGCGCCCGCTCGGCGAAGTTCCGCGCCTTTGAGGTGACGGATGGCCCTAAAGGGTAGACACTGGCTGGGGCTGTGGCTGCTCACCGCGCTGGCGGCGCTATGGCTCGTCATCTGGCGCCAGACCGACGGCCTGCGTGCCGCGCGCGCGCTCGCCGAGACGCGTCAACGCCGCGCCGGCCTCGAGGGCAGGCGCAGCGCGCTGCAGCGGCGCATCCGCGACGCCGAGAGCCGCGCGGTTCTCATTCCCCGAGCGCTGCAGCTCGGGCTGCGCCCGCCGGCCGATACGGAGATCATCCTGCTCCCTGCCCCCCCCCCCGGAGGGCACTGAGGCTATGGCGAAGCCCGCCGTCCGCATCCACACGGTCCAGGTCCTGATGCTGCTGGGACTGCTGGCGCTCGTGGCTCGCGCGGCCCAAGTGCAGCTCGTCCAAGGGCACCGCTGGGCCGCCGAAGCACGCGCCAGCCGCACCGAGCGCATCATCCTGGATGCGCGGCGCGGCACGCTGAGCGATCGCCACGGCACGCCCATCGCCCGCACGCTCGAGACCTACCACGTCGGCGTCGCCCCCAACGAACTGCGTGATCCCCGCCGCGACGGTGCGGCAATCGTCGGGGCGCTGCGACTCGGTTCGGACCAGTGGCAGCAGGCCCTGCACAAGCGCTACGCCTATTTCGGCGGGCCCTACAGTGCTATCACCGTGGAGCCGATCCGCGCGATCCGGGGGGTCCATCTCGAGCCGGTGCTCAACCGCTTCTATCCATCCGCCTCACTCGCGCGAGGGGTGATCGGTGGACTGGGCGAGGACGGACACGGCGCCTCCGGCCTCGAGAAGACCCTCGACAGCCTGCTGGCGGGCACGCCAGGCGCCGCGGTCGTGCTGAAGGATCGCGCGGGACGTGAATACGAGTCGCCAGCGCGGCTCATCGCTGCCCCCGTCCCCGGCTACGACGTCGTCTTGACGCTCGATGCCGAACTGCAGGAGATCGCACAACGCGCGCTTGCCGAAGCACTGCGGCGCATGGACGCTGACGGTGGTGACGTCGTCATGCTTGATCCCGCCACAGGGGAAGTGTTGGCGGTAGCCTCGCAGCGTCGGGACGGCAGCGTGCCTCCCAGCGCGTTCACGCAGACATTCGAGCCGGGCTCGGTCGCCAAGATCTTCGCTGCCGCGGCGCTGATGGCCCTGAACCGGGTGCGGCCCGCGGACCGGGTCTCGGGGGAGGGTGGGCGCTGGAAACTGGCGGACCGCACGCTGAAGGACGACGAGCCACTGCCCGTCCTCACACTGGCCGACGCGATCCGCGTCTCCAGCAACATCGCGATGGCGAAGTTCGCGACTCGCCTCGCGCCCTCCGAGCAGTACGGGCTGCTCCGCGCCTTCGGCTTCGGCACGCAAACCGGGATCGAGTTTCCCTCCGAGTCGCCAGGGCGGCTGCGGCCACCGGTCGAATGGACCCGGCCGAGCGCCGCGAGCCTCGCCATCGGCTACGAACTATCGGTGACGCCGCTCCAGCTCGCGGTCGCTTACGGCGCTATCGCCAACGACGGCGTGGTGCTGCAGCCGACGCTAATTCGCGAGATCAAGAGCACCGTCGGCGAGGCGCTGTATCGCCACCGCCCGGAACCGGTGCGCCGCGCGATCACGCCGGCGGTGGCCCGGGGGCTGCGGGAGCTGCTACGCGGCGCGGCCCAGGGCGGGACCGGCAGCCGAGCGACGCTGGCGAACTTCCAGCTCGCCGCCAAGACGGGAACCGCCCGTCGCGTGGTGGGTGGGCACTACGCGCCGGGCCAATACACGGCGTCGTTCGCCGCCCTGTTCCCGGCCGATGGCCCGCAGCTCGTCGTGGTCGTCAAGATCGACGACCCCAAGAAGGGCAGCTACTTCGCCGCCCAGACGGCCGCGCCGGTCACGCGCACAATGCTCCAGCAGGCGCTGGCAGCGCGGGACGTGGCGCTGGATCGGGCCCGCCTCACGACCGCGGCGCCCGCCGCGCCGGCCGCTGCGCTCGACGAGCACGATCCGGGTGTGGTGCCCTACGTCGTTACCTGGCCGTTCCACCCCGACAGTGCGGCCGCGCCTCCCCAACCTCGTCGGGCGATCCCCGACGTCGCCGGCCGCTCGCTGCGGGACGCCATCCGAGCGCTGCACCGCCGTGGCTTTCGCGTGGTCGTGAAGGGCTGGGGCGTTGTCGATCACACGTGGCCCGGGGCCGGCGACTCCGCCGCGGCCGGCTCGCACGTCACCCTCTTCGGGTCGCGTCCCCCCCCCCCCTCCGGCACCCCGTGATCGGGCTTCTCGCCATCGTCGACGCGCTGCGGCACGCCGGGCTGCTGGTGCGCGCGCCCGAGCAGCTGCCAGCCATCACTGGCCTCACCGCCGACACGCGCAGGCTCGCCCCCGGCATGCTGTATTGCGCGGTGCGCGGCACCGCGCAGGACGGCCACCGCTTCGTCCCACAGGCCGCGGCCGCCGGCGCCGTGGCGGCGCTCGTGGAGGTGGCGCAGGCAGCGCCGTTCCCCCAGATCGTCGTGCGCGACGGCCGGCGCGCCGCCGCCGTCGCCGCCGAGACATGGTACGACCACCCCGCCGCCAAGCTTGAGCTCGTTGGGGTGACGGGGACGAACGGCAAGACTACTTCGGTGACGCTGGCCCGTCACGTCCTGTCCGCACTGTGGCCCACGGGCGCGATCGGTACGCTGGGCGCGTTCGACCCCGCCGGCGCCCGGGTGGAGAGCGAAGCGGGCAACCTCACGACGCCGGGGCCCATCGACCTGCAGCAGACGCTCGCGACCCTCGTCGCCCACGGCGCGCGCGCCGCGGCAATGGAGGTCTCCTCGCACAGCCTCGACCAGGGCCGCGTCGACGGCCTCGTATTCCGCGCCGCCATCTTCACGAACGTCACACGCGATCACCTCGACTACCACAAGACGCTGGAAGATTACTTCCACGCGAAAGCGAAGCTTGCCACCTACCTCGCACCGGGGGGCGGGGGCCTCGAAGTCGTGAACGCCGACGATGCAACGTGGAAGAAACTGCGTCGCGACGGGGGCCACCGCCGGATCACGTTCGGGGAGCGCGAGCAGGCGGACGTGTCCGCCCGGAATGTGATTGAGAACGGCAGCGGGACCCGCTTCGACCTCGTCGCACCCACCCCGCTCGGCCGCGCCGGCGTGGCGCTGCCGCTGCTCGGACGCTTCAACGTGGCCAACGCGCTGGGCGTCGCCGCCTGCGCCGTCGGACTCGGGTTGCCGGTGGGCGATATCGCCGAGCGGCTGTCCAGCGCGCCGCAGGTGCCCGGCCGCATGGAGCGCATCGCCACTCGCCCGTGCACCATCCTGCGCGACTATGCCCACACCCCGGACGCCCTCGAGCGCGCGCTCGAAACGGTACGCCCGCTCACGCGCGGCCGGGTGATCGTCGTCTTCGGGGCCGGCGGCGACCGCGATCGCGGCAAGCGGGCCCCCATGGGCGAGATCGCCGTGCGGCTGGCTGACATCGCGATCGCAACGTCCGACAACCCGCGCACTGAGGACCCCGAGCGGATTCTCGACGACGTCGAGAGCGGCATGGGGGCGAAGCCGCACCATCGCGCGACCGACCGCCGCCAAGCGATCGCCCTCGCCCTCGAGCTCGCCCGCGCGGACGACACGATCCTGCTCGCCGGCAAGGGACACGAGAGCTACCAGGTGATCGGCACGGTCAAACAGCCGTTCGACGAGCGAGCCGTGGTTCAGGAGCTTGGCGCAGAGTGAGCTTCTGGACGGCTGAACGCGTTGCGCAGGCCCTGAGAGTCCCCTCGCCGGCGCATCTCACGTTCAGCGGCATCTCGACCGACACCCGGCACCTGACGCCTGGCACGTTGTTCGTCGCCCTGAAGGGCGACCGCTTCGACGCACACGGCTTTCTCGCGCCGGCCCTGGCCCAGGGTGCCGCCGCGGCCGTGGTGCGGCGCGGCACGGCGCCGGTGGACGGCTTGCCCGTCTTCGAGGTGGCCGATACGCTGGTCGCGCTGGGCGACCTGGCTCGCGCCCGCCGTCGCGCCCTGCTCCCGCTCCGCCCCACGGTCGCGCCCGTGGTCGCGGTCACGGGATCGAGTGGCAAGACCAGCGCCAAGGAGATGATCCGCGCCGCACTGGCCGCTCGTTGGCGCGTTCATGCCACAACGGGGAATCTCAACAATTTGGTCGGCGTGCCGCTCACCATTCTCGGCGCCCCGGATGACACAGAGGCGCTGGTCGTCGAAGCAGGTGCGAGCGTCCCAGGGGAAATCGCCCGCCTCCGGGACATCATCGAGCCCACCGTCGGAGTGGTGACCAACGTGGGCTACGCACATCTCGAGGGCTTCGGCAGCCTTGAGGGCGTGCTAGGGGAGAAGGTCAGGCTGCTCGAGCGCGTCCCCGTGGCGGTCGTGGGGACTGACCCGCCCGCGCTCGCGGAGGCGGCCCGGCGCCTCGCCCGCACCGTGGTGGCCGGTAGCGACGAGACCGCCGCGGTGCGACCCGATGCGGCGGAGCTCGATGACGCCGGCCGCGCCCGGATCACCTGGCACGGGGTGAGCGTCACCCTACCCGTGGCTGGCTTCCATCAGGTCGAGAACGCCATGATCGCGCTTGCGGTGGCCCGGGAGACCGGGGTGGAAGCGGCGCGGGCGGTTGCGGCCCTCGCCCGGGTGGCCATCCCAGGCGGCCGGGGGGGACTGCTCGAGGCGGGCGCTCTGACGATCGTCGACGACAGCTATAACGCCAACCCGTCCTCCCTGCGCGCGGCGGTCGCGCTGGCGCGCTGGCTGGCCCGACGCCGCGGCCGCCCGCTCGTGCTGGTTGTAGGGACGATGTTGGAATTGGGCGCCGAGAGTGCAAGATTGCACGCGGCGGCGGCGGCCGAGATCGCGGCTGCGCCGCCGGACCTCGTAGCGGCGGTCGGTGCCTTCGTCCCCGCGTTCGAGGCCCATCGCGGCGTGTTGGGCGGCCGGTTGCTCACGGCGCCGGACGCGGAGACGCTCGGCCCGAAGCTCAAGAGCGCCGTGCCGGGGAACGCGATCGTACTGCTCAAGGCGTCGCGCGGCGTCGCGCTGGAGCGCGTGCTGCGCTACCTCACCTAGCCCGCGGTCTCGAGGACGGGGGGGTCGTGCTCTATCACCTGCTCGCGCCGTTGGCGAAGAAGCACATCCTGTTCAATCTGTTCAACTACATCACGTTCCGCGTCGCCGGCGCGGCCGTGACGGCGCTGGTCGTCGCGTTCGTGCTGGGGCCCTGGATCCTCCGGGCGCTGCGGGCGCGCAAAGTCGGACAGGTCATCCGCGCCGAAGGACCGGCGAGCCACCAGGGCAAACGGGGCACGCCGACGATGGGCGGGCTCATCATCATGCTCGCCACCGTCGTGCCGACGCTGCTGTGGGCCCGCCTCGACACGCGCTACGTGCTCGTCGCCGTCGTGTCCACCCTCTGGATGGGCGCCATCGGCTTCATGGACGACTACCTCAAAGTCGTGCGCGGCAACTCGCAGGGGCTCGTCGCCCGGTGGAAGCTGGTAGGCCAGGTGAGCTTCGGGCTGGCGCTGGGGATCTTTCTCGTGCTGCGCCCGTTCGTGCCGGGCTTCGCAACCTACACCCAAGTTCCCCTCTTCAAATACTGGTTCTTCTATCTCCCCTGGCCGCTCTACATCGCGTTCGTCACCTTCGTGGTCACCGCAAGCTCCAACTCGGTCAATCTCACCGATGGGCTTGATGGACTCGCCGCCGGGCTCACGGCGATCGTCGCGGCTGCATTCGTCGTCTTCGCCTACGTGTTTGGTCGCGCCGACTGGTCCCGGTTCCTCGGCATCATGTACCTGCAAGGCGCCGGCGAGCTCGCGGTCTTCTGCGCCGCGCTGGCGGGTGCCGCGCTGGGGTTCCTGTGGTTCAATGCCCACCCCGCTCAGGTCATCATGGGGGACACCGGTGCGCTCGCGATCGGCGGCGCCCTCGGCTGCGTCGCCATCATGCTCAAAGCGGAGTTCCTGCTACTCATCGCCGGCGGGGTGTTCGTCGCTGAGACGTTGTCGGTGCTGATTCAAGTCTACGTGTACCGCTGGAACCGGCGGCGGCACGGCAAGGAGTACGCTGATGCCCACAAGGTGTTCCGCATGGCGCCGCTGCACCATCACTTCGAGCGGTTGGGGTGGGCAGAGCCGCAGGTGGTGATGCGGTTCTACATCCTGGGCGTGATGTGCGCCGCGATCGCCCTCGCGACGCTGAAGGTGCGATGATACCGGAAGCCTGGCGGCGCGGCGAGGTGGCGGTTGTTGGGTTGGGCAAGAGCGGCGTCGCTGCGACGACGCTGCTGGCGCGCGAGCACGTGCGCGTGTACGCGAGCGACGGGGCCGAGCAGCCCTACGGCGGCGCCGCCGCCGTCGCAGCGCTGCGCGCTCTCCCGGGCGTCACTGTCCAAGTCGGTGGTCACGATCTGGCCCGGATCCGGGCCGCTGCAGGGGTCGTGGCTTCGCCGGGCGTCCCACCCGACGCCCCGCCACTGGCCGCCGCCCGCGCCGCCCGCGTGGAGATCGTTTCGGAGCTCGACCTGGGCTTTCGGGCGCTGCAGGGCAAGGGCATCCGCTGCATCGCCGTCACCGGCACGAACGGCAAGACCACGACGACGGCGCTGGTGGCGCATCTGCTGCAGACGGGGGGGCTGCGCGCCGAGGCCGCGGGGAACATCGGCCGGCCGCTCGCCGATGTCGCGCTCGACCCACAGCCCTGGCAGTGGCTGGCCGTCGAGGTCTCTTCGTTTCAGCTCCACGACAGCGCCCATTTCGCACCCGACGTGGGGATCCTGACGAACCTCGCGCCCGACCACCTGGACCGCTACCCGTCGGTCGACGCGTATTACGCCGACAAGCGGCTCCTCTTCCGGAACGCCGCCGCCGGCAGCGTCTGGGTGCTGAACGGCGACGATCCGCCCGCCCTGGCGCTCGCGGCTGGCGCCGCTGGCAGAACGCTGCGCTTTTCGCTCCGGGCCCCACCCCCCCCCGCGGAGGCGTGGTACGACGCCGCACGCCGCGAGCTGCGCCTGGACGAGGAGCGACTGCTGGGGCGCGACGACCTGCGGCTCCTGGGCGACCACAACGTGGCCAACGCCCTGGCCGCCGTCCTTGCGACGCGGGAGGCTGGCATTCCCTTGGGTCCCCTGGCCGAGGGGTTGCGCTCGTTTCGCGCACTGCCGCACCGCCTCGAGCCGGTGCGCGAGGTGGGCGGGGTTCGCTGGATCAACGACTCGAAGGCGACCAACATCGCTTCGAGCGTCGTCGCGGTGGAGGCGATGGACCGCCCGTTCGTGTTGTTGCTCGGCGGCCGTCACAAGGGCGAGCCCTACACGCGGCTGGGGCCGCTGCTCAAGGCGCGGTGCCGGTTGGTCATCGCCTACGGGGAAGCGGGGCCGCTCGTCGTGCAGGACCTGCAGGGGCAGGTTCCGCTCGAGCGCGGCACCACGTTCGCGGACGTCGTGGCGCGGGCCCGCCGCGCCGCACGAGTTGGCGACGCGGTCCTGCTGTCGCCCGCCTGCTCGAGCTACGACATGTTCAAGAACTACGAGGAACGCGGCGCGACGTTCCGAGCACTGGTGGAGGCGATGTGAACGAGTCGCCGCGGATGACCGAGCGCCGTTGGGAGACTCGCCTGCTCGTCGTGCTCGCGGCGGTGCTCGTCGTGTTCGGGCTCGCCGCGGTCTACGGCGCCTCGAGCCTCGTCGCCACCGCCGGCGGGCAGGTGGGGGCGACCTTCGCGCTGCGACAGGGGATCGGCGCGGTGGTGGCCGGCCTCGCGGCAACTGCCGTGGCCCGGATGGATTACCACCGCTGGCAGGGCTGGGCGTGGCCGATGCTCGGCGTCGTGAGCTTGCTGCTGCTGTTGCCCCTGCTGCCGTTCACCCACGCAGTGGCCCCCGTGCTCAACGGCGCGCGACGGTGGGTCAACCTGGGCGTCGTGACCGTCCAGCCCTCTGAACTCGCTAAGTTCGCCGTCGTCGTCTGGACGGCGATGCTCGCCGCCAAGAAGGGAGAGCAGATCCGCACGTTCCAACGCGGCCTCCTTCCCTTCCTTGTCATCCTGGCACCGGTGATCGGCCTCATCTTTCTGGAGCCGAACCTCTCGATGGCGCTGCTGTTGACGATCCTGGCCGGCACCCTGCTGTTCGCGGCGGGCGCCCGCATCGGCCATTTCCTGCTCTTGAGTGTGGCCGCGACCCCGCTGTTGTTTGGCGCGGTGGCGAGCGCCCAGTACCGGTTGGCCCGCGTCCTCACCTTTCTCAACCCCGGCAACGCCCCCTCGGAAGCGAACTTCCAGGTACACCAGTCGCTCGTCGGCATCGGGGCCGGCCAGCTGGTCGGCGTGGGGTTCGGCCATGGCCAACAGAAGCTCGGCTATCTCCCCTACGCCTACTCCGACTTCATCTTCTCCACGATCGGCGAGGAGTGGGGCTTCGTCGGCGTCCTCGCGATCGCCCTGCTGTTCGGCACGTTCGTCTGGCTCGGATTCCGCATCGCGCGGTCGGCGGGCGACCCGTTCGGCCAGCTGTTGGCGGTCGGCTGCACGGCGCTGATCGGGCTGAGCGCGGTGCTGCACATCGGGGTCAGCCTCGCCGTGCTGCCCGCCACCGGCATCACCCTCCCATTCATCTCCTATGGCCGCTCGAGCCTGTTCGTCGCGCTGCTCGCCACGGGCGTGCTGGTGAGTGTGGGGCAAGGCCGGAGTTCAGGAGTAGCGTCGTGACTCGGAACGAGTGTGGCATGCCGCATGCCGCACTCCACCTTCCGCATCGGGATCAGGCACCGTGGCGGTGAAAGTGGTGCTGGCCGGCGGCGGCACGGGCGGCCATCTGATGCCCGCCCTGGCCCTCGCCCAGGCGCTGGTTGAAGCACGTGCGGGTGTAGAGCCGGTCCTGGTCGGGGCCGAGCGCGGCATCGAATCCCAGGTGCTGCCGCGTCATCCGTTCCGCTTCGAGCTCCTGCCACTCGAACCGGTGTATCGCCGCACCTGGTGGCGCAACGTGCGCTGGCCCGCGATCGCGTGGCGGGCGTGGCGGGCCGCGGGACGGGTGCTCGACGCGGAGCAGCCGGCCATCGTCGTGGGCACGGGCGGCTACGCCGCGGCACCGCTCGTGTGGCGGGCGCAACGCCGCGGTCTTGCCACTGTGCTCCAGGAGCAGAACGCGTTCCCGGGGCTCGCCACGCGCTGGCTCGCACACAACGCGCGGCAGATCCACCTCGGCTTCCCGGAGGCCCGGGCCCGGCTTTCCCCCGGGCGCGCCACAGCGGTGTTCGCGCTCGGTAACCCCATTCAGCCGCCGACGCCGGGCGATCCGGTCGCGGCCCGTCGTGCCTTCGGCCTCGACCCTGGTCGGCCGACCGTGCTCGTGTTCGGCGGCAGCCAAGGCGCCCGTGCGCTCAATTTCGCGCTCGCAGGCGCGCTCGAACACCGGCTGCTGCCCGACGTGAATCTGTTGTGGGGCACGGGCACGAGACACGAATCCGAGCTTGGGGTTTACGCGGTGGGCGGGCGCGTCGTGGTCCACGGCTTCTTCGACCCCATGGCGGACGCCTACCGCGCAGCCGACCTCGTCGTGTGCCGCGCTGGCGCGATGACCGTCGCCGAACTGTGCGCCTGGGGCAAGCCGAGCGTGCTCGTCCCACTGCCGAGCGCGGCAGCCGATCACCAGACGTTCAACGCGCGCGCGCTCGCGGCGGCGGGGGCGGCGGTGCAGCTGCCCGAACGCGAGCTCGACGCCAACCGGCTGGCGCGTGAGGTTCGCGAGTTGCTCGGCGAGCGCCCACGACTCGAGTCGCTCGCCGCTGCCGCGCGTAGCCGGGGACGCCCCGACGCCTCCCGGGACGTGGTGTCGAAGATTTTGACGTTGGTCGGCGAACCGCGAACTCTTTCGCAAGTTTAGTAGAATCGCTATATTAGCCCCCCACAGATGATCTTATTTGCACCCGGAGACCCCCGTCCGATCCACTTCATGGGAATAGGCGGAGCGGGGATGAGTGCTCTGGGGCTGCTCGCCAAGCAACAGGGTGTGGCTATAACGGGTTGTGATACCGACCCTTCGGGGGCAGCCGATCTGGCAGCCTTAGGAGTACGGATTTGGCGGGGACATGACCCGGGGCACTTGGACGGCGCCCGAGCGGTCGTGATCACCGCAGCGATCGCTCCAGAGCAACCGGAGCTGGAGCGCGCACGCACGCTGGGGATTCCGGTGGTACGGCGGGCCGACGCCCTCGGTCAGGTCGTTGCCGGGGGAACGGTCGTGGCGGTGGCCGGGACACACGGCAAAACCACCACGACGGTCATGGTGACCGAGGCACTGGCGGCCGCCGGGCGCGACCCTACGGGGATCGTCGGCGGCCGCGTCGCATGGTGGGGCGGCAATGCGCGGCTCGGCGGCCGCGATCTGTTCGTAGTCGAAGCAGATGAGTTCGACAAGGCGTTCCTTGCCCTGGCTCCGACGGTGGCGGTGATCACCAACGTCGAGGCCGACCACTTAGAGTGCTACGGGAGCGTGGCCGCGTTGGAGGCCGCGTTCGTCGAGTTCGCCCGCGGCGCGCGCCGCGTGATCGCGGGCGCGGACGATCCCGACGGAGGCGTACAGCGGGTGGCGTCCGCGCTGACGGTCCCGGTGTGGCGGGTGGGGACGGGGCCAGATGCTGACGTGCGGATCGCCGAGGCGCGATTCGCCCCCGGAGGCTCGGAGGCCCGGGTGGAGTTGCCCGGGGGTCGGCGTGTCGGGCTGCGGCTGCGCGTGCCGGGAATGCATAACATCCGCAACGCCGCGGCGGCGCTCGCCGCGACGCACGCGCTCGGGGCGGACGTGGACGCAGCCGCGCGGGCCCTCGCTGAATTCGCCGGCGTGGCGCGCCGCTTCGAACGGCTCGGCGACGCGGGGGGCGTCACGGTGGTGGATGATTACGCGCACCACCCGACCGAAGTGGGCGCGACGCTGGCGGCGGCGCGGCAGGCGTTCCCCGGCCGCCGGCTGGTCGCGGTGTTTCAGCCCCACCTATACTCGCGCACCCAGCTGCACGGGGAGGCGTTGGGGCGCGCGCTGGGCGCGGCTGACGTGGTCGTCGTGGCGCCGATCTACGGGGCGCGCGAGCAACCACTCCCGGGCGTGACAGCGGAAGTCGTCGCACGGGGGGCGGCCCGGGCTGGCGCGACGACTATCGCTGTGCGCGAGCGCGCGGGACTCACCGAGCGGGTCGCAAAGACGGCACGCCCGGGCGACGTCGTCTTCACGCTGGGCGCGGGGGATGTGACCCGCGTTGGACCTGAGCTGCTGTCCCTGTTGTCGGGGACGGGCCGGTGAGGCGGCACCTCTCGCGGTTGGTGGTGGGCGCTGGCGCGCTGGCCGTGGCGCTGTGGCTCGGCACCCCAGCGCTGCTGCGTCGGCTGGCGTTCTTCCGCGTGCGCCAGGTGGAGCTCGTGGGCGTGCAGCACCTCCCGCCCGAGGCGGTGCTCGCGGCACTGCGGCTGCCGGCGGGAGCGAGTGTGTTCGACGACACGCGCCGCCTCGCCGATCGGGTCGAGGGGCTGCCGGGCGTCGCACTGGCGCGCGTGGTGCGCCGGCTCCCCGCGGCGCTCAAAGTGATCGTGCGGGAAGAGGAGCCGGTGGCGTTCGTGCCGGGGCTGCGGGGGGCGGGAGGAGGGGGGGGGGGAGGCCTCGTGGTCGTGGACGCACGCGGGCGCGTGCTGCCGTTCGACCCGGCGCGGACGGGGCTCGATCTGCCGCTCGCGGCGACGGCCGATTCGGGAGTGCTGGCGGTGCTGGCGCTGATCCAGTCGGTGGACCCGGCGCTGTTTCAGGAGATCACGGCCGCGCGCCGGCTCGGGAGCCGCGGCGATGTGGTACTCGAATGGGGACCCCGGCTCGTCCTGCTGCGACGCGACGCGGGGCCGGAGGTCATCCAGGCGGTGATACTGGTGGCGCATGAGCTCGCGCTCAAGGAGCGGCCCTATACGGAACTCGACGCGCGCTACGCCGGCCAGGTAGTCGTGCGGCGGCGCCGGAGGGGGGGCGGCGGAGGAGGGGGGGGGGGGGGGGGG
>DASQAH010000359.1:0-23389 GCA_035635835.1 Gemmatimonadales bacterium
CCCCACGCTCTAAGGCCTCCGCACGCGAGGACGAGGACCACAACGAGGGCGCTACGGCGTGAACTTGCCGAAGTCTTCAGGATCGAGGTTCTGGAGGTAGGATTTCAGCGTGTCCGCGTCGAGCGGCTGTGGGGGCCCAGCTCCCGGCTCGCCGGTGTCGATCGCGGTGTGCTCGAGCAGTGTTTCGCTGGTGAAGATCGGCGTTTTCAGTCGCAGCGCCACGGCGATCGAATCCGAAGGCCGGGCGTCGATCTGGATCACCTGATCCCCGCGGTAGATGTGCAGCTCGGCGAAGTAGGTGTTGTCCTTGACCTGCGTGATGATGACCTTGCGCAGGTCCGCGCCGAGCCCGACGATCACCTGCTTGAGCAGATCGTGGGTGAGGGGGCGAGAGAACTTCACCCCCGCGAGCTCCATGGCGATGGCGCTCGCCTCAGCCGGCCCGATCCAGATCGGGAGCACGCGCTCCCCTTCCCGCTCCTGCAGGATCACGACCGGCGTGTTGGTCGTGCGATCGAGCCCGAGGTGGGCCACGCGCACCTCGATCACGTCCTCCCGCGCCTCCGTCCCGCTAGGTCCCGAGGTCCCACGAGGCCAGGTATTTCTGCTGTTCCGGCGTCAGCGTGTCGATGGACGCTCCCATCGCCTGCAGCTTGAGTCGAGCGATCTCAGCATCCAGGTCGCGCGGGATGCGGTGCACCTCGCGGCCCAGAGACTGGGCGTGCTGGACGACGAACTCCGCTGCCAAGGCCTGGTTGGCGAAGGACATGTCCATGACACTCGCCGGATGCCCCTCGGCCGCTGCGAGGTTGACCAGGCGGCCGTCCGCCAGCACGAACACGCGCTTGCCCTCCAGGCGCCACTCCTCCACGAACTCCCGCACCGGCGTCGGGCCCTGGGCGACCTTCTTCAGGGCGTCCAGGTCGATCTCGACGTTGAAGTGTCCGGAATTCGCGATGATCGCCCCGTCCTTCATCGCCCGCATGTGTTCGAGCCGGATGACGTGAATATTGCCCGTCAGCGTCACGAACAGGTCGCCGACGCGCGCTGCTTCGGCCATCGGGACCACCCGGTAGCCATCCATCTGGGCCTCGAGCGCCTTCAGCGGGTCGATCTCCGTGACCAGCACGTTCGCCCCGGCGCCGCGCACCCGCATGGCGAACCCGCGCCCACACCACCCGTACCCCGCCACCACCACCGTGCTCCCTGCGATCAGGAGGTTCGTCGCCCGCAGGATGCCGTCGAGCGTGGACTGCCCGGTGCCGTAGCGGTTGTCGAACAGGTGCTTGGTGTCCGAATCGTTGACGGCAACGACCGGGAACCGTAGCACACCGTCCTTGGCCATGGCCCGCAGACGGATCACGCCTGTGGTCGTTTCCTCTGTGGACCCGATCACCCCCGCCACGAGCGCCTGGCGCTCGGCGGGGGACAGCGTCTCGACCCAGCGCCGCACCGGGGCCGCGAGATCGTCGAGGCGGTCCAGCGCGATCATGTGGAGCGCGCCCACCAGGTCCGCGCCGTCGTCCATCGTCAGGTCGGGCCGGTGGGCCAGGGCCGCGCGGAGGTGATCGTAGTAGGTCTCGTGGTCTTCGCCCTTGATGGCGTAGACCTTGATGCCGTGGGCGCTCACCAAGTGGGCCGCCACGTCGTCCTGTGTGGAGAGTGGGTTCGAGGCGCACAGCGCGACATCGGCCCCACCCGCCTGCAAGGTGACCGCGAGGTTCGCTGTCTCGGTCGTGACGTGTAGGCACGCCGACAGCCGTCGGCCCGCGAGCGGCCGCTCACGGGCGAAGCGCTGCTTGATCTGGCGCAGCACCGGCATGAAACGCTCGGCCCAGTCGACGCGGCGGCCGCCCGCCTCGGCCAGGGAGAGATCCTTGATGTCGTGGTCGAGGGGGGCCCGTCGAGCCGTTGTCGTGGTCATGGATTCGCCCTGAGCGCCGTGTAGTGCGGGGATCGCTGCGCGGCGAGCCGCAGGTCCTCGACGCGGTTCGTCTGTTCCCAGGTGAAGAACTCGACGTCCTGGTCCGCCACCCGACCGCGTTCGAAGGTGCGGCCGAAATGGCCATACGTGGCGGTGGGCCGATAAATGGGGCGGCGCAGCCGCAGCGCCTTGATAATCTCGAGCGGCCGCAGGTCGAACACCTCGCGCACCGCATCCTCGAGCGCCGCGGCCGGCACCGTGCCGGTCCCGAACGTCTCGATCATGATGGACACTGGGTCGGCGACCCCGATCGCGTATGCGACCTGGGCTTCGCACCGGGTTGCGAGCCCCGCCGCCACTACGTTCTTCGCCACCCAGCGCATCGCGTACGAGGCGGAGCGGTCGACTTTGGAGGGGTCTTTGCCGCTAAACGCGCCGCCGCCGTGCCGCGCCATCCCCCCGTAGGTATCGACGATGATCTTGCGGCCGGTGAGGCCAGCGTCCCCCTGCGGGCCCCCGACCACGAAGCGGCCAGTCGGGTTCACCAGGATGGCCTTTTCGGAGATGTCGAAGCCGGTGTCTCCCAGGACGGGCCGGACCACGTGGGCGATCACCCCCGCGCGCAGCTCGGCGTTGTCCACCTTGTCGGAGTGCTGCGTTGAGACGACCAGGTTCGTGATCCCGACCGGCCGCTCGCCCTCGTATGCGATGCTCACCTGAGTCTTGCCATCGGGCCGCAGCCATGGCAGTTCACCACGTTTGCGCACCGCCGCCAGCCGCTCGGCCAGCCGGTGCGCGAGCACGATCGGCAGCGGCATCAGCGAGGGCGTTTCGTTCGTCGCGTAGCCGAACATCATCCCCTGGTCGCCGGCGCCGCCTCGGTCCACGCCCATCGCGATGTCGGCCGATTGCTTGTCGATGGTGGTGAGCACCGCGCAGGTCTGCGCGTCGAAGCCGAAGTTCGCGTCGGTGTAGCCGATGGAGGTGATGGTCCCCCGGACGATATCCGGGATGTGCACGTAGGTCTGGGTCGTGATCTCGCCCGCTACCACCGCCATGCCGGTTGTGACCAGCGTCTCGCACGCCACCCGCGCCTGGGGATCGCTGGCGAGGATGGCGTCGAGCACCGCGTCCGAGATCTGGTCGGCGATCTTGTCGGGGTGACCTTCGGTGACCGACTCGGAAGTGAAGACGTGCCGGGCTTGTGGCATCAGGTGACCGTCCTTAGCGCCGGAAGCTAGCGGACCGCCGACCGGCCGGCAACCGGGCGTCGGGGTCGAGGAGTTGCAAGTCGACGGCGTCCGCGAGTGCGTAGCGGACGATGTCTTCGGCGAGCCGCGCGCTGCGCGCTGCGAGTGCTGCTTCGGCCGCCGCGCGCGCCTGGGCGAGGCTCACCTGACGGATCAGCCACCGGATCATGGGCAGCGCCGGCGGTGCGACCGACAGGGTCTCGTAGCCGAGCCCGAGCAACAGGAACGCGGACACCGGATCGGAAGCCATCTCTCCACACACGCTCGCCGGCTTGCCGGCAGCCCGTGCTGCGTTCGCGACGAGCTTCAGCAGCCGGAGCACCGAGGGATCGTGCGGTGTGAAGCGGTCCGCCAGCCGTGCGTTGCCGCGATCCACGACCAGGGTGTATTGCGTGAGGTCGTTCGTCCCGACACTGAGGAAGTCGCTGACCTCGGTCAGCCGGTCGGCCATGACGGCCGCGGCGGGCGTCTCCACCATCACCCCCAGCGGGACGCTGGCAGCCGCCGCGATCCCCTGCTGGCGCAGCCGCTCCGCCTCTTCCGACAATAGCTCCCGCGTACGGTCCACCTCCTCGAGCCGCGTGACAAGCGGAATCATGAGGTGGATCGGAGCTGCGGCCGCGGCGCGCAGCGCCGCGCGGAGCTGGACCCGGAACATCTCGGGCTCGTCGAGGCACACGCGGATGGCGCGCCACCCGAGGAACGGATTGGCCTCCACCGGGGCGCGGAACGGGGCCGGGAACTTGTCGCCGCCGAGATCGTAGGTCCGCACCACCACCGGATGGCCCGGGAAGGCGTCTGCCACCCGGCCGAAGTAGTCGGCTTGCGCGTCCTCGGTGGGGAGGGCGGTGTGGCCGGTGATGAGGAACTCGGTGCGGAGCAGCCCGACGCCTTCGGCGCCGTGCTGGCGGGCCGCCGCGATTTCATCGGGGAGGTCCACGTTGCCGCGCAGGACGATCCGTGTGCCGTCGGTGGTGACAGCTGGCTGGTCCACCGCCCGCTCCAGCTGGTGCTCGAGTTCGCGCCGGCGCGCGTCGCGCTCGCGCGCGTCGCTGATCTCCTCGGGGGTCGGGTCGACGAGCACCGTGCCGCGCGTCCCGTCCAGAATCAACGTCATTCCCGGCGCGACGCGCTCGAGCGCTCCGACGAGGCCCATGACGGCGGGCATACCCATCGAGTGGGCGAGGATCGCGGCGTGCGAGGTGCGGGTCCCTTCCTCGCTCAGCAACCCGATCACTTGGTTGCGGTCGAATTGCACCGTGAGGCCCGGTCCGATCTCACGCGCCACCAGTATCGAGGGTTGCGCGATCACCGGCTCCTCGCCCCCCCGGTGCAGCAGGTGCTGGATGACCCGGACCGTCACGCCGTTCAGGTCCGCGAGGCGCTCCTTGAGGCGCGCGCTGTGGCTCGCTGCCCACAAATCACGTACCTCGAGCGCCTTGAACTCGAAGGCCTTCTCTGCCGCGAGGTAGTTTTCCCGAATCAGGGTCTCCATACTGCGCAGGAACTCCTTGTCTTCCAGCATGAGCAGCTGCGCGTCGAAGATGCGTGCCTCGTCCGCCCCGGCCCGGTCCCTGGCCCGTTGTTGCAACGTTTGGATCTGGCTCTTGACGTCCCGAACGGCAGCGCGCAGGCGGCGCACCTCTTTCTCGACCTGGGTGCGCGACACGATGCGCTTGGGCACCTCCGGCAGCGTCGCGCGCACGCACACGGCCGGACCGATCGCGATGCCCGGAGATACGCCGATGCCCTTGAGCAGCCGCTCGCTCATGCCTCGCCCTCTTCTTCTTGCGATGCCCGGTCCGCCGCCTCGTCCGCCTCGGCGCCGGTCAGGTGCATTTCGTGGAACCCGTCCGCCACCAGGGCGAGCAGCGCCGCCATCGCCTCCTCGGCGTCTTCGCCATCGGTCTTGATCGTCAGCCTCGAGCCGCGCTCGGCGGCCAGCATCATCACCCCCATGATGCTCTTCCCGTTGACCGCGAGGTCGTCCTTGCGCACTTCGACGGCGCTCTTGTAGCGCCCGGCGACCTTGACCAACTCCGCCGCGGGCCGCGCGTGCATGCCGAGCGGATTGACGATCGTGGCCGTCCGCTCGATCACCGCCATACCCACCCCACGAGGAGCCCCGCTGCCAGCATCGTGAGCCCGAGGCGCAGGCCCGTGAGGTTCCCCGGCCGCCACCAGAGCAGCACGAGTCCCAGCGCCACCCCGGCGGCCAAGGTGATCCGGCTCCCAGCGCCGAAGGGCCCGGCGAGGTAACGCGCCGCGAGCGGCAGCGCCAGGCCCAGTGATACCGCCATCGCGGGCGCGGTGAACGCCGCGGCGCGGCGTAGTCCGGGGTGGTGCAACGCGGTCGGGACACGCGTACCGTACCTCCATCCCGCGCCCAGCGCCCACCAACGGAGTGCCAAGTGGCCGACGTTGTACACCACCAGGAACCCCGCTACCGCCACCCAGCCGAGGCCCAGTGCGACGCCTGCAATCGCCAGACCCGCGGCGAACGGGAGCCAGCCGGCCCACACGAGCCGATCCCCGAGGGAGCCGAGCGGGCCGGCCAGCGCCGTGCGCAGACGCTCAATCTGCTCCGGGGAGGCGCCCTCGTACTCTGCCCGCGCGGTCGCCCCGACCGCGAGGCCGGCCAGATAGGGGTGCGCATTGAAGAAGTGTGCCCCCCGCCCGAGCGCCGCGTGATAGGCGGCCCCGTCGGGCCCTCCGGGCAGATCGCGCAGCAACGGCTCTTCGGCCACGCCGACGCCCAATCCGATCATGTACTCGTAGTTCCACGAGCCCTGCACGGTGAAGAGGCGCAGCAGGCTGGTGCCGAGCCGGGGCCGCGAGGTCATCGCAGCCAGACGGCGAGCGCGCCGCCTCCCAGACCCAGGGCGAACCAGCGCAGCAGCGGCCCGCGTCCCACCAGGCGCAGCGTTCCCGTCCAGGCGGTGGCCAGCGCCGCGGCCGTCGCGGCGACGGCGAGGCCGACGAAAACGCGTTCTGGGAGCACGCCCACGATCGTCGTTCGGGTGACCCACGCCACCGCGAGCCCGATCGCGGTGACGACAGCGGCGCGCCCCGCGTCCCGAACGATCCCGCCGACGTGCACCCGCACCAGAGCGCGGGCGTCGCCCTGCTCGATCCGGGCGGCGACACGATGCACGGCACGCGCGTTGAGCCGGCGCAGCAGATGCAGACTCAGACCGCCGAGCATTGCGACCGGCAGCCCCACCAGCACGCCCACCGCAACGCCGCCTGCGCCCGTGAGCAGGTGGCCCGCGCTCACCGCCACCACGGTGGCGGGTCCGTACTCGGGATAGCGTGCGGCGCCGACGGGCAGGACGTCGAGCTGGAACAGTTCGAATACGATCCCGAGGCGCAGGCCCAGCGCGCCGTCGCCGAGGATCAACCCCGCGACGGCTCCCGCGACGAGCGGCCGCGCGATCATCATCTGCGGGACGCTCACCAGATCGAGCCCGACGAGCGTCCCCCAGAGCAGCAGCACCAGCTGGACGTCGAAACTCACGTGAACTCCCCCACCGGGACGGCCCGGGCGGTTGGCACGTCTTGGGCGGTGACGTCCACCCCGCGCCCCGCGATCGTGCGCAGCGTTGCCGCCTCCGCGTCGGTGAGATAGACGTAGCGGAGCCGCTCGCGGCGGCCCGCGCGGTGATGGATGCCGCCGATGTTCACCTTGCCCACGCGGGTCGAGCCCCCGGCGAGCCTGGCCATCGTGTCGAGGTCGCCGGTGAGCAGGATGCCCACGCGGTGGTCGGCCTCCCACTCGGGCAGCCGACGCAGCGCCTCCTCGGTCGAGGCGAAGATCACCTCCATGTTCGTCGGCACGCCCATGCGGTAGAGATCCTGCTCCCACTCACTGTCCCGGACCGCGTCGTCCACCAGCACGATGAAGCTTGCGTCGAGGGGTTGGCCCCACCCCACGACCACCTGCCCGTGGATGAGCCGGTCGTCCACCCGATAGAGTGCGATGCTCATGCCGCGGGAACGCGAATGGCCTTCCCCCCGGCGTCGGCCGCGCGGCGCGCGGCCTCGGCGGGCGTCACGTCCCGGTGGAAGACGAAGTCGAGCAGCATGGCGAGGTTCACCCCCGTCACGACGGCCAGCTCTGCCTTTCCTTTGGCGAGCCGCACCGCCCCGGTGAGACAGGAGCCACCCGGGAGGTCCACAAACAGGACCGCCGGACCCGCGCCGACGGCCTGTGTGATGCGGGCCGCGAGGGCGCCAGAGTCGCAGCCGTCGTTGCTGACGGCCAGGAGCGCCCCGTCCACGCCGGTGATGACCGTGACCGCCGCCACGAGCGCCTGCGCCAGGGCTGCGTGGGAGACGATCACTCCGCGCAGCTCACTCATAGTCCTCCTCGAGGTACTCCTTGACGTCGGTGCGCGCGCGCATCCGCTTGAGGAGCCGCTCGTTGAGCGACCGCGCCGAGTCCACGCCCGTGTAGCGTAGCAGGTGGTTCATCGCCACGACTTCGCAGACGACGGTGAGGTTCTTCCCCGGGTTGAGGGGGACGGTGACCAGCGGCACTGGAATCTCCAGCAGCGTCGTTTGCTGGCCATCGAGGCCGGTGCGGTCGTACTCGCGGGAAGCGTCCCAGTCCTCCAACTGCACCACAACTTCGATGCGTTTCTGCTGGCGCACCGCCCGGATCCCGAACAGCGCCTTGATGTCGATCAGGCCAACGCCGCGGATCTCCATGTAGTGGCGCGACAGCTCGTGGCCCCGCCCGATCAGCACGTCATTCCCTTGCCGGGTGATGTGCACCACGTCGTCGGCGACGAGGCGATGGCCACGCTCCACCAGGTCGAGCACGCACTCGCTCTTGCCGATCCCGGAGCGGCCCAGGAACAACAGTCCGACCCCGAACACGTCCGCCAGGGAGGCGTGGACCGTTGTGGTGGGCGCGAACACATCGTCCAGGAAGGGTTTCACGCGGCGGTAGAACTCGGCCGTCTTGAGCTTGGTCCGGATGACCGCGACGCCCTTGGCGCGCGCCAGCGCGAGCAGCTCGGCCGGCGGTTTTTGCCCCTTCGTGATGATCACCGCCGGCAGTTCGAATTCGAAGAGCGTCTCGAGGGCGTGGCGCCGGGCGGCGGGATCGAGGGAGGCGAGGTAGGCGATCTCGGTTTCGCCGAGGATGTGTAAGCGGTCGGCGACGAAGCGCGCCGTGAAGCCGGCGAGGACGAGGCCCGGGCTCGAGACCTCGGGCGTGGGGATCTCCCGGTCGAGGCCGACGTCGGCCGTCAGCGCTTCGAGCTGCAGCGGGTCCCCCTTGCGAGCCAGTAGGTCGCGGATCTTTGGCTTCGTCACCGGGCCTCGCGGGCGAGAGAGGCGCGGCGAGGGCGGCGGGTGCGGGCCGGCGCCTTGTCGAGCTGGCGCCGCACGCGCGCCACGGCGCGATCCAGGGCCGACCGGTGATCGGGGGCGCCCGCGGTGGCGACGTGCACCCGGCCGCGCGCCGTGTGGAGGCGAATCTCCACCGCCGCCGTGCCGTGGTCCGTGCCGAAGATCACCTGAGCGTCGTGGGGGCGGGAGGCGACCTTCGCCAGCCGGCCGACCAGCTCGCGCGCCCGGACACGGAGCTCGTCGGGCACGGCACAATGGCGGGCGGTGACGGTGGTGCGCATGGGATCATCCTCCCCGAGCGATGACGCGCTGCAGATGTGCCTCGGTCGCGGCTGCCGTCCGGTCCCAGGTGAGCGACTCGGCGAAGGCACGCGCACCGCGCCCCAGCCGCGCCACCAGCGCGGCATCCGCCGCGAGCGTAAGCATCCGCTCGGCCAAGCGCCGCCAGTCGCCGTGCGGAACCAGGAAGCCGGTCTCGCCGTGGCGCACCGACTCGCGCAGTCCCGGGCTGTCGGACGCGAGGGCCGGCGTCCCGCACGCCGCCGCCTCCACATTGGAGATGCCCCAGCCCTCTTTCGGGCTGGGAAAGACCACGGCCCACGCACGGCGCAGGAGCCGCCGCTTCTCCTCTTCCGTCACGAAGCCGAGGAACCGCACGGCGCCTTCCACCCCCAGCTCCCCCGCCAGCAGCTCGAGCCGCGGGCGGTCATCCCCCTGCCCCGCGATCTCGAGCGCGATGTCGGGCTGCCGGCGCCGGGCTTCGGACAGGGCACGCAGCGCGATCTCCACCCCTTTATAACGCTTCAAGCGACCGACGTACAGGAACGTGGGCCCTTCGGCGCGCGGCGTCGCGGGATCTGGGACGTACCAGGCACTGTCCACCCCCGGATAGATCACCTCGATGTGCTCGCGTGGAACCCCCCGGCGCACGAGGTCGTCCCGAGTACTGTCGCTGATGGCGTGGAACGCGGCTCGGCGGTAGGCGCGGGGGATCGGCCGCTCCGCCGCCCAGACGAGCGCTGCCACGGGAACGCTCGCCTCCGCAAACGCCGTGCCGCCGAACAGATGCGGCACGATCGCGCAGAACGGCAGCCGCGTCATCCCGGCAAGGAAGAGCGGCAGCTTGTTGATGTCTTCGACCATCACATCGTAGGCCGCGCCCCGCAGCCGCGACCGTACGGCTCCACGCCCGAGGATCGCGAAGCTGTGACGACCGCCCGTGCGGTAGACTGACATGCCGTCTAGCTCGGTGCGGGACGCGGCGCCTGGCCACCCGCTCGTCACGAGGTCAATGTGATGCCCAGCGCGGGCCAGCCGGCCAAAGATCTCGTGCAGGTGGATTTCGGCGCCGCCGGCGTAGGGGTTCTCCCGGTCATTCCAGTTGACAAGCAGTATCCTCACAGCGCGCCGAGTTCTCGAGCGACTGCGTCGAGCACGCCGTTCACGAACCCGGGCGCCTTGGCGCCGGCGAACCAGTGGGCGAGCTTGACCGCCTCATCGATCACCACACGCGGCGGGGTCCGGCCTTCCGACAGCTCCGCCAGCGCGAGCCGCAGGATGTTGCGCTCGATCACTCCAACCCGCTCGAACCGCCAGTGCTCGGTGGCTTCCGCGATCCGGCGGTCGATTTCGGGGAGCTCGGCTACGGCCTGGGCGGCGAGGTCGGCGCCGCGGTCATAGCCTTCCGGTGCGGCCCCGTAGATACGGGCGATGCGGGCGACCACCGTCTCGATGGACGGCCGGCCCGACAATTCCCACGCGTACAGGATCTGGAGTGCGCGGGCGCGCGCTTTAGTCTCGGGGCGCTGCACGCGTCACCTGGGCCAGCACGTCTGCCGTGCGCAGCGCCGCCTCCGCCGCTTCGTAGCCCTTGTTGCCCGCGGCGCCGCCGGCGCGGGCCTGTGCCTGCTCCAGGGTGTCCGTGGTGAGCACGCCGAAGCCCAGGGCCACGCGGTGCGCCAGTGCCACATTACCGAGGCCGCGGGTGGCCTCGCCGGCGACGAACTCGAAGTGGGGGGTCTCGCCGCGGATCACGCAGCCGAGGGCGACGATGGCGGCGTAGCGACCGCTCGCGGCCGCGGCCTCCGCCGCCACGGGCAATTCGAACGCCCCGGGCACCCACACCACGTCCACGGATGCTTCGGGCACCCGGTGCTCGGCGAGACACTGCCGCGCGCCCTCCAGCAGGCGGCGCGTGACGAGCTCGTTGTAGCGGCTCACGACGACCGCCACACGCTGCTTCACCGGGGCGCGGGGGGAGCCCGCGAGCTCGGCCACGGTCAGTGGGTCAGCAGGTGGCCGAGCTTGTCGCGCTTGACGTCCAGGTAGGCGCGGTTTTCGTCGGAGGGGGCGGGCTCCAGCGGCACACGCTCCACGATCTGCAGCCCGTAGCCTTCCAGCCCCACCAGTTTCATCGGGTTATTGGTAAGCACCCGGATCGACGAGAGGCGGAGGTCGAGCAGGATCTGGGCGCCGATCCCGTAATTCCGCAGGTCGGGCTTGAAGCCGAGCTCCTGGTTGGCGCTGACCGTGTCGTGCCCGGCATCCTGCAGCTCGTAGGCCCGCAGCTTGTTGAGGAGCCCGATCCCGCGGCCTTCCTGGTCGAGGTAGACCACCACGCCGCGACCCTCCGCGGCGATGCGGCGCATCGCACTGTGCAGTTGCCATCCACAGTCGCAGCGCGTTGACCCGAACACGTCCCCAGTGAGGCACTTGGAGTGCATCCGGACGAGGACATTCGACCGGTCCCCTACCTCGCCGTGCACCAGCGCCACGTGCTCGGCGGGATCCACGTCGTTGCGGTAGCCGATGATGCGGAATTCTCCGAACGGCGTCGGCAACCGGGCCTCGGCGACTCGGTGCACCAGACGCTCATTGGCCAACCGGTAGGCGACGACCTGGGCGACCGTGATGAACCCGAGTCCGTGCGTGCGGGCGAACCGCTCGAGGTCGGGCCGGCGGGCCATCGTGCCGTCCGGGTTGAGGATCTCGCAGATCACGCCGGCCGGGTAGAGCCCCGCGAGCCGCGCGAGGTCCACGCTCGCCTCGGTCTGGCCGACGCGCTGCAGCACTCCGCCCGGTCGGGCGCGCAGCGGGAACACATGTCCCGGGCGCCGCAAGTCGCCTGGCACGGTCACTGGGTCGATTGCCACTCGGATCGTGGTCGCGCGGTCGGCGGCGGAGATGCCCGTCGTCACGCCGTACTGCGGAGCGGCATCTACGCTCACGGTGAACGCGGTCTCGCGCGTCTCGGTGTTCGTCTCGGCCATCTGCGGCAGCCCGAGCGCCTGGCAACGCTCGGGCGTGAGCGTCAGGCAGATCAGCCCCCGAGCGTGCATGGCCATGAAGTTGATCATTTCGGGGGTGACCTTCTCGGCCGCGCCGATCAAGTCGCCCTCGTTCTCGCGGTTCTCGTCGTCGGCCACGATGACGAGCTTTCCCGCGCGGATGTCTGCGATCGCCTGCTCTACTTGTCCGGACGACATAGTTGTCTCACGTATTTGCCCAGCACATCCCCTTCGACGTGCACCCGATTGCCGGGTCGCAGCGCGTCCAGCGTCGTGTGCGCGCGCGTGAATGGAATCAGTGACACCTGGACAATTCCGCCTCCGGGCAGCGCGTTCACGGTCAGGCTGACCCCGTCCACGGTGAGCGAACCGTGCGGGATGCACAGCTCCAGCACCTCGGAGGGGACGCGCAGATCCACGAGCAACGCGTCGCCCAAGTCGGCCACCGCGGTCACCGTCGCGACCGCGTCCACGTGACCCTGAACGAGGTGCCCGCCGAGGCGGTCGCTCGCGCGTACCGCGCGCTCCAGATTCACCGATCGGCCGGCGGTCCACTCGCCGATCGTCGTCCGGCCGAGCGTCGTCGCCACCGCGTGGACCAGGAAGCCGCCCTTGACCACGCGCTCGACTGTGAGGCACGCGCCGTTCACCGCGACGCTCTCACCGCGCTTCAACCCCTTGTAGGCAGCCCGGATGGTGAGGACCATTCCCACCCCCCCCGCCACCCCTAACCCCCGGTCTCCGTTCCCCATCCCTTCGGAGACACGCGTTACGCGTCCGACTGCGCTTACGATGCCGGTAAACATAGCCGACGGTCCACCACCAGTAATGTATCTGCGCCCAAGGCTCGGCGCTCCACGGGCACCCAGCGCGGCGCTTGGTCCAGCGGCGTCGCTGTTGCCCCGGGGAACGCCGGCACGGCGCCTTCGCCTAGCCAGACGGGCGCCTGAATCCAGTAGAGCCGGTCCACCAGCCCCTCGTCGAGGAGCTTGGCGCCCAGTGCGCCGCCCCCCTCACATAACACCGAGTGGATCCCCGCTTCGCGCAGCTGGGCGAGTCCCGCCCCGAGGGACTCGGGCCGGGACACGCGCACCCCGGCGCTCTCGAGCAGCGACACGCTCGTCTCCGGTGCTTGGGGCGAGGACACGACCCAGGTCGGCACCTCGCGAGCCGTACGCACCAACGTGACGCCGGTGTTGAGCATCGCGCGGCGGTCGAACACGATGCGCACGGGCGGCTTGCGCGGCACGATTGCGCCCCGCACGGTGAGCTCAGGGTTGTCCCGTAGCGCGGTCGTGCCCCCGACGGCGATCGCGTCGAAACCGGCGCGTAGCCAATGGGCGTACTCGCGCGCCTCGGGCCCCGAGACCCACCGGGAGCGGCCGTCGCGGTCGGCGATGCGGCCATCGATGGACGTGGCGAGCTTCAACGCGACGAACGGGCGCGTCCGTTGTTCGCGCGCGAACAGGAACGGCGCGTTGAGCGCAGCCGCCTCTTCGGCGAGCAGCCCGTGCTCGGCCGCGACGCCTTGCTGTCGCAGGATGTCGAGGCCGCCTCCCGCCTGCGGATCCGGATCGCGGATGGCGGCGACGACGCGGCGCACCCCGGCGGCGAGGATCGCCTGGGTGCACGGCGGCGTTTTGCCGGAATGGGAACACGGTTCGAGGTTGACGACGAGCGTCGCGTCCCGCGCGGCCGCCCCAGCGCGGGTGAGCGCATTCACCTCGGCGTGCGGGCCGCCGAATTCCTCGTGGAAGCCTTCGCCGAGCACCGCACCGGCACGCACGACGACGGCGCCGACCAGGGGATTCGGCGCGACGCGCCCCCAACCCCGCCGCGCGAGGTCGAGGGCGCGTCGCATGGCCTCGGCTTCGGGGCCGCGCTCAGAAGCTGAAGCGGACGCCGAGGCCTCCGTAGACATGCCCCGCTGTGGGATCGAAGTCCCGGTACGTCGTGCTGAGCTGCTGGTCCTTGCCCGTCTGATACCCGATCTCCCCGACCAACTTGAGCAGCATGAGGTTCAAGCCCGCATCGGCGAACAACACCTGGCGGTTGTTGGTGACCGCTACGGTCACCGTCTGGTTGCCACATCCCGGCCCCGGACAGTTGAAGGTGCTGCCGACCACGATGTGTCCGGTGCTGCTGTAGTGATCGAACCCGAAGCCGGCGGCCACGTCGAGCACGAGGAAGCGCAGGCTGGCCGCGACGCGGACGTTCGTCGCCTTGAGGTCGGTATCGAACTGATAATTGTCGCCCTTGGAGAGGTCGCCGAGCTGCACGCGTGGCAGCGAGCGCCGCATTACGCTCACGGAAACGGCCGGAATCGGAAAGAAGCCGTTCATCACGCCCACGCGCACCCCGTAACCGACGCCCAGCGCCATGCCACCGATCCGCGTCGCGGTGGAATCGACGGACAGCTTGTCGAGGTTCGCGGGCAGCAGGGTCGCCGACACGAGGGCATCGACCGAGAGCAGGCCGCCGCCAACACCGCGGAGCAGGCCCACGCCACCCTCCACCACCGGCGCGGGGAGGCCGCCGGAGATCTTCCCTTGCGTGGTGTCGGGGTTGGGGATGTCGGCCTTCACGACGTTGACGCGTGCCGAGACGAAGAGGTGGCCGGGGCCGCCCAGCCCCCGGGCGGTGCCGAGCTCCGGGTTGCCGCCGCTGATGGCGATGCCGCCGAGCGGCTGGAACGTCTTGTACGCGTCCACAGCGCGGTTGCAAATCGTCTGGGACTGAGTCGCCATGCCGGCGCACTCGTTCTGCGCCGCCAGGGGCGCCGCCACGACGCCGAGCGCTGTCAAGATGAAGCCTACCCGCTGCATGCATCCTCCTTCGTGATCACCGCTCGACGAAACGCACGCCTCTGGTGCCGGCGTGCACTTCACCGATGAGCCACGTCTCGATGCCCGCGGCCTTGGCGGCGCGCAGCAAGTCGTCCACGTCGCCACGCCCGGCCACGGCGACGAGGCCGACGCCCAGATTGAAGACCCGCCGCATCTCGCCCAACGACACGTCACCGGCGCGCATCAGGACGCGGAAGAGGGTCGGCCAGGGCCAGGCGCGCGCGCTTACGACGGCCTCGCAGTTGTCCGGCAATACCCGGACGAGATTCCCCGGGATCCCACCCCCCGTAATATGCGCGAGCGCGTGCACACGCGTGACGAGCGGCAGTACCGCCGCAGCGTAACTGCGGTGCACGTCGAGCAATACCTCCGCCACGCTCCTCTCGGTATCGGGGAAAGGGTCCTGCACATCGAGCTTCAGCCGCTCGAACACGATCCGACGGGCTAGCGTGTAGCCGTTGGTGTGCAGCCCGCTCGAGGCGTAGCCGATCAGCACGTCGCCCGGAGCGACCCGGTCGCCGTGCAGCGCCTGGTCCTCGTCCACGACACCGACGATCGTGCCCGCGAGGTCGTAGTGCTCCGCTGCAAACAGATCCGGCAGCTGGGCCGTCTCGCCACCCGCCAGTGTCATCTGGTGCGCGCGGCAGGCGCGGGCGATGCCCTCGACCAGCGCGACCGCGATCTCGGGCACTAGCCGGCCGGTCGCCACGTAATCCAGGAACGCGATTGGCACGGCGCCGTGCACCAGGATGTCATTCACGCAGTGATTGACGAGATCTTCGCCCACTGTGTCGTGCACCCCGGCGCGCATCGCGACGAGCACTTTGGTGCCGACGCCGTCTGTGGACAGGACCAGGACTGGTTCGCGCAGGCCGGCGGGCACACGCACCATCCCGGCGAACGCGCCCAGGCGACCGAGCGCGAGTGGCGTGCGGGTCTTGCGGACCAGTTCCGCGATGCGGCGCTGCGCCTCCGCGGCCGCGTCGAGGCTCACCCCAGCTGCGGCGTACCGCTGTGTCACTCGTTCTCCATGTCGAAGTGCACCAGCTCCTTGAAGGCGCGCACCCGGGCGCGCACGTCGGCCGGCGTCACGTGGTCGAAGCCGTCTACCCCGAACTTCTCGACAGCGAAGGAGCCCATCGCGGCCCCGTACACCATGGCCCGGCGCAGCGCGGGCGCCGACACGTCGTCGCGGCTGGCGAGGTAGGCCATGAAGCCGCCGGCGAAGGCATCCCCTGCACCGGTCGGATCGAAGACTTCCTGGAGGGGATAGGCCGGCACCTTGAACGTGTTGTCGGGATTGACCAGCAGCGCACCATGCTCGCCCTGCTTGATCACGGTCATCCTCGGGCCGTGCTTCAGGATCCACTGCGCGGCGCGATAGATGTTCCAGTCGCCCGAGAGCTCGCGCGCCTCGGAGTCATTGACCATGAGGATGTCAATGTGCTGCAGCAGATCGAGCAGACGATCGCGCTTGGATTGGATCCAATAGTTCATGGTGTCGCACGCCACCAGCTTGGGCTGTGCGATCTGATCCAGCACTCCGAGCTGCAGCTCGGGGTCGATGTTGCCGAGGAACACGAAGCGCGCGGCGCGGAATGGCAGCGGCAGCTTGGGCCGAAAGCTCGCGAACACGCCCAGCCGCGTTTCCAGTGTCTCGCGGCTCGCCAGATCGTAGGAGTATTTCGCCTTCCAGCGGAACGACTCGCCGTCGGCCCGCTCGACGCCGCGCAGGTCCACGCCGCGGGCTTCCAGCTTCTTGAGCGCTCCGAGCGGGTAGTCGCTGCCGATCACGCCTACGACCTGGATCGGGTGGAGGATGGAGCCGGCTGCGCTGAAGAACACCGCCGACCCGCCGGGGGCGTCCGCGGTCTCGCCGAACGGGGTGGCGACCGAATCGAGGGCGATCGAGCCGACGACGAGCAGACTCATGGTTACATCCGGTCCGGGGCGGAAATGCCGAGCACGGCGAGGCCGTTGGCGAGCACCTGGCGCACCGCGCGCGCCAGCACCAGGCGCGCCTGCTCCTGCGGGGCGGGCTCGCCGAGCACGCGGTATTTGTGATACCAAGCATGGGCGACCCGAGCCAGACCCTCGAGGAACCCGGTGATCCGATGCGGCTCGCGCTCCTGGGCGGCGCGCGCCACCACCTCCGGGAAGGCGGTCAACTCCTTCATCAGGGCGATCTCCTCGGGGGCGTCGAGGACGCCGAGCGCCACACCGTCGGCGCGTACCGACTCGGGGACGCGCCCTGCCACGCGAAAGATGCCGCTCATCCGCGCGTGCGCCATCTGAACGTAAAACACCGGGTTCTCGTCGGTCTGGCTCGTGGCGAGGTCCACATCGAACACGAACTGCGAGTCGCCGCGTCGCATCAGGAAAAAGTAGCGCGCCGCATCGACTCCGGTTTCCTGGAACAGGTCGCGCAGCGTCACGAAATCACCGGCGCGCTTGGAGACGCGCACCTCTTCCCCGCCACGCATGACGCGCACCAGCTGCACAATTTCGACCGCGAAAAAGTCCTCGGGCAGCCCGAGGGCGCGCAGCGCGGCGCGCACACGCGGCACGTAGCCGTGGTGATCGGCACCCCAGACGTCGATGGCGTAGCGGAACCCGCGCTCATGTTTATGCCGATGGTAGGCGATATCCGGCAGCAGATAGGTGTAGCTACCGTCCCGCTTCCGGAGCACGCGGTCCTTGTCGTCACCGAACGTCGTCGCGCGCAGCCATAGCGCACCGTCTTGCTCGAAGGTCTGCCCCAGCTCGGCGAGCTGCTGAAGCGTCTGCTCGATCAGTCCCAGCCGGTACAGCTCGGACTCCAAGAAGACGAGGTCGAACGCGACGCCGAACATCCGGAGATCCTCATCTTGCTCTGCCCGCTGCGTCTCGATGCCGATTGAGCGACAGCGGCGCAGGCCCTCGTCTTCCGGGAGATCAGCGAAGGCCGTTCCTTCCTTGGCCAGGATCCGCTCAGCGAGCTCCACCAGGTAGTCGCCACGATAGCCGCCATCGGGTAGTTCGGCCGCGCGGCCCACCTGCTGCTGCACGCGCGCCCACAGAGAACGGGCCAGCTTGTCGATCTGCGTGCCGGCGTCGTTCACGTAGAACTCGCGCGTCACGGTGTACCCGACCCACTCGAGCAAGCTGGCGATCGCGTCGCCGAGCGCCGCTCCGCGACCGTGCCCCACGTGCAACGGGCCGGTGGGGTTGGCGGAGACGAACTCCACGTTGATCGCCGTCCCATGCCCCGATGCGCTCCGGCCGTAGCCCGGTCCGGCGGTCAGCACGGTGCCGAGCACCGCGGCAAGCTCCGCCTCGGCGAGGAAGAAGTTGATGAACCCGGGACCCGCGATCTCTGTCTTGCGCACCAACACCGGGGGCACGTCCAGGACCGCCACGAGGCGATCGGCCACCTCGCGCGGCTTGGCTCTGAGGACCTTGGCGAGGGTGAGCGCCAGGTTGCTCGAGAGATCGCCGTGCGCCGGATCGCGCGGCCGCTCGAGCGCCACGTCCGCCCCAGGCGCGCCGAGCCGCTCCGCGGCCTGGACGAGCGCTGCGCGGATCGCGTCGTTCGCCGTCACTTGTCTTTGGATTCTTTCTTCTTACCGCTATCGGGCTTGGATTCCGACTTGGGCTCGGCGGCGGGTTTCGCCTCCCCCCCCCCACCCCCTCCTTTGCCTCCTTCGCCCTCGCCTTTCTTCTCGCCCGCGCGCTTGTAGTCGGTGGTGTAGAACCCCGATCCCTTGAACACCAGCCCTACGCCGGCGGAAATCACCCGCGTGGCGCGTTTGCCGCACTTGGGGCAACGCTCGTGCTGCTTATCCGTCATCTGCTGGAAGAACTTCTCGAACACGTGCCCGTTCGGGCACTTATACTCGTAGGTGGGCATTGTACAACAACTTAGCCGACCAGACGGGATGGGTCAATCAGGGGCCCGCAAGCCGGGCCATCAGCGGCGCCGGGTCTGACCGAGCCGCTCGCCACGCGGGAATCAGCCCTCCGAGGAGTGCGGCGGCGACCAGAGCGAGCGCCGGCCGAGGCACGAGAGCCAGATCCCATAGCGGCAGCCCTCCGAGCAGCGAGGCGAGCGGGTCGGACGACATCTCACCGACGAGCACGCCGAGGCACACTCCAAACGCGCCGACGGCGCCCGCGCGCAGCAGCACGTAGACGAGGATGTGCCTCCGCCGCGCGCCCACGGCGCGGCGCACCGCGAGCTCTGGGAGCAACGCGGTCACCCACAGCTGCATAACGGCAAAGGTCCCCAGAATCGCGATCGCTAGCACGGTCAGGCCTTCGAGCGAGACGAGGCGTTGGAACCATTGCACCGGTGCCGCCGCGCCTGCGGCACGCTGGGATTCCGGCATCTGGTGCTCCACGATCCCGCTGTGTCCCAGCGTAGCACGCAGCACCGCCTCGGCTCGCTGCACGCCAGCGCCAGCCCGCGCGCGTACGAGCAACTCGGCCGCCACTGGCGGGAGCTGCAGTGCGCTCAGGTATACCTGGTATGGAGGCTGTAGCGTACCACCAAAAGCCGCCGAGCGACCATCATCCACGATACCGACGACGGTGTACCAGCCGTCGTCTGGGCCGCCGCCGTAACCTATCCGGATCTTCCTCCCCAGGGCGCCTTGCTGCTCGAAGTGCCGCTGGGCGAGGGCGCGGCTGATGACCGCCACGCGGGGCCTGTTCGTGGAGTCCGCGGCGGCGAAGCCTCGCCCCTCGAGGACCCGCATCCCCCGCGCCCGGAAGGTGTCCGGACTCACGCTGGTGATAGTGACGGAGACGGGACGGATAGGCGTAAAGATCCCGCCCTCGGCGCAACGACCGCAGTCGGTAAGCACGAGGTCCACCGTCCCCAGCCCCACAAGCGCACCCGGACTAGACAGGCTCACCATGTTGTACTCTGACTGCCGGCCGAGCCGGCGCAGCAACGACGCGTACCGGCTGGCGCGCTCACCGCGTGGCGCGCGGACTTCGAGCTGGAAGATCTCAGCGTAGGAGCGCGGCGCGGCCCGGGATTCGCCGAGGATCCCGCTTGCGTGGCGCGTCAGCTGAGCGGCGGTCACGAGCATGGCGAACGCCACGGCGAGCTGCAGCGTCGGGATGGCGAGGCCCAACGGATGGGCGCCTCCGCTGACGGGCCGGGGTGTCCGGGGGATGACGAGTGTCGAGAGCAGCGCCCCGAGCAGGATCATGGCCGCAAGGCCGAACACCGCTGCGATCGGACCGACGAGCGGCCCTACCCCAGCTCCGGCAGTCGTCGAGCCCGGCCAGGTCGCCAGCGCCCATCGCGCGCCGGCGAGGCCCACCGGCACGGCCAGCCCCGCGACGACCGCGGCCATCGCCGCGCCCTCGAGGAAGCCGCCGGTGCGCAACTGGCGGCGTGAGGAGCCGACGGCGCGACGCACGACCATTTCCGACCGGCGGGCGGACGCCCGGTCGGCCGACAGCGCGAGCACCGTTATCACGGCCATGGTCAGGGCCGCGATCGCGAGACCGAGGAGGATGCCGCCCAGCAGGGCGAGCCCGCGCAGCTGCAGCGCGGTCGGTGTCGCGGCCGCCGCTGACCAGCCGATCGACAGCCCCGCGTCGGGGATCGGCGGAAGCTGCAGGCGACCAGCGTCGGGTCCTCCCAGCGAGACGACGGGAAGGGCGGCGGCCACGGCCAGAGTGCCGGCCACGACGATCAACGTCGTCGAGGCTCCATATGCCCGCAGTGCCCAGCGCGCGGACGCCGCCGCCGGGCGCAGCGTGCCCGTCATCCCGCCCGGACCTTGCGGACGTATTGCAGCGCCCCCGACGGGCAGCGCTCGATCTGGGCTGCCACGACCTCGGCGGACTCGAGCTCGGGCCGGATCCAGCGTTTGCGGCTCACGTCAAACACATCCGGGAGACCAGAGACGCAGACGCCAGAATGGATGCAGACGTTCGGATCGAAGGTGACGACGATCTCATCGGCTTCGTAGGTTTGCAGACGCTTCGGCATAGGTCCTCTCCCCTTTTCAGGCCTTGCGCTTCATCGGCTTCGTCCTAGGAGGTTTGGGCGGCAACGAGCCCGCATAGTCGTAGGCCTTCGCGAGCCATCGTTGGAGCTCCCCAACAGACTCCAGGATCGCCGGGGGAACGACGACGTACTCTCGCATGGGGCGCCCCGGCATCGGCTCAAACGGCCTCGCGCCCGCGCGCACCGCGAGGTTGGCCCGGTCTTCCGGAGACAGTCGGAGGATCATCGAGTGCTGGAACAGGCCTGCGAACATGTTGCCGTTCCGGAAGGCGGCGGGATAGCCGAACATCTTCCGGCCCTCGGCGCCCGGCGCTGCTGCCAGGGCCGCCGCGAACCGGCGGACCAACGCGTCAGGGGCTGGACAGAGTGTGAGCATCGGTCGGGGCTTCTTCGCTGCTGGGGTCACGTCGGCGTCACGGTATTGCTGCTGCCGGCCGGGGCGGCGGGAGGGGAGGTGTCGCATGCATCTCGTATTCCCGGGGCGGTTCGGCGCCGAGCAGATGACGGACGAAGTAGTCCCAGCGGCGCCGCACCATGTAGGGCTCACTGCCGAACCCGTGGCGGCGGTTGGGAAGCGCGAGGAGATCGAAGTCCTTGTTGTTCCGCACGAGCGCGTCCACAACCAGGAGCGAGTTGTACGGCGGCACGTTGTTGTCGGTCGTGCCGTAGGCGATGAGGAGCTTGCCTTTCAGGTTCTTCGCCAGGTTCTGATTGGCCTGATCGTCGTAGTTGGTCGAGCCGTCGGGCCGGCGCTCGAGGAGCCCCTGGTAGCGCTCCCCCCAATCGTCCTCGTATTCTCGGTTGTCGTGGTTACCCGCCTCGGAGATCGCGACTTTGAAGAAATCGGGGTAGCGCAGGATGGCATCCGCCGCCGCGAACCCGCCCCCGGAGTGCCCGTAGATCCCCGCGCGATCCAGGTCGATCCACGCATACCGCCGCGCCAGCTGTCTCATTCCGGCAACCTGATCGGGCAGCCCGTTGTCGCCCATGTTGCCGTAGTAAGCGTCGTGGAACGCCTTGGAGCGCATCGGCGTCCCCATGGCATCGATCTCCACGACGATGAAGCCGAGCTCGGCCAGGGCCTGCGCGTCGCCACGGGCGGCCGCGAAGCTTCGTCCTCCGACACTGCCCGCCTGCGGCCCGGGATAAATGTGGTTCACGATCGGGTACTTACTGGTCGAGTCGAACTGCGTCGGCCGGAACAGCAACCCATACAAGTCCGTCTTCCCATCCCGCGCCTTGAGGGTAATGGGGATGGGCGGCTTCCAGCCGGTCGCAACGAGCCGCGCGATGTTCGCCGTGTCGAGCGGGAGGAGCAGCTTGCCTTCCCCGTCGCGCAGCACAGTGACCGGGGGGATCTCGGGGCGGGAATAGCTGTCGACGAAGTAATGTCCCGAGGCGGACAGGGTGACGTCGTGGTCGGCATCCTCCGGCGTGAGCAGGGTCAAGCGCGTGCCGTCCATCCCAACACTGTAGAGGTGTCGGAAATACGGATCGCCCGGCTCGCGTCCCGCGCCGATGAAGTAGATGGTCCGTCGCTTCTCGTCGACGCGCAGGACCTGAAGGACGGGCCACTCGCCGCGGGTGATTGGGCGCGTGAGCCCGCCGGTGCGGAGGTCGTACAGGTATAGGTGTCCCCAGTTGTCGCGCTCGGAGAACCAGATCAACTCGTTCGTGGTGGGGAGGGCGTGCCAGTTGATCCGGTTGAAGCCCGATTCGAACTGCGTTGGGCTCGTCTCTTCCAACACGTCGCGCACCGCGCCGGTCTGGGCATCGGCGATACGGAGCTGTTCGCGCTTGTGGTCGCGCGATGTGGACACGAAGATCAGCTGGGAAGCATCGGGGCTCCACTCCACGTCGGCCCAGCGGCCGCCGCACAGCACATGATCGCAGATGCTGGAGCGGTGCTGGTCGGCCGGCATCCGCAGCCGGATCACGCGCGGAGCGGAGCCCGAGAGATCGATGATCACCCGCTGAATCGTGGTGATCACGCTGTCACCCGGGAGCGGGTACTTCCACTGCTCAAGGAGCGGGTGGCCCACTCGTGTCTGGACGAGGTACATCTCGCCCACGCCGCGCTCGTCCTGTTGGAACGTCGCGATCCTCTTCGAGTCGGGCGACCACACGAGCACGGCGCGGTCGCTCCGGATCCACCCCGCGTTGTCGGTCGCGTAGCCGAAATCCTTCACGCCATCCGTCGTGAGCTGGGTCTCCTGGCCCGAAGCGAGTTCGCGCGCCCACAGGTTGTAGTCACGGATGAAGGCCACGCGCCTGCCGTCGGGGGAGACCATGCCGTTGTCGAGTACCGGGTCGCGACGCCCCGGAGCCGACGTACACTGCGTGCCTTGGAGATCGCAGGTCCAGTGGCGCGGGCCGACGTCGAAGGAGATCGCCCGAGCATCGGGGGAGAACTCGAACTGGGTGAAGGGCAGGTGCAAGGCGTCATACGTCGTGTCGGCCGCGCGGGATAGCGCTGCGGCCAGCCGCGCCTGCTCGAAGGCGCGCCCCCGGGTCCGCCGGGCCGGATCGACGAGGACGAATTCGACCCCTTCGGGGATTGTATTGCGGTACCAGAAGCGGTCGTCGGGCAGCGCCGTCGGCCGGATGCCAGCGCGGAACACGAGGGGCGTGGTATTGTAGCCCATGAACCGCTCGGCGCGTGCGTAATCGGCGGCAGTGAGCGCGCGCGGCGCCGCCGGGGGGGGGGGGGGGGGGGG
>DASQAH010000360.1:0-4641 GCA_035635835.1 Gemmatimonadales bacterium
CCCCCCCCAGAACTTCAACGACCCCAAGGCGCTCCATCTTGATCCGCCGCGCCGCTTCCTGAACACGCGGGTCGTCGCCCTCAGGCAGCACGATCCGCCGGTTCGCCCGCCGCGCCCGGGCAAACACGCGGTCCAGGAAACTCACTTCGCGAACTTCTTCTTCAGAGCGTCCTGGACAGCGGGGTGGACGAGGGCGGAGACGTCGCCACCGAACCTGGCCACTTCGCGCACCAAGCTCGAGCTCAGGTAGGTCAGATCGGACGCCGGCACGAGGAACACCGTCTCGATCGTCGGCCCGAGGTTGCGGTTCATCAGCGCCATCTGGAACTCGTACTCGAAGTCGCTCACAGCCCGTAGGCCCCGCACGATAAGGCTGGCGCCGACGCTCTGCGCAAAATTCACCAGCAGGCCGTCGAACGCCCGCACCTCGACCCTCGGCTCGCGCACGCACTGCTGAATCAGCGCGACTCGCTCCTGCAAGGAGAACAGCGGCTGTTTGGCACTGTTGATCGCCACCGCGACCACCACCTTGTCCACGAAGGCGAGGGACCGGTGGATCAAGTCTTCGTGGCCTCGCGTGATGGGGTCGAACGACCCCGGGTACACGGCGATGCGTGTCATGGCGCGTACAGGAAGGTGACGGCGGTGTCGCCGTAGCGACGCGTGTCGTCACCGGGGATGGGGGTGTCGGCCGAGTGCTCGATCGAGAACACGCGGGCGAAGGGGACGATCCGGAACATCGCCACGAGCTGCTTGGCCTTCTGGCTGGCATAGGGTGGGTCGGCGAAGGCGACGTCGTACTGGCCCGAGCGCAGCTGTTCGGTGAACCGGAGCGCATCCACGCGGTTGATGGCGGCACGCTCCTCGAGCTTCAGGCTCTTCAGGTTGGCCCGCAGCGCGGCCAGGGCATTGCGGTGCACCTCGACGAAGTCGGCGGTTTGCGCCCCGCGCGAGAGCGCCTCGAGGCCCAGGGCCCCCGAGCCCGCGAACAGGTCGAGCACTCGCGCCTCGGGAATCCAATGCTGCAGAATGCTGAACCACGCTTCGCGCACTCGAGCCCCCGTGGGCCGTACTTTGTCGCCGGCGGGCGTCTTGAGACGCCGATTCTTGAACTCCCCGGCGATGATCGTGATCAGGCCGCCTCCTCGTTTCCACTCGGGGCGATCGCCGCGACCCGCGCCTGCAACGTCGTCCGCCCCTGCCAGTCGTCCCGCTCCAGCCGGAATGCCACGTCGAGCGGCCGCGCGAGCCATGCGTCAGGGACTACGTCGGCCCACCGGAACCCGATCGCCGGCAGCACACCCGAGCCGTCGTCCAGCGTGAATCGCAGATGATTCGTCCCCACCCGTCGGGCGCCGACGGCACGAGCCGCGCGCACGCCGAACACCGGCGCCGGATTGCCCGGCCCACACGGCTCGAGGTGGCGCATGAGCTTCTCCAGTTCGTCGCTCACCAGCCCGAGCGGCACCTCCAAATCCACGCGCTGCGCCGGCACCAGGTCGCCCGGGGCGAGAAGCTCGCGGGCCACCTGGAGAAAGGCGACACGGAACTCCTCGAACCGGCCGCGCCGGATGGTGAGACCCGCCGCCATGGTATGCCCGCCGTACTTCTCGAGGCAGCCGCCGACGCGATGCAACGCCGCGTGCAGATCGAAGCCCGCGATGCTGCGGCCCGATCCCCGTCCCGTGTCTACGCCCTCCCCCTCATCCCATCCGATGAGGAAGGTGGGGCGCCCGTAGCGCTCCACCAGGCGCGAGGCCACGATCCCGATCACGCCGGGGTGCCAGCCGTCGGCCGCGAGCACCAATGCGCGGTCGTCGGGCCCGAGGGTGCGGTCGGCCACCTCGATCGCTTCGTCGAGGATGCGCTGGTCGAGCGCCTGGCGCCGCGCGTTCAGGGTCTCGAGCTCGCGCGCCAGGCGGGCAGCCTCCGCCGGGTCCTCAGTGAGGAGCAACCGCAGGCCGTCGTTGGCGTCGCCGATACGCCCGGCGGCGTTGAGCCGCGGGGCGAGGATGAAGCCCACGTGCCCCGCGCGCAGCGGCTTGCCGGCGAGCCCTGCTGCCTCGACCAGCGCCCGCACGCCCAGCCAGTGCGAGTTGGCCAGCATCTTCAGTCCGTGGCGCACCAGGATGCGGTTCTCGCCAGTGAGCGGCACGACGTCGGCTACGGTCGCGAGCGCGACGAAGTCGAGAAAGTGCAGCGGCAGGTTCTCCGACAGGCCGAGGGCGCGGACGACCGCCTGGGCCAGCTTGAACGCGACTCCCGCGCCGCACAGGTCCTTGTCCACCGAGGGACAGTCGGCACGCCGGGGATCGAGGACGGCGCTCGCAGGGGGAAGCTCATCCCCCGGGAGGTGATGGTCGGTGACGATGACGTCGATGCCCGCGGCTCGGGCTGCCGCCACCGCCTCGACCGCGGTGATGCCGCAGTCGCACGTGATGATCAGGCCAGCGCGCACCGCCTGGGCTGCCGCGAGCCCGGCGGGCCCGAAATCATAGCCGTCCCGCAGCCGGTGCGGCACGAAGGCGTGGACCGTGGCGCCGGCCGCGCGCAGGATCCGGGTGAGCATCGCGGCCCCACACTGGCCGTCCACATCGTAGTCCCCGTGTACGAGGATCGGGGCTCCGCGTCGCACCGCGCCGACGATCAAATCCACCGCCACCCGCATCCCCGCCCAGTCGGCCGGATCGCTTAGCCGCTCGAGGTCGGGGCGCAGGAATGCGCGCGCCACCTCGGGCGCCGTGAAGCCCCGCTGCACCAGCAGCGCGGCGAGGGGCTCGGGAATGTGCAGCGTCGCGGCAAGCGCCCCGGTCGTCGCCGGGTCAGCGGGCGCGACGAGCGTCCAGCGAGCAGGGATCATTCCACTCCGTAGAGCAGCACGCCGCAGGCCTCGCAAGTCTCGATGGTCGCGCCGCGCTGGATCAGGATCCGGCGCTGCGTCGGCACCGCCGTAAAGCAGTGTCCGCAAGCATCGCCGTGCAGCGCGTAGAGGGCGAGGGGGGCCTTGCCTTTGCGGATCCGCTCGTAGCGCCCCAGCAACCCGCCGTCGACCGCGCGCGTCGCCGCTTCGCGAGCGGCCACCGCCTCCTCACGCTCGGTCGCAAGGGCGTCACGCCGGCCCGCGAGCGCCTCGCGCCGCGGCGCTTGCGCTTCGCGCACCTTCTCGAGCGCCGCCTCGGCCTCCGCGGCCTTCAGCTCCGCCTCGGTCACGGCGTCGCCCGAGCGCATGAACTCGGCTTCCTCCTTGGCCAGCACCGAGCGGGCGAGGTCGAGCTCGGCCATAAGCGTCGAGGCCTCCTTGGCCCCGCGCACCCATTCCAGCCGCTGGCGGCGCTGCTCCTGCATCGTGCGATACGACGAGATCTTGCCTTCTAGCTCGTCACGGCGGCGCTCCGCCTCCCGAATCCCCCGCTGCGCGCTGTCGAGCACCCGCTCTGCCGCAGCCAGCTCTTCCGCGAGCGTTGCGCTCTCGGGCTCGAGCCCCCGTAGCGCAATGTCTACTGCTGTCACCGCCTGGTCCTTCTCCTGTAGAGCCAACAACGCTTCAAGATCCGGGTGCACCACTCCTCCTCTTGGTTATGCCGTATTGTGGAAACCGCCGATTCCGTTCCAGCACCAGGCGCTGCATCTCCAGCACCATGCGATCCTGCTCCGCCACCGAGGCTAGCGGCAGCGCGCGCTTCAATTCGTCCACTTGGCGCTCGATGCGCCGCGCCTCGACCCAGTTCACCGCGCGCTCGAACAGCTCGTCGGCCTCGCCCTCGTGCGTCCCTTCGGCTTTCAGGTCCTCGTACGCGCGGGCTGCCGTCTCGTCGAGCCGCTCGGGGGCGTTCTCGGCCGCGGCCTGGAACACGGCGCGGTAGGCGGGGAACTCGAAGTCGTCGTCATGAACTGCCTCCAGCACTCGGGCGCGCCACGGATCGCCCCCGAGCAACAAGAGCAGGAGAGCCTTTTCCGCATTCGCGGGCATGTCGGGAAGCGAGAAACGAGAAGCGGGAGACGGAGGCTGGGGCCTGCTGGCCTCGCGTTTCTCGCTTCCCGTTTCCCGCTCTAGGACGTCCTTCCGGATCCCGGCCGCCTCCGCCCCCCGCGTGAGGTACAACTCCCGCGTTATCGGGTCCTGCGCCGCCCGGAGGGTCGGCAGCAGGCGATCGAGCGCGCGACGCCGGCCGGGCAGCGTGCTGAAAAAGCCCTTACGCTCGAGGATCTGGATCTTGCGCTCGAACACGTCCACGGCGTCCTTCAGCACCACTTCGAGTGCGGCGGCGCCCCGCTGCTGCACGATCGTGTCCGGATCCTCGCCCGGCGGCAGCGTGGCCACGCTCACCCGCAGCCCGTAGCGCAGCAGCTCGTCGCCGGCGCGGAACGTGGCGCGCAGACCGGCTTCATCGGAGTCGTACAGCAGGATCACGTGGTTCGTGTAGCGCTTGAGCAGGGCCGCCTGGTCGCCTGTGAGCCCAGTGCCGAGCGGCGCTACGACCTCCTCGATCCCGGCCAGCGCCGGACGCACGACGTCGAAGTAGCCCTCGACGAGGATTGCGCGCTCGGCCTTGCGCATCGCGTGGCGCGCGGCGTGCAGATGATACAGCAGCTTGCCCTTGTGGAAGATCGGCGTGTCCGGCGAGTTCAAGTACTTCGGCT
>DASQAH010000361.1:0-7174 GCA_035635835.1 Gemmatimonadales bacterium
CGCCGATTCCGACGACGCTCCGGCGTCCGCCGGTACGCAGGCGGTCGTGGGAGCCAAGACCGCCTTGGCCACGGCCCAGCCATTCGCGCAGGTGGTGAGCGCCGTCGGCACGGTGGCTCCGCGGCCCGGCCGGTTCGCCGAGCTCGCCGCGCCGGCGCCGACCCGGGTGGCGCGGATTTTCGTCGCGCCCGGCCAGCGCGTGGCGGAGGGGGACTCCCTGATCGAGTTCGAGCGGGCGCCGTTCGACGCCGCGGCGCGGAGCGCCGGCGCAGCGCTCTCCGGCGCCGAGCGAGCCTACGCCCGGGCGGTGCGGTTGGTGCAGGCCGGTCTGCTCCCTCAGAAGGACAGCGACCAGGCGGCGGCGGATCTCGCGCAGGCACAGGTGGCCGCAATCACGACCCGCCGCGCCCAACAGCTCGCGACGCTGCGAGCGCCGCTCGCCGGGGTCGTGACGCGGATGAGTGCGGTGCTGGGCGCCTCGGTGGACCCGAGCCAGGCGCTCGTCGAGGTTGCCGACCCCAACGCGCTGGACATCGTCTTCAATGTGTCGCCAGCCGAGGCCGCGAGGATCCATCGCGGGGATGCGGTGACTCTGACTGCCGGTGAAGGGGGGGGAGGGGGCGGGCCGCTCGGGCAGGGGGAAGTGACGGGCGTCGCCGCCGCGGTCGATTCCGTGACCCGCGCCGTGGCGGTGCGCGCCAGCGTGAGCCGTCCCGCGCGCACGCTCCGGATCGGCGAATCGGTGTTCGGGAGGATCGTGACCGCGGTGCACCTGCAGGCGGTGACCGTTCCCGTCGAAGCCCTCGTCCCAGCTGGCGACGGGTTCCAGGTCTTCGTTGTGGACTCCGCCGGGATCGCCCATGCCCGGCCCATCACCGTCGGCGCACGCAGCGAGTCGCTCGCCGAGATCGTGACGGGCCTGGCGGCCGGCGAGACCGTGGTGACCGCCGGTGCGTACGGCGTCGAGGACGGGGCGAAGATCATCGGACCCACGCGGTGACGCTGTTCGACGTCCTCTCCCGCCAGCGGCGGTTCGTGTATCTCGTGGTCGCGTTGCTCAGCGTTGGCGGCCTCTGGGCCGCCTTCGTGCTGCCGTCGGCCATCTATCCCGAGCTGCAGTTCTCCCGGATCACGGTCGTCGCTCAGGGCTCGACCCTCGGGGCACGGCAGGTGGTGTTCAGTATTACCCGCCCCCTGGAAGAGGCTGTGAGCGTGGTGCCTGGCGTGACGCGGGTCAGGTCGCACTCGATCCGCGGCGCCAGCGAGCTCTCGATCACCTTCGCACCGGGCACCGACATGGGGTACGCCCTGCAGCTCGTGCGCGCGCGGGTGAACCAGGCCTCCGGCGCTCTGCCATCTGGCCTCGACATCGAGGTCGAGCGGCTCGCCCCGTCGTTGTTCCCCATCCTCTCCTACAACCTCGAGGGCGGCGATCCGGCCACCCTCTACGACCTGGCCCGCTACGGGATCAAGCCCCTGATCTCTCGCGTCCCCGGCGTCGGGCGCGTGGACGTGCAGGGCTCGGATGTCCGGGAGATCGAGGTGGTCGCCGATCCAGCGCGGCTTGCGGCGCAGGGGCTGACATATACCGCCCTCGCCGACGCGATCCGGGACGCGGTCACGGTCCAGGCGGTGGGCCGGGTCGCGCAGGACTACCGGCAGTATCTGATCGTGACCGATCAAGAGGCCCACACGCCGGAGGACATCGGCGGGGTGTTGTTGGAGAACGGGTTGCGCGTGCGGGATGTCGCCACTGTGCGCGTGGGAACGGAGGACCACGTCCGGATCATCGCGGGCGACGGCAAGCCGGCGGCGCTCATCAACGTCACGCGGCAGGTCGGGGGCAACACGCTGCAGCTCGCCGACAGCGTGGCGCGGATCGCCGCGACCCTCGCGCCGAGCCTGCCGCCGGGTGTCCGTCTCAAGCCGGTGTACGATCAGGCGGCCCTGGTGCGCGATGCCGTCCGGGCCGTGCGGGACGCGATGCTCGTTGGGGCCGGGCTCGCCGTCCTGGTGCTGCTCTTGTTCCTGCGCCACGGGCGGATCACGGCGATCAGCGCCGCGGCGATTCCGCTGACGCTCGCCGTCACCGTGTTCGTGATGAGTCGCATCGGGCAGACATTCAATCTGATGACCCTTGGCGCCATGGCGATCGCCATCGGGCTCGTGATCGACGACGCAGTCGTGATCACGGAGAATATCGCCCGCCATCTCGTGCTCACGGACGACCGGTCCCGGGCCATCCGGGATGCGGTCCAGGAGCTTCTCTGGCCAGTCACGACGTCGACAATCACTACCGTAGTCGTGTTCCTCCCGCTTGGCCTGCTCCAGGGTGTCGTCGGGCAGTTTTTCGCCGCGCTTGCCACGACCCTCACCGTGGCGGTGCTGGTGTCGCTCGCCCTCGCGCTGACCATCATCCCTCTCCTTGCCGAGCAGTTCGTCACGGCGCACGAGGTTGCCGTCGTGACGGACGGCCCGCTCGTGCGCGTGCAGCGGGCGCTCGACGTGCTGGGGCCCCGCTACGAGCGCGCCCTCGCCGCCGTGTTGCACCATCCCCGCCGGGTCGCCGGTGCCGCGGGGGTGCTCGTGCTTGTCGGGATCGGGCTGTGGCAGCTGGTTGGCACGGGCTTTCTGCCTGAGATGGACGAGGGGGCGTTCGTGCTGGACTATTGGACGCCGGGCGCGACGGCCCTGGACGAGACGAACCGCATCGTGGGCATCGCCGAGCGGATTCTCGCCGAGACGCCGGAGATCTCCGGGACGTCGCGCCGCACCGGGGCCGAGCTCGGGCTGTTCGCGACGGAGCAGAACCGCGGCGACATCGTCGCACGGCTCGTGCTGCCAAGCCGCCGCTCCCGGAACATCTTCGCGGTGATCGACGAGGTGCGGGGCAAGATCTCCGCGGCCGCCCCGCGCCTGCGCATCGAGTTCGTGCAGATCCTGTCCGACGTGATCAACGATCTGGCGGGGGCGGCGCGGCCGGTCGAGATCAAGCTGTTCGGCGAGCCGCTCGACACCCTCGAGGCCTACGCGCGGCGCCTCGCTCCCGACCTCGGGCACATCAACGGACTCGCGGACCTCTACGATGGCGTCAGCGAGCCCTCCGCCGAGCTGCTAATGCGCGTGCACCAGGCGGAGACCGACCGCCTCGGGATCACACCTGCGGACGTGGGGACTGCGGCGAGCGCGGCGTTGCTCGGCGTAAGGGCCGGCGAGATCCGGACTGAGGACCGGCCGGTGGGGGTGCGGGTGCGCGCGGCCGACTCGGTGCGCTTCGATCCGCTGCGGCTGCGCTCCCTGCCGATCCTCAGCGCCCGCACGCACCGCGCCACGCCGCTCGGCAGTCTCGCCTCGTTCACGCCAGCCGAGTCCCGGGCGGCTCTCGAGCGCGAGAACCAGCAGCAGCTGATCGTGATGACGGGGGATGTCAGCGGCCGCTCGCTCGGGGGAGTGATGGGGGACGTGCGACGCGTGCTCGCCGCCCATCCACCGCCGTCCGGCGTCCGGCTGGCGCTCGGCGGCCAGTACGCGGGCCAGCAGGACGCGTTCCGCGCGCTGCTGCTCGTGCTCGGCCTCGCGGTGATGAGCGTGTGCGCGGTGATGGTCGTGCAGTTCGAGTCGTTCGTGGAGCCGCTCGTCGTGCTGATCGTCGCCCCCGTGTCGTTCGTCGGGGCGCTCGTATTACTGCTCGTGACCGGCACGGCGTTGAACGTCTCCTCCCTCATGGGGCTCATCCTGCTCGTCGGGCTGATCGTGAAGAACGGGATCATCCTGCTCGACTTCACCCGGTTGCGGATGCGGGAAGCGGGCGTGCCGCTGGAGACGGCGATCCGCGAAGCCGCCCGGGTCCGGCTCCGCCCCATCCTGATGACGACGCTGTGCACGTTGTTCGGACTGCTCCCGCTCGCGCTGGGCATCGGGGCGGGGAGCGAGCTGCAACGACCCCTCGCGCTCGCCGTCATCGGCGGGCTGACCCTGTCCACGCCGATCACCCTGTTCGCCGTTCCGATCCTGCTCGTCGCGATACGCGGAGGCTCCTACCGGGCCCGGCCCTGACCGGGGGGGGGGGTCACCGGCGGCCCGGTGTCGGTGAGTCCTATCGATCGAGTACGAGCAACGCGAACGTCCCCGGCACCAAGCTCGGCCGCGGCCGCGGGCGATCCGCAGTGGGCGCGGGCGTCGGCCCGAAGTCTGCGGTCGCGGTGTACACGCGATGCGTCTTCAGGTCGAGCTCCATGGTCCGCGCGCCGCGTTTGGTCGCGACGTTGGCAACCACCGTGAACGTATCCGGGGCCGCTTCGTGCACGACCGTCAAGGTCCCATCGCCGTTGGACGCGAACGCCTGCTGGGTCCCGGGATCGAACCGACAGGCATCGACGCCCTGCCCAATCGGCACGGTCGTGATCAGCTTGCCGGCGGTCGCGTCGGAGATCGCCATCATTTGATTCCGGCAGCCGCTGAAGAGCCGGTGATGCGCGCGGTCGATCGCGAGGCCCGTCGGGGCCTGGCAGGGCGTCAACGACCACTGGCGTGTGACCTTCATGGCGGCCGCGTCGATTTCCGCCACGGCGCCTTTGTCCTCGAGGTTCACGTAGAGCTTGCCGTCTCCGGCGGAGACGCCGAATTCAGGGCCCGCGCCGAGCTCGATGGTGCCGATCCGCTGTCCCGTGGCGACGTCAATCACGCTGGCGTTGTGTGAGTCACCGTTGAAGGTGAAGATGCGCTTGGTCGCCGGATCGTAGAGGATGGCGTCGGCATCGGGGGCAGCCGTCGTGCGCCCCAGCACCTGGAGGGTCTTCAGGTCGAACATCACGACGCTGCTGTCCGCCCCCGAGGTGGCGAATCCGTGGCCCGCTTCATACGCGAAGGCGACCCCGTGGGCGCCCTTCAGGCCCGGAATCTCCGCCAGGACCTTCCCGTTGTCGGGGTCCACGACCATGACCCGGTTCGCTCGGGCGATGAACAGCCGATGGCCGACGGTATCGAGGGCGAGATAATCCCAGCCGCCGTCCCCTCCTAGGGTGTACGTGTTGACGACGTGGTAGGATTGCGCGCTGCCGGCCCCTACGCTGGCCCCCAGCAGCACGGCCAAACAGGAAAGCACGCGAGACACGGTGTACACGGTTCCTCCTGTAGTGATGAAGGTCCGTTCAGAGCAGCTCGGCGGCGGGGAAAATGATACTCACGGTTGTCCCCGTTCCGGGAGTGGACACGATGTCGATACGGGCCCGGTGGGCGTCGGCGATCCAGCGGGCGATGGCGAGGCCGAGCCCAGCTCCCTGTGCCTCGCGCCGCGCGGGCTCCCCGCGGTAGAAGCGCTCGAAGACGTGTGGCAGCTGCTCGGCCGGGATGCCGACTCCGGTGTCCGTGACGACGACGCTCGCGCGCCCGTTCGCCGCCGTGATGTCGAGGCGCACGGTGCCTCCCGCGGGCGTGAACTTGACCGCGTTGTCGAGCACGATGAGCAACAGCTGGCGCACGAGTGCTGGGTCGCCCGTCACCTTCGCCTCCTCGAATTCCCCGACCGCCACCTGCACGCGCTTCTGCTCGGCCAGCGTCCGGACCGCATCCACTGCCTCCGCGGCCACGTCGTCCAGGAACAGGGCCACGTGCCCCACTGGCCGTTCACCAGCGTCGGCCCGCGCGAGCGTCAGGAGATCCTCCACGATCTCGCCGAGGCGGGCCGTCTCGCGCTCGACCGCCCGCAGCGTCGCCGTGTCCTGCGCCGGTACGCGCTCCTGGCCGATCGCGACCTCGGCCCGGGTGCGCAGGATTGTGATCGGCGTACGGAGCTCGTGAGCGGCGTCGGCCATGAAGCGGCGCATCTGCTCCATCGAGCGCTCCACCGGCGCGGTGGACTTCTGGACTAGGACGTACCCTCCCCCGGCGACCAGCAGGAGTGCGACGAGTGTCGCCGCCACGAACGCCTCGATCAGCGAAGCGTATTGATCCTCAAGCTCCAGGCCGTCGGCTGCTACGACCGCGACGTAGGGCGCCCCGTGCTCGCCTGTGAAGCGCTCGGCGTGGAGCCGGACCTGGTGACCCCCGGGAGTCTCCAGGTCGCGGTCGGCGGTCCCGGCGCGGGAGGCGAGATGGGCCGCGTCCGCAATCCAGGCAGGGGCCTGGGTCGGCTTGATCGGTTGGCCGGCGCCGTCGAAGAGGTAAAGGTCGCGCTCGGGGATGTGGAGCTCGTCGACCGCGTCGGCGACCGGCCCCGTCGCCTGCGCCCGCTCGACCTCGCGGATGCGCGCCGCGCGCTCGAGTACGAGCGTAGCGACCCGCAGCGAGGCGTCGAGCTGGCGCGAGATCTGGTGCCGGATGGCGAAGAACAGCCCGCCGCCCAGCAGCACGAGGATCAGGGTAAATACTCCCCCATACCACAGCGTAAGGCGCAGCCGCAGACGGGCGAGACCGTTCATGGGCTCCGCGCGCCCCCCACCCCCCGCCCACCGAAGCGGTACCCGGCACCGCGGAGGGTGAGGATCAACTTCGGCTCGAAGTCGTCGTCGATCTTGCGGCGTAGCCGCCGCACTAGCACGTCGAGCACGTTGGCAAATGGGTCGTGGTTGTCGTCCCACACGTGCGCCGTAATGGTCGTCCGGTCGAGCACCCGGCCCTCGTGAAGCACGAACAGCTCGAGCAGGGCGAACTCCTTGGCCGTGAGGGTGATCGGTCGGCCACCGCGCCGCACCGTGCGGGCTGATAGATCCACCTCGAGGTCGGCGATGCGGTGCTGTGCCGGGACTACAGCCGGCCGGCGCCGGGCCAGGGCTTTAATCCGCGCGAGGAGCTCCCGGAAGGCGAAGGGTTTCGTCAGGTAATCGTCGGCGCCGGCCTCGAGGCCGGAGACGCGGTCGTCGACGGCGTCCAGGGCGGTGAGCATGAGTACGGGCGTGGTGATGCCGCTGCGTCGCAACTCCCGGCACAGCTCGAAGCCGGTGCCGCCCGGAAGCCGGACATCCAGGATCACCACATCGTACTCGCCCGCCGCCGCCCGCTCCTGGCCGTCGGCAAAGCTCGCTGCCAGGGCGGCATCGATCCGGTGGGCTCGCAGGCCATCACGCACCAGGCTGGCGAGCTCGGGATCGTCTTCGACGATCAGAACCCGCACGACAACCGCCACCCCGTTGCGGGAGGAGTGGGGGGGTGGGGGAGGGGGGGGGGGGGGGGACGG
>DASQAH010000362.1:0-6268 GCA_035635835.1 Gemmatimonadales bacterium
ACCAGCGACTCGGCAGCCCCCACGTAGGACATTGAGTCCGGCTCGAGTCCGGGCCCGGGGGCTGCGGTAAGCCAGAACGCGTACACGCCGGCGAGTAGGCCGAGCGCCAGCGCGGGGGACCCGGCCCTGACGAACCGGAACACCTCGCTAATCTACGACAGCCCGAGTCGCTTCACGAGGTGGTTCTTCACCGCCGGCGTGATGATACCTCGCTTGGCTGCGTCGTCGATCGCCGCCGTCACGCGGCCGCGGTCGGCGTCGAGTCCGCGCTCGCGCAGCTCTCCCAATGCGCGCGCCAGCCGCTGGTCATACTCGCCGTGAGCGAGCTTGCCGGCGTCCATCTCCTTCTTCAGAGCTTCCAGCTCCTTCACGAACCGTTCGATTGAGACCGGCGCCGCCATGCGGTGTCCTCCGGAGGTCGAAGTCGCGCTGCGTGCTGACTTAATGATGGCTTGCGAAGAGCCCGGGCGCGAACTGTTGGTAGAGTCCAGGCTGCACTCCTTGCGCCCCCCCTTCCCCAGCGTGGAACCTCCTGGCCCCTCGGGCGTCTGAAGGGTATCTCTGCGCCACCTCTCGGTCTGGAGTCTACGCCGTGTCGATGCGTCTTCGCTGGCTGCTTGTCTTCGCGCTCTGTAGCGCCGCCGCTCCCGCCCTGCGGGCGCAGTCCTTCACCGAATTCTGTCGTAGCGTCCGCGTAGTGCGGCTCGGACAGTGGGCGGAATACGATGTGGCAGGCGGGCGGTCGGACGGCTCACATCTGCGCTTCGCCATCGTTGGATCAGAGCTGCGAGGCGACTCGACCTTCTACTGGTATGAGGTGGTGACGACGCGCGGTCCGGACCGGTTCGTCGGGCAGCTCCTCGTTGCGGGACTGTTTACTGCCACCCCCGACGTTCGCGGCCTCGTGACGAAGGCCGGGAACGGGCCCTCGATCCGCGTGCCGGACATGCTCATTGTGGTGGTCGGTCGACAGATCGCGCGCAGTGTCGCCTCGGAGGTGGTCCGGCATTGTTCCAACGGAGAGGTCGTCGGCCCGGAGTCCGTCACGGTACCGGCCGGGAGATTCCGCGCCCTGCACGTGCGCAGCGCCCAAGGCGATGCCTGGGTCTCCGCGGACGTCCCCTTCGGCATTGTGAAGGCTCACCTCTCGGACGGTGCGGAGATGTCTCTCACCGGCCGCGGCATGGACGCCAAGTCGTCGCTGGCGGAGCAGTAATCCCTCCACGCCTCAGCAGCTCGTCGAGCCGCTCGTGCCCTTGCCGCCGCCGATCTTCCCATGGCCGCTGCCGCGGCCTACGCTGCCGACGAACGTTCCCTTAAGCCTGCGGAACGGGGAGTTCGGACCGACCGGCGAGACGCCGGAGAAGGTCGTCCCGATCCCGAACGACAGCGCCCAGCGTGGCGATCCCGCCGTGAGACCGGCGCTGCCGTCGAGCGTCACCGCGAGACGCTTCCCGAGGCTGTGCGAGGCGCCGAAGCCGAGGGCGCGACTCAGGGCCTGCGTGGAATCCACCTGTCCGAAATCTCCCGAAAAGGACAGGCTTGCGGTCCATCCCTCCGCCAGGTCGACGCTCGCATCCATGCTGAGCGAGGTCGCCTTGGGGGCGCTGAGCGCCGACTGGCTCGAGAGGCCGGAGAGGGCCCGGCTCGCCCCGACGGACACATGGAGGGGGTCCACGGGGGAAACGCCGGCCCCGAGGTCAAGCCCGACGCCGGTCTCGCCGCTGCCCAGGCCACATTGCGTGCTCCCGGTAGGCAGCGTGATGCCCAGCGAAGCGGCCACGGTCGGCGACCAGGCGCCCGGCAGTTCTTGCTCGACCGCGACGCCCAGCGGGAGGTCACCCACCCCGCTGCTCGTGAGACTCGTGCCAGCGCTGTCGTTAGTGGCCCGGATGTACGTCGGAGTTGCGGAGAAGGTGAGCCAGGGACGCGGCTGGTAAGCCAGGGCGCCGCTCAGTGCCCGCTCGGTTCGCACGGTCGTGATCTTGGCCGCACCGAAGGCGATTCCGGCAAGAAGCCCGGCGCCGGCGCTCGAGCTGTCTTGTCCTGCGGCCGGCGAGGCGCCGGCGACGAGGCCGGTGAGCAGCAAGCAAACGGGGACGACAGGCTTCCGCATTGGCTGGTCCTCGAGAGGAGTGTGCTAAAAGACCATCCCAGAGCGCCTTCGGTCACACTACCCGGCGCCGACGGTCACTGTACCCTTACGGATGAGCTTTCCCCACCCCCGCGCGCGACCCTTCAGTGCGGCTCCCACAGCTTGCACGACCACCCAATACATCACCTGGCGGTAGGCGAACCGCTGCAACAGCACGAGCCAGGCCAGGGACCGATCCTCGCTACGTTCCAAAAACAGGGCAATGACCGCCGCGACCCAGTCCACGGCGAGGAACAAGCTGTAGTACATCACGACCTGAAGCAGGCTCTGAACCGCGTACTCCGGCCCGTGCTGCACGTAGTTCATGTAGACCTCGAGCAGGGACCACAGAAACAACAGGTCCGCGATCGGGGAGATCAAGGGGAACAAGAGCTGGAAGATCCAGATGTTCGGCAGACCGATGAAGCCGAGCGTCCCGTAGCGCGGGTTGAACAACGCGTCACGATGCTTCCAGGCGCATTGCAACGTGCCGAAGCTCCACCGGAACCGTTGCCTGGCCAACGCGCGCAGCGTGTCCGGGGCCTCGGTAAAGGCGATCGCGTCGTCGGCGTAGGCCACCCGCCAGCCCCGTCGTAACAGGACGAGGGTGAGGTCCTGGTCCTCGGCCAGCGTGCTGCCGCTGAACCCGCCCGCCTGCAGGATCAGATCGCGACGCCACGCCCCGACGGCGCCGGGCACCACCGTGACGCAATTGAGCAGCGCAAACGCCCGGCGGTCGATGTTCTGGCTCGTCACGTACTCGATCGCCTGCCAGCGGGTGACCAAGTTGATCCGGTTGCCCACTTTGGCGTTCCCTGCGACGGCCCCTACACGGGGGTCGGCCAGCCGTGCGACCAGGGCGGCGATCGTGCCGGCCGGAAACACGGTGTCGGCGTCCAACGCGACGATGATTTCGCCAGTCGCCTGGTCCACGCCCAGGTTGAGGGCGCTGGCTTTGCCGCCGTTCGGCTTCCGGAACAGGCGTACGCGGGGGTGATCGCGGAAAGTGGCGGTCAGGACCTCGAAGGTGCGGTCGGTGGACCCGTCGTCGACGACCACGATCTCGAGGGGAGCGTACTCCTGCGCGAGCAGCGACTCCACCGTGCGGCACACCACCTGCTCTTCGTTGTAGGCGGGCACGACGACGGTGACGGCCGGCCGGTAGCTCGTGTCGCCGGCGTGGCGCGCGTAGCGGCGCGCGGTGCGCTGGTAGATCGCGAGGCCCAGGATTCCGACAAGACGGGCGAAGCCGAGCACCATCGCGACGAGGAACACCGTGTGCATTCCTAGCTCGATCCAGCCGATCAGCGACCACGACGTCAACTCCATGAAGCGGCGCAGCGCGGCGCTCCGGGGCAGCGGCGGCATCGCCTGGTCCCGGCTGATGCCGGCGAGGTCGGTGACCGTTGTTAGGGTGAGGCCCCGGGCCCGAAGGGAGTCGATGAGCGGCCCCAGGGCCCGCTCGGTCTGATAGCGCCTGCCCCCGCCGTCGTGCAACAGGATCACGTTGCCCCGGCCGAGCTGATCGAGGCTGCGACGGATGATCGAGTCGACGCCGGGCTCGGCCCAATCCCCCGGGTCGTCCCGCAGCCCGACGGTGATGTAACCGAGGTCTTGGGCGACGGCGATCGGCACCAGCTCGTCAGCGGTGGTGGGCTCGGCGTCCCCGAAGTAGGGCGGCCGGAACAAGGCGGTGCGGCGGTTGGTGATCGCTTCGATCAACCGTTCCGTCGCGTTGAGCTCGTAGCGCGTCGCCCGCGCACTCACCAGGCTCAGATTCGGATGCGTGAAGGTGTGGTTCCCGATCTCGTGGCCTTCGCGCAATTCCCGCCGGACCAGCTCGGGATGGAGATCGGCGTTCTCACCGATAATGAAAAAGGTCGCCTTGGCGTTGTGGGCACGCAGCGTGTCGAGAATCCGCGGCGTCCACACCGGGTCTGGGCCGTCGTCGAACGTCAGCGCCACCGCGCTCTTGCGCCGGCCGTAGCGTCGTATGATGTAAGTCGAGGGGATACGCGTCACCGCCTCCCGCTCGATGAGCCCTGTCGCGGGGTTCGTTAGCAGGGTGCGGGCGCCGAGCGTCGGCTGAGCGACCATCCGCAGAATCTCTCCCGTCCCGATGAACTCGACGTCGTACCCGATGTGGATCGTGTCCAGCGAGGCAGGCGTGGGGGCGAGGCCATCGCGAGCGAGCACCCTCCACAGGGAGGGGTCCTCGGCTCCTAGGCGCCAAATGCCCACCCCAGCCACCCCCGTGGGCAGCGCCCGCCGGATCTGATTGTATGCAGTAGGCCCGTCGAGGAACCACACGATGTGGCTCGTCGAGTCCGGGTCATCCCAGGAAAAGGTCGGATTCAACGAGCCCGCGTCCATCGTCGGCATGACGTGGCTGTCGCGCGCCAACACCATCACGTCCTGGAAGGTCAGCTCGAGTGCCGACTCCGACGTATCGGACCATTCGTAGCCATACTGCCCGATCCCGATAAGCAGCTTGTCGGCCGGCACCCGGGTCAACACCCGACGCAGGTGTCGCTCGAACCACGCCTGGCTCGCGATCGGCCCGGGGTTGTCCGACGGGTCGTGCTCGTCGTACAGCATCACGAATACGCGGTCGTTGACGGCGGCGTACTCCGCGGCCGGCCAGGTGGCGTCGTCCCCGGGGATCGTCTGCGTGAGCAGTCGCCCTGCTGGCCGAAGCCGCGCGCGCAGCTGTCGCAGGAAGGCGAGGAGCTCCGGATGCAGACTCTCCGGAAGCTGCTCGAAGTCGATCATCACGCCGGCCAGGTCGTAAGTGGTCACCGCGGTCAGGATCTCGTCCAGCGCCTTGCGTCGCAGCTGCGGCCGGCGCAGCATCCGCTCCACTGGCCGCGCGTCGAAATCCTCACCCGTGAAGTTCGTGATCAGCGCGAACACCAACGGCGGCTGCTGGCCGTTCCGGATCAGCTTGAGCACCGTGTCGGGCACCTCGAACCGCACGGGAAGCGTGTCGCCGCCACGCCCGACAAACCCCCACTCCGCCACCACCCAATCCAGCGCGTCCTTGTGCAATTTCAGCGAAGCGTACGAATTGTCGTCCCAGTTGACGTAGAAGCCGACCACGATGGGGTCGCTAGTCGGTCGAGTGGCGAGTTGCCGATCCGGCCGCACATGCGGGCGCGTGATCGGCATCTGCGCGTAATGCAGGGCCGGTGGGGCCGGGTGCTGTCGCAGGTACTCGAACAGGCGCTGCCGCGCCGCCAGTCGCTCTCGCTCCGCCCTGATGGACACGTACCGCCGCAGGGTCGACCGAGCCCGCCGCGGCGGCGCGCCTAGCGAGTCCGCGGCGGTCTGCACCAGCGGCAGGCTGGGTAGGATCGGCGCGATCATGATGCCAGTCACGACAAAGAGCAGCAACACTGTGCTGACGACCCCGGCAACCAGGGCGCCGGCCCGAATGCGTGCCCAGCGGCGCCCCGTGGGATCGAGGAAAGTGTGACCGGTGGTGTGCGAACTCACGCTGGAAGTCTACCCTTGCGCTCTTGCCTCGCGCGACTCAATTAGAGGAAGCCCCGGGACAAAGGCTGCCATGGACAGACGAGATGCACTCCGCCTCTTCGGCGCGACGGCCGCCCTGCCTGCGACCGACCTCCTGGCGCTCGGCCAACGAATGCACGAGCGCCTCGCCGCACGCCCCACCTTACGCACGTTTGACCCCCATCAGAATGCCACGGTCACGGCCGTAGCCGACCGGATTCTGCCGGCGACCGACACCCCAGGTGCTGTGGCGGCGCGGGTCAACGAATTCGCTGACCTGCTGCTCACGGAATGGGCACCGGAGGAGCAGCGCGCACACTTCCTGGCCGGGCTGGCGGACCTCGATACCCGGGCCCGGGCAGCGTTTGGCAAGGACTTCGTGGAAGGCGGCGAAGCCGATCAGGTGCGACTCCTGACCCTGCTTGAGGACGAAGCCTTCCGGCTGAAGGATCAACCTGGCCGCCACCCGGAGTCATTCTTCCACATGATCAAGTGGGTGACGATGTTCGGCTACTACACCTCTGAAGTCGGGGCGCGCCAAGAGCTCCATTTCGAGATCATCCCCGGCCGCTATCTGCCGTGTACCCCGCTGGGCGCCGCGGACGGCGTCCCGGGGGGGGC
>DASQAH010000363.1:0-11876 GCA_035635835.1 Gemmatimonadales bacterium
CGTCCAGCACAGGGGCGCCCAGGGTGCCCGGCCGGTGCGGGATGTCCGCCAGCTTGTCGCGGTCGCGCCCGCTGAAAAACCCGAGCTGGTGGATCAAGTCGAATTGCTTCGTGTGTAGCAGGTGCAACACGAAGCGGCCGCTGTCGAAAATCAGGTCGTGGCTATAGTTGAACTTGTGGATGTAGACCGAGAGCCGGGGCACCGTCGGCACGATAGAGGCCCGGATCGCGGCATCCGAGATCATCCCGTTGCGCTTGCCGCTCAGCTCCGAGGTGATCGCCACGAGCGGGGACGTGAGATGGCGCAGGAGTTGGTAGGTTTGTTCGGGGGAGGCCATACTTAAATATGACCGCTGCGCTGACCGACCGCTTCCGCCCCCACTGCGAGACCGCCCGGCTGTTCCCAGCGCCGGGGACGGCGCTCGTCGCCGTCTCGGGAGGAGCCGATTCGGTCGCGCTGCTGGATCTGCTCCAGGAGGCCGGGCCGGCCCTCGGGCTGGCGCTGGTCGTCGCCCACGCCGACCACGGGATTCAGTCGGACAGTCGGACGGTCAGACAATCGGTCCAGCGACTCGCCGAGCGATACGGCCTCCCGTTCGAATTGGGTGAACTCGGCCTCGGTCCGGGGACCACCGAGACCCTCGCGCGTCGCGCCCGCTACGTCTGGCTGCGAGCCGTGCAGGCGCGCCGCCACGCCCGCTATCTCGTCACTGCTCACCACGGCGACGACCAGGTTGAGACGGTGCTGTTGCGGGTGCTGCGGGGCAGCGCGCCGGCGGGGCTCGCGGGGATGCCGGCCCGCACCCGCGGCGGGCTGGTGCGGCCCCTGTTGCCGTTCACGCATGCGGAGCTCGTCGCTTACGCTGGCGAGCGCGGCCTCCCAGTGCACGACGACCCCGCTAATCGTGATCCCGCGCACCTGCGCTCCTGGATCCGGGGCACCCTGGTCCCGTTGCTCCTGGCACGGCTCGGCACCCGCGTGCGGGAGGACTTGCTGCGCGTCGGCCGCTACGCAGCCGCGGAGCGGCGCGCGTGGGATCGTCTGCTGGAAGTCGTTCCCGACCTTGAACTTCACGTCGCGGCGCACGGCTTCGACGTTGCCCGTGCGGGGCTCGCTCGCTATGATGACGAAGTGGCCGTCGCCCTGGTGCGTGCCGCGGCGCGCCGCGTCGGCGGGAGTCTGGTGTTGGGGCCGCGGCGAGCGCAGGCGGTGTGCGCGCTGGCGAGGCGATCCTCTGGGCGACGGCTGCCACTGGGCGGCGGCTGGACGGCGGAGGTGGCCTTTGACCGCCTGCAGGTGAGGCGCCCGATCGGGTGCGCCGCCGAGGAGCTCGTAGGCGCTGGTGAGCGTGGTAGCGCTCAGTTCGGCGACTTCAGCTTGAGCTGGCGTCCCGAACCCGCGCCGGCGATGCTGCAGCGGACGGCATGGACGACGTGGGTCGCGGGCGCAGATTGGGCGGTGCGGTCGCCGCGTCCCGGGGACCGGGTGGTCCCGCTGGGCGGCGTTGGGCGCCGGGCGCTGCGTCGCGTACTGATGGACGCGCACGTGCCGCGAAGCGAGCGGGGGCGCTACCCCGTCGTCACCAGCGGCGAAACCATTCTCTGGGTACCCGGGGTGTGTCGTAGCGCGGCTGCGCTCCCTGTGCCCGGAACCCCGGCGGTGCGACTCGATGTTATTCGGAGCGGGGAGTCTGCTGAAGCAGACCGGTGACACGAAGCTCGCGCGGATCGTGTTCGACGCCAAAACGATCGCGGGGCGGGTAGCTGAGCTGGGAGCGGAGATTACTGCCGCCTACCCGGAGGGAGACCTCCTGGTCCTCGGCTTGCTCAAGGGGAGCTTCATCTTCCTGAGCGACCTGGTGCGGCGGCTCGATCGGCCGCTGCAGGTCGATTTCCTCGTGGCCGCGAGCTATGGCGAGGGCACGGCGTCGAGCGGCAACGTGCGGCTGCTGTACGACCCCGAAACCGAGCTTGCGGGGAAACATATCCTCCTGGTCGAGGATATCATTGATACGGGGAAGACGTTGAACCGGCTGGTAACGCTGTTGCGGGCGCGTAACCCGCGGAGTCTGGAGATTTGTGCCTTGCTGCACAAGCATATCGCCGAGCACCTGGAGTTGCAGGCGTCGTTCGTCGGGTTCGACGCCCCGCGCGCGTTCCTCGTGGGGTACGGGCTCGATCACGCCGAGAACTTCCGGCACCTTCCTTATATAGCGAGCCTGACGTAGATGCCGAACCGACTGCCCCCTCCCCCTCGCGCGTTCAACTGGCCCCAGATGTTGCGGACGCTCTCGTTCTGGGCGCTCCTCATCGTCGGCTCGATCGCGCTGGTCAAATTCGCCGCCGGCCGCCGCCAGGAAGCGGTGGAGATCACGTACACCGAGTTCGCCGACCAACTCGACCAGGGCAACATCGCCGCGGTGGAGATCACGGAGCGCCAGCAGATCAAGGGCGACTTCCGTCACGCCCTCCCCGAGGGCCGCCGCACCGCCGAGCATTTCACCATGCTGCTGCCGTTCGAGGCGAACGACACGTGGGTGGCGAACCTGCGGGCCAAGAGTGTCGACGTCCGAGGCAAACTGGAGAAACCCACCTTCGGGCTCGTGCTGCTGCAGTTCCTGCCATACCTGCTGCTGCTCGGGCTGATTGTGTTCATGCTGCGGCAGATGCAGCAGGGAGGCAACCGCGCCTTCGCGTTCGGGAAATCGAAGGCTAAGCTGCTCACAGGCGACACTCCCAAAGTGACGTTCAACGACGTCGCAGGCTGCGACGAGGCCAAGCAGGAGCTTGAGGAGATCATCGATTTCCTCAAGGATCCGCAGAAATTTCAGCGCCTGGGGGGCCGGCTGCCGAAGGGCGCGCTACTGGTGGGGCCGCCGGGGACTGGCAAAACGCTCCTCGCCAAGGCGGTGGCGGGTGAGGCGGGCCGGCCCTTCTTCTCGATGTCGGGCTCGGACTTCGTGGAGATGTTTGTGGGCGTCGGCGCCTCCCGGGTGCGCGACCTGTTCGAGCAGGGCAAAGCCCACGCGCCGTGCATCATTTTCATCGATGAGATCGACGCCGTCGGACGCCACCGCGGCGCTGGTCTCGGCGGCGGCCACGATGAGCGCGAGCAGACGTTGAACCAGCTGCTCGTCGAGATGGACGGCTTCGAGTCGAACGACGGGGTGATCCTGCTCGCCGCCACCAACCGGCCCGATATCCTCGACCCGGCGCTGCTGCGTCCTGGCCGCTTCGACCGCCAGATCGTCGTGGACATGCCGGACGTGAAGGGTCGCGAGCAGATCCTGCGCGTGCACACGCGCAAGATCCCGCTCGCCCAGGACGTCGACCTCTCCCTCATCGCGCGTGGGACCCCGGGACTCTCCGGGGCGGAGCTCTCCAACGTGGTCAACGAGGCCGCGCTGCTCGCTGCACGCCGCAACAAGCAGGCGGTGGACATGCGCGATCTCGAAGACGCCAAGGACAAAGTGATGCTCGGGCTGGAACGTAAGAGCCGGGTGCTGTCGGAGGAGGAGCGCACGCTCATCGCCTACCACGAGGCCGGCCACGCCCTCGTGAGCCTCAACGTTCCGGGCGCCGATCCGCTGCACAAAGTGACGATCGTGCCACGCGGCCGCGCGCTCGGCATCACGGCCTATCTGCCCGAAGAGGAGCTCCACAAGTACACCAAACAGTCCATCCTCGGCCGGCTGGCCACGGCCTACGGCGGGCGGTGCGCCGAGGAAGTGGTCTTCGGACCGGACAAGGTCACGACCGGCGCGGCACAGGACATCCAGGTCGCCACCTCCTACGCCCGGCGCATGGTCACCCAGTTCGGCATGAGTGACGCCGTCGGTCCCATCGCCGTCGGCGACCGGGAAGCCGAGATCTTCCTCGGCCGGGAAATCGTGCAACGCCGTGAGATCTCGGAGCGCACCGCCGAGCTGGTCGACAACGAGGTGAAGCGCATCCTGGAGGGCGCCTTCGAGCGCGCCAAGGCCATCATTAGTGAGCACCGCGACAGCCTCGACCGCCTCGCGCACGCGCTGTTGGAGCGGGAGACGCTCGACCGCGAGGAGGTGGAACTCGTGATGGCCGGCAAGCCGCTGCCGCCGCAAGTTTCCCCTTCGGACCCGAAGGTCACCTCGGGAGCCCCCGCAGCTCGCGAGAAAGCGGCCCCCACCCGCGGGCCGGTGCTCAACCTGCCGCCGGAGCCAGCCGGGGCGTGAGGGCGGTGCAGGCGCCTGCCTGCTGCACGACGCCGTAGGTTCGTGGTAGATTCTCCGCCGACTGGGATGGCAATGATTCCCGACCTCGGCAAGCTCCGCATCGATCGCGATGCACCTCCGCCCGCCGTAAAGCGGGCGTTCACGCGTGCGCTGTGGGTCGCGGGGGCCGCGCTCGTCGTGGGCGGAGCAATTCAGGCGCTGCGGTGAAGGTCACCGCGCTCGCCGCGCACACCCCGGAAGCGGTGCGTGCGGCGCTCGCGGCGCGCGGCTGGGACGCCCAGCCCGCCTGGTTCGCCGCCACCGGCCTCGAGCCCCTCGCGCTGCTCCTCGAAGAGATCACTGAAGCCGACCGCGAGGCGCTCGTCGGCTGGGCGGCACGCGCCGGGGCCGACCTCCTCACCGGCGAAGGCTGGGCCCTCGTCTGTACCGCCGCGAGCCGGCTGGCCCCACTCGCCCGCGCCGACCGCGTGCCGGCCGGGCTCGAATCACTCTCCCCCGCGCTCGCCCGTTTCCTCGCGGCCTACACCATGCCACCCCATCGCTGGGTGATCCCCGGCGGGGAGATCCCGTTGGAACAGCCCGTCCTCATCGGCATCGTTAACGTGACGCGCGACTCGTTCTCCGATGGCGGGCAATACGCCACCCTGGAGGCGGCCGTGGCCCACGGCGAGCGCCTCACGGCGCATGGCGCCCGCGTCCTGGACGTCGGCGGCGAGTCCACGCGGCCCGGCGCGGCGGTCGTGCCAGCCGCCGAGGAGCAGGCACGGGTCGTTCCCGTGATTCGCGAGCTGGTCCGTCGAGGGCTGGGTCCCGTGTCGGTCGACACGCGGAAGGGAGCGGTTGCCGCCGCCGCGGTCGCCGCCGGCGCGGTGATCGTGAACGACGTCTCGGGGCTGGCATACGATCCGGCCATGGCGGAGACCGTGGCCCGGTCCCAAGCGGCGCTGGTCCTGATGCACATGCGGGGGACCCCGGACACGATGGACGCCCTGGCCTCCTACCGACACGTGGCGGTCGAGGTGGCGGCCGAGCTGGGCGCGGCCGCCGAGCGGGCGGAAGCGGCGGGCGTGGCCCGGGAGCGGATCGCCGTGGACCCCGGGTTCGGCTTCGCCAAGACCCCCGCGCACAACTTCCGGCTGCTCGACGAACTGGCTACGATCGTCGCGCTGGGCTATCCTGTAGTTGTGGGGCCGTCGCGCAAGCGGTTCCTCGGCGCTGCTACGGGGCGGCCCCTGGAGGACCGCGACCGCGCGACGGCGACGGCCTGCGCGTTGGCCTGGGAGCGCGGCGCGCGACTGTTTCGGGTTCACGACGTCGCCCTGGCCCGGGAGGCCCTAAGCGTGGCGCGCGCCACACAGTCCCTGACATGAACTTCGAAGCGTTTCGGTTCCTCGCCCCGAAGCTGTGGCCCGACGCGGTGGAGATCGCCATCGTCGCCTGGGTCATCTACCGTTTCCTGTTGTTCCTGGTCGGCACCCGCGCGATCCAGATCGTGGTCGGCCTGGTGATTCTCTCAATCACCTACTTCGTCGCGGTGTTCGCGAAGTTCACGATGATCAGCACCCTGCTCGGCGTGGTGTTCACCTACGGGACGTTCGCGGCGGTCGTGGTCTTCCAGCCCGAGCTGCGCAACGCGCTGGCGCGACTCGGCCAGTCGCGGCTGATGCGCGCCTTCTCCCGTGGCGACCGGCAGTCGGTGGCCGAGGAGATCGCCGAGGCGCTAGATCGCCTGTCGCGGGCAGGCACTGGCGCGATCGTCGCGGTCGAAGGAGATATCGGCCTCGAGGAGTTCATCACCACCGGCGTCCCGATGGAGGCGAAGGTGTCGGCCGACCTCCTGACCACGATCTTCACTCCCTACTCCCCACTCCACGACGGGGCCGTGCTGATCCGGGGCGATCAGATCATCGGCGCGGGGTGCGTGCTCCCGCTCACGCAGTTCAAGGTCACCGACAAGTCCCTCGGGACGCGACACCGCGCCGCGCTCGGCCTCTCGGAAGAGACCGACGCGACGGTGCTCGTGGTCTCTGAGGAGACCTCCACCATCTCCATCGCCAGCCACGGCGTGCTGCACCGCCCGCTCACCCCGCAGCAGGTGCGGGATCTGCTCTCGGGGGCCATTACCCACCTCGAGGGTGGCGAGCACATCTCCGTGCAACAGACGACCGCCGGCTGACGGCGGCTATCCCGGCCTCCCGCCGGGGGTTGCGAGCGCGGAGGATTGTTTCGGTCCTCCCCGGCGGGTACTTTTTGCGGCTATGGATTTTGCCGCCCTGCCCGAGCGGCTCGCCCTCATCAGGGCCGAGATCGCCGCGCGAGCGGCCGCTCGGGGCTGGACGCATCCTGTCACCATCGTGGCGGTCACCAAAGGGTTCGGCCCGGCGGCGGTGGCGGCGGCGCTGGCCGCGGGGCTCATCGACATCGGCGAGAATCGCGTGCAGGAAGCGCTCGAGAAGATGAAGGATCCGCGGACGGACGGAGCGGCGTGGCACCTGGTCGGCCACCTGCAACGTAATAAGGCGAAGCAGGCGTCCGGCCGGTTCGCCCTGGTCCACTCGATCGACTCCTGGGAGTTGGCGGTCGAGCTGGACCGCCGCGCGGCGGCTCGGGGCACGCGGCAGCGCATCCTGGTGCAGGTGAACGTCGCGGCGGAGGCCCAGAAGAGCGGCTGCGCCCCGGCCGACACCCCGGCGCTGGCGCGGCGGATTACGACGCTGGAGCATCTCGCCCTGGAGGGGCTGATGACGCTGGCGCCGTTCACGGATGACGCGGATGTGCAGCGGCGGACCTTCCGGGGGCTGCGCGCACTGCGGGATGGACTCAAGGAGGACAGTCTATGGCTACCGACCCTTTCGATGGGGATGTCCGGCGACTTCGGCATAGCGGTCGAGGAGGGGGCAACGGTGATCCGATTGGGTACCGCCCTGTTCGGGCCGAGGACGACATGAGCGAGCCTCCCCGTTCCCCCGTTCCCGGGGACGCCTTTCACCTGACCCCGCTTGACATCCGCAAGCAGGAGTTTCGCAAAAGCCTGCGGGGCTACGAGCCGACAGGCGTCGAGGATTTCCGGATGCGGGTGGCCGATGCGCTCGAGCGCGTGATCCGGGAGCGGTCGGTGCTGGAGGAGCGGCTGTCGGCGCTCACCGAGCAGCTCCGGGCGTTCCGCGAGCGGGAGCGCGCGATGAACGAGGCGCTCGTCGCCGCGCAGCAGCTGCGGCAGGATGTACGCGTTGCCGCCGAACGCGAGGCCCAGGTCATCAAGCGCGAGGCGGAGGCCGAGGCGCGCCGCATCCTGGACGAGACGCGAGCGGCCGAGGCGGAGGTGCGGGCCCGGATGGCAGAGGCCGAGCGCATGTACGGCGGCTACATGCAAGGCTTCCGCGCGCTGCTCGAGCGCCAGCTCGCCGAGCTGCGCGCGCTGGAAGGAAAAGGCGGGTGACGCTGGACGCCGCCGTCCGCGCCGTGCGGGCACGGACCGCGCTCGCCCCGGACGTGGGCATCATCCTCGGGACGGGGCTCGGCGCGCTGGCCGGGGAGATCCGTGTCGAGGCGAGCGTCCCGTACGCCGAGCTGCCGGGCTTCGTGCGGCCGACGGTGGAGAGCCACGCCGGCCGGCTGCTGCTCGGCACGCTGGAAGGTCGCCGCGTCGTCGCGATGCAAGGCCGCTTTCATCGCTACGAGGGCTACACCCTGCAGGAGGTCACCTTCCCGGTGCGTCTGATGCGCGCGCTGGGGGCGACGATCCTCGTCGTCTCAAACGCGTGCGGCGGGATGCATCCCCTCTGGAATCGCGGCGATCTCGTGCTGCTCGCCGACCACATCAACCTGCTCGGCGACAATCCGCTCGTCGGCCCCAACGACGATCGGCTCGGTCCCCGGTTCCCCGACCTGTCGGCTGCCTATGACGCCGGGCTGCGGGCGCTGGCGCGCGCCGCGGCGCTGGCGCGGGGGATTCCCCTGCGCGAAGGCGTCTACGTCGCCGTGGCAGGGCCCAACCTGGAGACCCGTGCCGAATACCGGATGCTGCGCGCCCTCGGCGCGGACGTGGTCGGGATGAGCACCGTCCCCGAAGTGATCGCCGCCGTGCACGGCGGGATGCGAGTGCTCGGACTGTCCATCATCACCGACCGGTGCTTGCCCGACGCCCTCGAGCCGGCGTCCGTAGAGCAGATCATCGCCGCGGCGCGCGCAGCCGAGCCGCAGCTGACGGGCGTGGTGCGCGGGGTGTGCGCGCAGCTCAACTGATGGCCTACCCGCTGCTCGATCCGGCCGGGGCGGTGGACGCGTTGGAGAAGCAGCTGCTCGCCACCTGGAAGCACGAACGGCTGTTCGCGCGCACGCAGGAAGCGACGCGCTACGGACCCCCGTTCGTCTTCTACGAGGGCCCTCCCACCGCCAACGGCCGTCCGGGCATCCACCACGTCTTCGCCCGCACCATCAAGGACCTGGTGTGCCGCTTCCACACGATGCTGGGCCACGGCGTCACCCGCATCGCGGGCTGGGACACGCACGGCCTGCCGGTCGAAATCGAGGTCGAGAAGCAGCTGAAGATCAGCGGCAAGAAACAGATCGAAGCCTACGGAGTCGAGGCGTTCAACCGCCTGTGCCGCGAGAGCGTCTTCACGTACAAGACTGACTGGGAGGCGCTGTCGGACCGCATCGCGTACTGGCTGGATTACGAGCACCCCTACATCACCTACACCAACACATATATCGAGTCGGTGTGGTGGCTGCTGAAAAAGCTGTACGACAAGGCGTTATTGTACCGCGGCCACAAGGTCCTGCCGTACTGCCCGCGCTGCGGCACGGCGCTTTCCTCCCACGAGCTGGCGCAGGGCTACGAGGAAGTCCAGACCAACACGATCTACGTCACGTTCCCGCTCGAGGGCGATCCCCGGCGGCAGCTGGTGGTGTGGACGACTACGCCGTGGACGTTGCTCTCCAACGTGGCCGTGGCGGTGCATCCGGACCTGGAGTATGGCGAGTGGGAGCTGGACGGCGTGCGCTACATCGCCGCCACCGCCCTCGCGCCGCATATCAAAGTCCACGGCCGCCCGTTGGCCGAGGGCGCGCGGGTCGCGGGGTACCGCGGCCGCGACCTGGTGGGCAAGAGGTACGTCCGCCCCCTCGAGGTCGTGCCCCTGCCGCAGGAGGGGCAACGCGCCGTGATCGTCGCGGCGACCTTCGTTTCGGCGGAGGAAGGCAGCGGCCTGGTGCATCTCGCCCCGGCCTTCGGTGCCGACGATTACGCCGCGGCCCTGCAGTACGGTCTCGCGATGGTCAACCCCGTAGCCGCCGACGGCACGTTTCAGGGGACCCGCTGGCCGGAGATCGAGGGCAAGCTCGTCACGGACAAGGCGACGAACGCGCTGGTCGTCGAGCGCTTGAAGCACGAGGGACGCTGGCTCGAGACGCGGCCGCATACCCACATGTATCCATTCTGTTGGCGCTGCGACTCGGCCCTCATCTATTACGCCCGCACGTCCTGGTTCATCCGCACCACGGCCGTCAAGACGCGGATGCTCGAGGTGAACGCGTCCGTGGACTGGCACCCGCCCGAGGTCGGGGCGGGCCGCTTCGGCGAGTGGCTGGAGAACAACGTTGACTGGGCGTTGTCGCGCGATCGCTACTGGGGCACGCCGCTCAACGTGTGGGAGTGTGACCGGGATCGCGAGCACCGGGACATGATCGGTGCGTTCGCCGAGCTGGCCGAGCGCTGGGGTAAGCCCCTGGCGGCGGACTTCGATCCCCACAAGCCCTTCATCGACGGCTACACGTGGCCGTGCCGCACCTGCGGTGGCACCATGCACCGCGTGCCGGAGGTGATCGACGCGTGGTTCGATTCGGGCGCGATGCCGGTCGCGCAGTGGCACTACCCGTTCGAGCATCAGGCCGATTTCCAAGCCCACTTCCCCGCGGACTTCATCTGCGAGGGCGTGGACCAGACGCGCGGCTGGTTCTACTCGCTGCTCGCCATCGCCGTGGGCGTGTTCGACGCGCCCGCCTACAAGCATGTGATCGTCAACGAGCTGGTGCTCGATGCCCACGGCCAGAAGATGTCCAAGACCAAGGGGAACGTGGTGAACCCCTGGCAAGTGATCGAGCAGCACGGCGCCGACGCCGTGCGGCTGTACCTGCTGAGTCAGAGCCAGGTCTGGCTCCCCAAGCGCTTCGACCCGGGACAGATCTCCAGCGTCGCGGGCGGGTTCCTGAACACGCTGCGCAGCACCTACGATTTCTTCCGGACGTACGCCGAGGATTGGGTGCCGAGCGATCGCACGCCGCCCCCGGAGCAACGGCCGCCGGTGGATCGATGGCTGCTCGCCCGGCTGGACGACGTGATCCGCACCGTCCGTGAGGCCTGGTCCAACTATGACGTGACGGCTGGCGTTCGGGCGATCATGGACTTCGTGGTGGACGACCTCTCGAACTGGTACGTGCGCGTCAACCGACCGCGGTTCTGGGCGCCCGATCGCACGGCCGACGAGGCTGCCCTCGCCACGCTGCATGAAGCGCTCCGCGACGCCAGCCGGCTGCTCGCCCCGGCGGCGCCGTTCCTGGCGGACTGGCTGCACCGGGCGGTGGCAGGAACCGCGGTCCACCTGGAGCGGTTTCCGAGCGAGCGGGGGCTGCGGGAGCCCGAGCTCGTCGGGGCGATGGAGGCCATCCGCTTGTTGGCGTCGCTGGCGCGGGCGGCCCGGGACGCCCGGAGCATGCGGGTGCGCCAGCCCATCGCGCGGATGAAGGTGGCCGTCCCCGCCGCCGTGACGGGGCCGGCCTTGGCGGACCTGTTAGATATCTTGGTCGCCGAAGTCAACGCCAAGGCCGTGGAAGTGGTGGAATCCGACCACGGCCTGGTGACGCTGCGGGGAAAGGCAAACTTCCGCAGTCTGGGCAAGCGCTACGGTGCGGAGACGCCGCGCGCGGCTGAAGCCGTGTCCCAGCTCACGGCGCAAGACCTCCTGCAGTTGGAACGTGGAGAGGTGGTGCGGGCGGGGACGTGGGAGTTCCGGCCGGAGGACGTGCGGGTCACGCGCGAGGTGGCGAGCGACTGGCTCGTACAAGCCGAGGGCCCCTACGTCGTGGCGCTCGACCCGGTGCTGACGGCGGATCTGATTCAGGAGGGGCTGGCGCGCGAGGTCGTGAATCGCGTCCAGCGACTGCGCAAAGAGGCGGACTACGCCTACACTGCGCGGATCGACCTGAGCCTTGCGGGACCCGAGGACGTCGTGGCGGCCGTTGCTGCCTACCGCTCGTACGTGGAGACCGAGACGCTGGCGCGCCGCCTCGTGCTGGGCGAAGTCTTCGAGGACGCGGACATTACCCGAGAAGTCGACATCGAGGGGCGCGGCGTAACGATCGCGCTCCGGCGACATGACGGACGAAAGGGCGGACACCGATAATGCCGACGAAATCCAAGGTCAAGGGCGGCTTGAGCAAGAAGCAGCTCCAGCACCTTGAGAAGCGACTGCTGGAGGAGCGCGCGCGCGTGATGAAGGAACTCGGGCACTACGACGAGTCCTTCAATTCAAGCCTCCAGGCCTCCGACGGCGACCTCTCCAGCTATTCGTTCCACATGGCGGACCAGGGAACCGATGCGATGGAGCGCGAGAAGGCCTTCCTCTTCGCGTCGCAGGAGGGGCGTTACCTGTGGCACGTGAACGAG
>DASQAH010000364.1:0-5353 GCA_035635835.1 Gemmatimonadales bacterium
CGCACCGACAGCCGAGAAGTAGAGCCAGAGGAAGCAGTAGAGCGCGGGGGCCACGCCGTTGTTTGCGACGGGCCAGAAACCCAAGGGCACAGAGAACTGGAAGTACGCCACCGCCATTTCGCCCGCTAGCAGGAACGCGACTGGGCGGGTGAACAGCCCGATGAGGAGCAGGGCACCGCCGAACGTCTCCAGGACGCCGGCGACCCAGAACTCCGACAGGAACGGCGCCGCGCCGCCGTTCGGCGACATCCCGATCGGAAACGCGAACAGTTTGAACGTGCCCGCCTGGACAAACATAAACGCGGCCACGATACGGAGCAGGCTCTGCAGGCGCGGACCCGCGGTCATCCACCTCGCGACAAATCTCGGTGGAGCCATTGGGCACCACTGCGTTGGCTGGACATGGGCTCAGGAGGCCGGCAGCCGGGCAGCCCGCTCGAGCAACAGCTCGCGCTCGCGAGTGTTGCGCGTGAGCGCAGCGGCGCGCGTGAACTCGGCTCGGGCCTCCTCGAAGCGCCCCAGCTTCTGGAGCAGGTCGCCGCGCACGCTCGGCAGGAGATGGTAGCCCTCGAGCGCGGGCTCGGACGTCAGGGCATCCACGATCTCGAGGCCCGCCGCGGGACCGAAGGCCATGGCGTACGCCACCGCGCGATTCAGCTCGACGACGGGTGACGGCGTGAGCTGTGCGAGCGCGTCGTACAGCGCCGTAATGCGGGTCCAGTCCGTCTCCTCCGGGGTGCGCGCCCGCGCGTGACAGGCAGCGATCGCGGCCTGGAGGGCGTAAGGGCCGAGCGCGCCCCCGCGCTGCTCGGACCGCTCGAGCGCCGCGAGGCCACGACGGATGAGCAGCTGATCCCAGCGCATGCGGTCCTGATCGAGGAGGAGGATGGGCTCTCCGGACGCCCCGATCCGCGCCCGCAGCCGCGACGCCTGGATTTCCATCAGCGCCACGAGGCCGTGGACCTCGGGCTCGGTCGGCGTCAGCTCGGCCAGGATGCGGCCGAGCCGCAGCGCGTCGTCGCACAGCTCGGGCCGGACCCAGTCGTCACCGGCGGTCGCGGAGTACCCCTCGTTGAAGGTGAGGTAGAGGACCTCGAGCACCGACGACAGCCGGGCGGCGCGCTCGGCCCCACGGGGGGGGGGCACCTCGAAGGGGACGCGCGCCTCGGCGAGGGTCCGCTTCGCCCGGACGATGCGCTGAGCGATCGTCGTCTCCGGGACGAGGAACGCCCGCGCGATCTCCGCGGTCGAGAGCCCGCCGAGCAACCGGAGCGTGAGCGCCACGCGCGCCTCGGTCGAGAGCACCGGATGGCAGGCCGTGAACATGAGGCGCAGAAGGTCGTCGCCGAAATCATCGTCGATCGCCGCGTCCAGATCCGGGACGACCTGCTCCTGCCGGGCCTCGAGCTCGTAGCCTAGCTCCTCGTGCTTGCGTTCGAGCATCTGGTGGCGGCGCAGCAGGTCGATCGCCCGGTGCTTCGCGGTGGCCATGAGCCACGCGCCCGGGTTGTCCGGGACACCCGACTCCGGCCACCGCTCGAGCGCGGCGAGGAGCGCGTCCTGGGCGAGATCCTCGGCCAGGCCGACGTCGCGCACGAGTCGCGCGAGGCCGGCAATGAGGCGGGCCGACTCGATGCGCCAGACCGCCTCGATCGCACGATGGGGATCCGACGTCATGGAGCGAGAAACACGATGGGGCGCACCTCGCACTCGCCCTCCCACGACGGCCAGTGCTGCGTGTGCAGCCGCATGAAGGCGAGCGCGCCCTCGATCGCCGCCTCGCGCGATTCCCACTCGAGCACGGCGTACCCACCGATCACTTCCTTGGCTTCGCTGAATGGCCCGTCGGTCACGCTGAGCTTTCCTCTGGTACTGCGGATGCGCACGGCGCTCGAGCTGGGGCCGAGCCCTCCGGTCTGGATCAGCGAGCCGTTCTTGAGGGAGTCCGCTATGAGCTTCGCCATCGCGTCCTGGAGCGCCTGGGGCGCAGGCCCCTGGTCTTCGGCCGACTTCACGATCGAGAGGAATTGCATGGTTACCTCCCCCCCTCCCCCTTCATCCTCGCCGCCTCCTGGACGTCGGGTGGGAAGTCCGACAGCTCCTGCACCTGGCGCACTTCGATCACGTCGCCGTCCAGCATCGGGGCGCGTTTCGCCCATTCGACCGCCTCCTCCTTCGATTTCACCTGGATCATCCAGTAGCCGCCGACCAGCTCCTTCGCCTCGGCGAAGGGCCCGTCGGTCACCGTGGGCTTCCCGCCGGCGAACCTGACGCGGGCGGCTTTGGCGGGCGGCTGCAGCCCATCGAACCCGAGCAGCACGCCGGCCTTAGTGAGGGACTCGTTGTACTTCGTCATCTTGGCGACGAGGTCGACCGGGGGTACGAAGTCCGCCCCGGCCTTCTCGTACACCTTGGGGATCACCAGCATCATGAAGCGCATGGCCGTGTCTGTCTCCGTGGTGGGGTTCGAAGCCGGGCTCTCCCGGCTCTACTGGTGCGTCGAACGAGGCGCCCCGAAATCGACAGGGCAGGGGGGGGGCCAGCTCAACCGCCGGCGATCGCCCCGATGACGAGGAAGGGCTCCGCTCCCGAGGCGACTGCGTGGGGCAGGGGGGAGTCGGGAGGCTCATGGGAGAGATCCTGCGCGCAAGCGAAGAACCGCAAAAACGGTCGGCGCTCCTGGGTCACGTGATCCCGGATCGTTCCCCGCAGCATCGGGTAGCGGGTCTCGAGGGCGTCGAGCACCGCGCGCGGGGTTGCCTGACCTGGGACGTCCAGCGCCACTTCGGCACCGACATGCGCCAGCGTGCGTAGATGCGGCGGGAGCACGACGCGGATCACGGCAGGGTCTGGACCTCGACGGAGAGCACGGCCGGAAGATCCCTGACGATGGGAGCCCAACTGTCGCCGGCGTCGACCGACGCGTAGACCTGGCCGCCGGTGGTGCCGAAGTACACGCCGCACGGCTCGAGCGCGTCGACGGCCATCGCGTCCCGCAGCACGTTGACGTAGCAGTCGCGCTGCGGCAGGCCCTTCGTGAGCGCTTCCCACTCGGTGCCCCCGGATCGGCTACGGTACACGCGGAGTTTCCCGTCGGGCACGTAATGCTCAGCGTCGCTCTTGATGGGGACAACGTAGATGGTCTCCGGCTCATGAGCATGCACGTCGATCACAAAGCCGAAGTCTGAGGGCAGATTGCCGCTGACCTCCCGCCACGAGTCGCCCGCGTCGTCGGAGCGCATGACGTCCCAGTGCTTCTGCATGAACAGCACGTTGGGGCGCGACTGGTGCATTGCGATGTGGTGGACACAATGGCCGACTTCGGCGTTCGGGTCGGGGATGTATTGGGACTTCAGTCCCCGGTTAATGGGCCGCCAGGTCCTGCCGGCGTCGTCGGTCCGGAAGGCACCCGCAGCCGAGATGGCCACGTAGATCCGCGCTGGGTTACGAGGGTCGAGCAGAATCGTGTGGAGGCACATCCCGCCGGCCCCAGGCTGCCACTTGGGCCCTGTGCCGTGGCCGCGGAGCCCGGCGACCTCCTGCCAGGTCGCGCCTCCGTCGCTCGTGCGAAACAGCGCGGCGTCTTCTACACCGGCGTAAACGGTGTCCGGATCAGTAGGGGACGGCTCGAGATGCCAGACTCGCTTGAACTCCCAGGGGTGCTGCGTGCCATCGTACCATTGGTGCGTCGTGAGGGGTTTGCCGGTTTCGGCGGAAGCGTCGTACACGAACTTGTTGCTTTCGCCAGCCGGCATGCCGCCGGGCGCGGTGGTCACGCCGCCTCCGGGCGTTTCCCAGGTCTTACCCGCATCGCACGAACGTTGGATGACCTGCCCGAACCACCCGCTGGACTGCGATGCGTATAGTCGATCCGGGTCGGCGGGTGAGCCTTTCAAGTGGTAGATCTCCCAGCCGGGAAAGTGAGGGCCGCTCACGTCCCAGTGTTTGCGCTTGCCATCTGCTGTCAGGATGAACGCCCCCTTGCGCGTACCAACCAGTACCCGTGCCCCGCTCATTCCGTAGCTCCCTTTTTCATGTGCCGACCGCTGCCGCCTGAGGGTGGAATACTATATCGACCTTCGGCCGATGCCAAAAGCTGGCGACCGCGGGGGGGCGGGGGGGCGGTCCGTGCGATTCCGAAGTGCGGCGCTCCTCATCACCCCGTGTTTTGCAGCCCTTGGGCAATCCCCCGCACGGTGGCGAGCAGCGCCCCGAAGAGATCGTCGTCCGGACGCCCGGCGGCGCGCCAGCGGGCGAGCAGTTCCAGCTGGAGCAGGCTCATCGGATCCACGTAGGGATTGCGCAGCCGGATCGAACGTTGCAACGGCGGATCTTCGTCCAGCAGCGCGGCCGTTCCCTTGATGCGCAACACCCACGACATCGTCCGCTCGAACTCCGCCCGAATAGTGGGGAAGAAGATCCGTTCGAGCGAGCCTGCCAGCCGCGCGTATCGCGCGGCGATACCGATGTCAGCCGTGGCGAGGACCATCTCGACGTCGTCCACCAGCGCCCGGAAGAAAGGCCAGTCCCGCAGCATGTCGCCCACGACCGCCTCGCCGTGGCTACGGACGGTGTGTTCGAGCGCGGTTCCCAGTCCGTACCAGCCCGGCAGCATGTGGCGGCTCTGCGTCCAGGCGAACACCCAGGGGATCGCGCGCAGTTGGTGGATGCCCGAGCCCGCGCGGCGCGCCGCCGGCCGCGAGCCGATCGGCATGCTCTGAATCACGTCGATCGGAGTTGCCAGCGAGAAGTACTCGCTGAAGCGGGGGTCGTCGTACACCAGGGCGCGGTAGGCCGCCTGGCTCACGGCGGCGATCTCGTCCATCAGCGCGTGCCAGAGCGGTGTGCGATCGTCCGATGGGGCCGGAAGTGCGGTGGCGAGCGCGACGGCGCCCACGGCTTGCTCGAGCGTGCGCAGCGCGATGCCGCGCAGCCCGAAGTTCGCGCTGATCACCTCGCCCTGCTCGGTGACGCGCAGATGACCGCGCACGGTGCCCGGCGGCGCACCCAGCACGGCACGCATGAGCTTGCCGCCGCCGCGACTCACGCTGCCGCCGCGGCCATGGAAGATGACGAGGTTGATGGCGGCCGGCTGGACCGTCGCGACCAGGGCAGCTTGCGCGCGCTGCAGCGCCCAGCGCGACGCCGCCATCCCAACGTCCTTGTTGCTGTCGGAGTACCCGATCATGACGAACTGGCGGCGGTCGCGGCGCTCGAGGTGCGCGCGATAGACCTCATCGGCGAGGAGCGCGGCCATCACGGTAGGCGCCGCCGTGAGGTCGTGCTCAGTCTCAAACAGCGGGGCGATGTCCAGGGGCACGGCTCCGCCTGCGCCGAGGCCACCCCACCGCGC
>DASQAH010000365.1:0-3783 GCA_035635835.1 Gemmatimonadales bacterium
GGATCGCCAGGAACAGACCGTCGATCGGCCCGGTAAATGTCGAAGCCTTGGCCGGCAGCCACCAATGCATTGGCCTCTCCTCTGTTTAGTTCACTTTGCCGCGAAGCTGAAGTCCGCCGTCTTGGCCTCGCTGCCCGCCACCGTTACGGTGGCCGTCTGCGTGCCGTACTTCTCGTGCCACGCCTCGATGGTGTAGGTCCCGGGCGGCAGGCCCGCGAGCGTGAAGCTCCCGTCCGCGCCGCTCACCGAAAAGAACGGATGGGGCAGCACACCCAGCCACGCGTGCATCCAGCCGTGCACGTTGCACTCGAGCGCCACCATGACCTCGGGTTTGTCGAACGTCTTGCTCGAGGTCATGACGGTGGGTTGGCTGATGTTGAAGGGGCGGTTGGCTTTCGCCTTCGCCTTGATGTTGTGCAGAATGCCGTCGGAGTTCTTGATCGCGAGCGGCTGGCCGACCTGGATGCCGAGCACGTGCGGATGGTAGCGGCAGCCGTCCTGATCAAGGGTCACCGGCCCCGCAGCCGCGGGCGCCTGGTAGCTCGCGGGGAGACCGGACTTCACGTAGACGAACACGTCGGCGAGGGTGCCGTTCGCGTTCACGACCACGATCTCTTCGGTTGGCACGCTCTGGTACTTCGCCTTGCACTTGGGCTCCTCGGTCATGTCGATCTTCGGCATGGCGGGCTTCGTCCCGACGAATTTGATTTTCCCTGTGACCTTCGCACCGCCCTGGGCGGGAAGGGGGGGTTGGCGGGTCCACGCCGCGAGGGCCAGCGCCAGCACGGCGCCCGTTGCTGCCACTGCTCCAAGCTTCCGCATCCTGCCTCCTCGATGAGAGTCCTGCACGCTATACCCCCGAACGCGCGGCACCATCACACGTTTCTATGAGATGGGACGGCGCCGCGCCGCTGGGCCCGCCGCACCACCACGAGCCCGAGCCCCAGCGTCACGAGCATCGCCAGCACCGGAGAAATGAACACGCTTGGCGGCGTGGGCCGGTCGAGCGCCAGGAAGTACCAGGTGCTCACCGCCGTGCGCGAGCCGTGTTCCCCGCTGGAACCGTCCCAGGCGAACAACGCCATCGGAATCGCCCGGCCAGCCTCAAGCTGAACTTCGTTGGCGGTATCGGACGTCGCAAGGGCGCGCGTGAGCACCAGGCGCCATTCCCCATGCGTGTAGACCGCCTCCCCGGCCGGTGCGCCCGGAAGGGTGTCGAATCGCTCGATGCCGCGGCCCAGACCGGCGACCGCGCGGCGCGGCCGGCTGGTCCAGCGCCACTGATAGACGGGGTCGGTCGCCGTCCCCATGAGGAAGTAGGGCCGCTCCATCCCTTGGGGTAGGTGGCGGGGGAACTGCACCGCCAGCTGGTCGGGCCAAGGCTCCGCTTTGGGGGAGCCTGCGGAGTCGTCGCCGGCGACGGTCTCGAGAATCCGCTGCTCGAACTTGAGCCACGCCGTATCGGGGCTCTCGGTGCGGTCATCCCAGCTCACCCGCAGGGCCAGCGTCGTGCCGTCGTGCAGCGCCTGCACCCACACGCCCGACACGGCCGGCGCGAACCAGCGAGCCTTGTGGATCACCTGGCCCACCAGCGGGAACCAGTAGCGGGCTACGCGCGCCCACGCCGAATCGTCCGGTGAGACCGGCACCGTGCCGGTGATCTGCGGGGCATGGACCACGTCGCGTACTTCGGGCTGGGCCTCCGGCGAGAGCGAGCGTACGTACTGCGCCAGGCGCCACAGCTCCTCGTCGGTGAGGAACTTTTGATCGATCAGGTCGGCGAACGACGGCATCGGCGTGCCGTCCAGCCCGGTGCGCAGCCGCCGGTAAATATCCTCCACCGAGCCGCCGCCGCGGAACCGCCAACTCTGGTGCAGATCGGCGGCGAATATCGGGAAGTCGGCATCGTCCTTCAGGGTCGGCGCCGACGGGCCATCGCCCCGCCCCTGGTCGCCGTGGCACTTGCGGCACCCGATCGAGTCGTAGAACTGCCTCCCCACAGCGATGGCTTTGTCACTCGTCCCACTGCCCGGCGGGCTCGAGAACTTCAGTGGTACGACGTGCTGGCTCGTGTCCGCGAAGAACGACGAAAACGTCTTGATGTACGCCATCACGTTGCGCCGCTCGGCGTCCGAGAGCCGCGTCTTCCATCCGGGCATCGCGCTCCCGGGAAGCCCCTGGTCGATCGCCCGCAACAGGTCCGCGTCGGTTGGGAGCTGGCCGCTCGCCGTCGTGCGGATCTTGTACAGCCCGCTGCTGAAGTTGCGCGGCCGCGGGAGCATGTGCGCCGCCGCCGCGCCGTCGCCGGCCCCGCCATCGCCGTGACAGCCCGCGCACCACTTCACGTAGACCGATTTACCGGCCGTCGTGTCTTGGGCGGAGAGAAACACCGCGAGCGCGAGCATTGGTCCGGCGATCACTTCGCGCCTCCGTTTTCGGTCTTCTCCCACGTCCGTGGCTTCCACCCCGTCTGCTCGTACAGAAACAGGATCACCGACCAGACCTCCCGCTCGGTCAGGAAGTCCTCCCACACCGGCATCGCCGAGTTCCACGGTGTGCCCTCGCGCGGCAGGCCTGGCCCGCCCTTCGCGACGCGCCAGAACACGAAGCTCTCGGTGAGCTGGGCGATCGTGCCGTTGTCCTGGAAGTTCGCGGGCAGCGGGTTGAACCCGACCGCGAAGTGTCCCTGGCCGTCGAGGTGGTCGCCGTGGCACGGCAGACAGTTCTGGTAGTAGACGCGCTTCCCCTCCGCGAGGTACGCGGGGAGCGAGTCGGCGTGCTGCCGCAGCGGGTTCTCGAGTCCCGTCAGTGTGATCGTCTTGCCCCGGAAGGTGATCTCGGCCGGCGGCGCGGGATGGATCGAGCGCAGGTTCGGCGGCGCCGCCACAGTAGTCTTCACCTGGCCGTAGGCGACGAGTCCCACCAGGGCGGTCACCCCGGCGACCACCGCGGCGCGCACCAGTTTGAGCCGCGGCTCGATCAACACCGCCTGGATCGGCTCCTTGAAGCGGCTCCAGCGCTCCTCGTTGTCGCTGACGTAGATGAGCACGCCCACGAGCACCGTGACCATGTACTGCAGCACCACGCTCTTCGGGACGATAGCGCTCCCCGGCAGGAGCGGCACCACCCACACGACCACGACGTAGGCGACGACGAGAATGCCCACCGCCTGCCAGAACGGGTGCTCCGTGTAGCGCCGAACCTGGGGGGGGAGGCTCATTTGTGCGCCCCCAGATACTGCACCAGCGCTTCGAGCTGCGCGGCGTTCATCATGGTGCCGAAGCTCTTGGGCATGATCCCCGCGAGCTTCTCGTAGCCCTTCGTGACTGATGATGCCGGGTCGAGGATCTTCTTGCGGATCGACTCAGCGTTGCGCCGCGAGCCGACGTGCGTGAGATCGGGCGCGATCACCTGGCCCTGCCCATCGAGCTTGTGGCAGGCGAGGCACCCGGCGGCCTGGATGATCGCCTTGGGATCGGTGGACCCCCCCGCCAAACCCCCACCACCTCCTCCACCACCCCCACCCCCCGTTGGGGAGGTTGTGGAGGTGCTGGAGGTTGCGGGGATGTCCGAAGCGGTCACGTCGACCGTGCCTCCCTGCGATTCGAGGAACGCGATGACCGCCCAGACCTGCTGGGGGGAGAGCTGCTTCGTCATCACCGGCATGATCGGCTGATAGCCTTCCACGACGTAAGCGCCGGGTTGGTCGAGCGATTCGTAGAGGTATTGCTTGCAGCTCTTTCCGGGCTCGCGCTTGCCGCAGCGGGCGCCGATCGGTCCCTG
>DASQAH010000366.1:0-13747 GCA_035635835.1 Gemmatimonadales bacterium
GCGAGCGGTCGCGGCGTTTCGGGAGAGACATCCCACTCGGAGGAACCCGAACGATGACCATCGAGTCGATCAATCCCGCGACTGGCGAGCGTCTGGAAACGTTCGCCGAAACTTCGCTTCCCGAGGTCGAGCGCGCCTTAGTCGAAGCCGAGCGGGCGTTCGCCGGCTGGCGCCGCCGCGATTTCGCTGAGCGGGCGCGGCTGATGCGTGGCGCGGCGCGGTTGCTGCGCGAGCGCAAGACCGCGTACGGCCGCACGATGGCACTGGAGATGGGGAAGCCGCTCGCGCAGGGCGAAGCGGAAGCGGAGAAGTGTGCGTGGGCCTGCGAGTATTACGCCGAGCGCGCCGCCGGCTTTCTCGCTGATCAGCCTCACGAGAGCGACGCGACACGCAGCTTCGTCCGGTTCGATCCGCTCGGACCGGTCCTCGCCGTAATGCCCTGGAACTTCCCGTTCTGGCAGGTGTTCCGCTTCGCCGCGCCGACTCTGATGGCCGGGAACACCGGTCTGCTGAAGCATGCCTCCAACGTGCCGCGCTGCGCACTGGAGATCGAGGAAGTATTCCGCGATGCCGGATTCCCCGACGGCGTGTTCCGCACCCTGCTGATCGGTGCCGAGGCCGTCGCGCGCCTGATCGCGGACCCGCGCGTGCGGGCCGTGACCCTCACCGGAAGCGAGCGAGCGGGGACCGCGGTGGCCGCGCAGGCCGGGCGTCACCTCAAGAAGAGCGTTCTCGAGCTCGGCGGCAGCGACCCCTTCATCGTGCTCGAGGACGCGGACATCGATCTGGCGGCGCGAACGGCGGCCGATGCGCGGCTCATCAACAGCGGACAGAGTTGCATCGCGGCCAAGCGGTTCATTGTGGTCGAGCGAGTGTTCGAACGCTTTCTCGAGCGGTTCGTCGCCGAAATGGGCGCACGCCGCCTGGGGGATCCGCTCGCGTCCGGAACGCAGGTCGGGCCCCAGGCCCGTGCCGATCTCCGGGACACTCTGCATCGTCAAGTGGAGGAATCGCGCCGCCGCGGCGCGAGCGTGTTGCTTGGCGGGCAGGTGCCGCCCGGGCCGGGCGCCTTCTATCCGCCGACGGTACTGGCGGCGGTTGAGGCAGGGATGCCGGCGTTCGACGAGGAGGTCTTCGGCCCGGCGGCGGCGGTGATCCGGGCGCGGGACGAAGGCGAGAGCATCCGGCTCGCCAACGCTTCGACGTTCGGGCTGGGCGCGTCCCTCTGGACCCAGGACCGCGCTCGCGCCGAGCGGTTGGTCGATGAGATCGAAGCGGGGGCGGTGTTCGTGAACGGGCTCGTGAAGTCGGACCCGCGGCTGCCGTTCGGCGGCGTCAAGCGGTCGGGGTACGGCCGCGAGCTCTCCGAGTACGGCATCCGCGAGTTCGTGAACGTCAAGAGCGTCTGGATGGCGTGAACGGTAACAGTCTCAGCCCGTCGCGCCCAGCACGGCGGCTGCCTTCTGCACGTCGCGCGGCTTCACCCACAGGAGCGCTGCGAACCGACGGCCTCCACCACTCATGCCGCTCATGCCACCACCGGTACACACCGCGTCCACCGCGGTGATGTTGATCTTGGCCGCCCCCAGCTTCCCGGTGATCTCCGCGATGGCGCCGACGCGGTCGTCGCCTTCGAGCAGGAAGACGGTCTTCCGCGGCGAGAGCTTGATTTTGAGTTCCTTCGTCACGGCGACGAAGTTCGCGGAATCGACGGGCACGAAGTCGAGCTGCGCCCGGCGGGCCGCCGGGAAAGCGGAGAAGGCGAGCAGATTCACTCCGCGACTCCTGAGCAGCCCGAGCACGCGGGCGCCCTCGCCCGGCTTGTGCGGCGTGATCGTGTAGAAGTAGTCCACCCTGCGGACCGTGTCGGCCATGGTCGCCTCCTGGGCGGCGGTGTGGACCGGTATAGTGCATCCGGGGCGATTCGGCGCAAGAGGGCGTCAGGCGGCCGCCACCCGGCGGGCCCGCCGGATGAGGGGCCACGAGCCGAGGGCGAGCAGGCCGAGCGGCACGAGGACGCCCAGCGACTGAATGAGCAAGGCCAGGAGGCCGACGAAGTTTCGCCACGCCTGCCGCGCCGCTTCGCCTAGCGGACTCGTGCCCGCGACACCGACCACCGGGATCGGCTCGTGCACGGTGATCGCTAGGCTGCTGGTGGCAGCGTGTGCCCGGAGGTAGCGGAGTCGACCCTCCTGGCGCTCGATGTCTTCCCGCACCCGCGCCAGCTCCTGCTCGACCTCGATCACGTCGTGCAGCTTCCCGGTGCGCGTCGCCAGGATCCCCAACAGGCGCTGCTCTAGACGGCGGGCGTTCTCTACCCGCGCTGTGACGTCCACGTACTCCTCGCCGACATCCTCCGCCGTCACGTTCACCGCCTCCACCTTCCCGATCGGCTGCAGTCCGCTCAACGCATCATCGAAGCGCGCCGCGGGCACCTTCACGTCCAGCGTCGCCGATCGGAGTTGTCCTTGTCCGCTCTGAAGCGTGGTATTCGCGATGTAGCCGCCCACGCGAACGGCGAGCTGGCGCACGGCAGCGAGGGCTGGCTCGAGCGAGTCAACCGTGATGGAGGCAGTCCCAGCCCGTATCACCAGGAGCGCGGGCAGCTCCGGCGTGGCGAATCGGAGGGCCGCCCCTCGTCCCGTGAGGCCTGACGGGCGCTCGTCGGCGCGTATCTGCATCAGACCGGAGGTGTTTTCTTCCCTTGCCACAACAGCGACCGCGGAGGATGGCTGTCTTTGCCGCACTACGAGGTTTCGTCCTTCGACGCCGCAGGCGAGTAGCAGGCCGCTTAGCGAGAGTATCGTCCACCGTTTCATGGAGCCTCCTCGGGGGGGGGGGGTGCCTGGACTAGGGCTTCCTCTTAGAGACGCCGACAGCCTGGCTTCCCGCACAGCATCCCCATGAACCGCGTATGATTTCCGCGTGAGGAAACGATTACCGCCGCCTCCGCGGCGTGGTCAGCCGCTCGTTGCCGACCGCTCGAAACGGGACTCCCCGGCGAGCGTAGTGCCACGCATGACCGCGACTGCGGTGGAAGCGAAGCTCGCCAGGCTGAAGCGGGAAGTCCGTCGGGAGTGGGGACGGCGCGCCACCGCGATCCGCTCGACTCTGTCGCGTGACAACGTCACCGGCCTCGCGCGCGAGGTTGCCCTCACCCTCCTCAAGGTCGCCGCCATCGTGACGCTGCCGTTCGTTGTTTTGGTGCGCGCCTCGGTCTACGGGTACCTGCATCTCCTGCCCACATGGCCTGCGCTCGCGGGCGGCGCCCTGCTCACCCTGCTGGTCGTCGCGGCCTACGCTGCCTGGCTGTCGCGTCGCCTCACCGGGCGAGCGCGGTTCACGGCGATGACGAAGTGGGTGGCCGTTCCCCTCGTTGCGGGCTGGTGCGCGTACACGCTCCTCTTCCTGGCGAGCGTGAACGCCAAGACGGACGAGGTGCGTGGCTACTACGGCGCGCTGCACCCCATCCTCCGCGTGGCGCTGTCGACCGTGATTCTGGCCGACGGACGTCTGGTCGTGACGGACTTGGGCCGAGTGCCGGAGGCCTACGCCCGCATGGGCCTACGCCCGAATGACGGTACGCTGCATTACCGACAGCGGGACGGCTGGGTCCACGCCGTTGACCTGCGCACCCGGCGTCGGAGCGAGCTCAAGAACCGCGCAGTGCAGGCCTACTTCTGGATCATGGGATTCGACACCGTGCGGCACGTCGGCACGGCGGACCACCTGCACGTTGAGCTGCGGCTGCGGTGACGAAGAGCCGTCGGCTGTGGTGGCCGAACTTCAGTGCACTCGCGTCTGCTTCCATTTGCTGGGATCGAAGAGCTGCGGCGCGAGCGGGACGTCGGTCTTGATCTCGGTGTATTCCTCGAGCCAGACTCCTCGGCTGTCCACCAGGAAGGCGACCTCCGCCGACACCCAGGCGGGCCCGACAGGTTGGTACTGGTTGAACCGAGTGTCGCTGATCCGCGTCGTGTCGCGCCGGCCGGGCTCGAGGAGCCGCACGAAGACGAGGCGCTCTTTGTCCACCCAGAACTGACGCGTGCGCAGGTCCCCTGCGTGCGCCCCCACGACGTAGACGGGGCGGCCATCCCACGAGTCTTCGCGCACGGGACTGGCCAGGTCGAACTTCAGGCGCTCCAGGCGACGGGCCGTCTGTTCCACCGGATCGAAGTAGATGTCGAAACCCAGCACCATGAGCGGATGCACGAAGGCCGTCGCGCTGACGAGCGTGTCGCCGCGGAACACGTACTGGGAGTCGTTCACGAACAGCAGGCCCTGGCCCGAGTCGGCCGGCAGGAACTCGATGCGCAAGCGGCCGGGCAGCCCAGCGGACTCGAGCCACGTCGAGTGCTCCTGCGTGCCGTCGGGGCGCGTGGCCGTGTTCCGCTGCCTGAACGTGAGCGTATGGTACCACGTGCCCGCATAGCGATCGTGCATCGCGCGCAGCAAGTCGCGGCCGGTCATCGGCGGTCGGGGGCGGGGGTCTGGGAAGAGGCTGACCAGGATGAGAAGCGTTGGGAACATGGAAGCTCCGCGAAAGGCGTTATCTCCGCGCCGCCAAGTCGGTATAGAGGATCTGCACGAACAGAGTCGGGGTGATCGTCCCCTTGCCCAAGACCGCGTCGAATTCCGCCGTCGGCTTGGCGGCCTGTACCTGCTCGAGGGTTTGGCCGGCCGTCACCGCTCGCTTGATGCGGTCCCGCACGGTAACCAGCATGTCGCGGTAGGCCTGGAGGGTGGCCCGATCCGCCAGGGAGCCGTGCCCCGGGATGATCTTCGTGTTCGCGTCCGCAAGGGCGAGCACACGGTCCACCGCCGCGACCACGCCATCGAGCGACCCGCCACTCGACAAGTCGACGAATGGATAACGCCCGTTGAAGAAGATGTCACCCATCTGGATGACGTTGGCGCGGCGGAACCAGATGATGGCGTCACCATCGGTATGCGCAGCGGCCGCATGGAAGACGTGGATCGAATCGCCGCCGAGGTAGAAGGTCACGGAGTCGGCGAAGGTGACGAGTGGCAGCGCACCCGCCGGCGAGGCGGGCACGTGACGGTTGAGCGGTGGGACGAACTGCTCGACGCTCATGCGGCGCCGGACGTTCTCGTGAGCCACGGTCACGACCCCGCTCCGGAGGAGGTTCTCGTTGCCGCCGACGTGGTCCCAATGCCAGTGGGTGTTCACCACGAAGCGGACTGGCCCGCCGAGCGCGGCGACCGCCGCCTTGATCTTGTCGGACAAGGGTGCGTATTGGTCGTCCACCATGAGCACGCCGTCGGTTCCAACAGAAACTCCGATGTTTCCCCCCACGCCCATCAGCATGTAGACGCCGTCGCTGACTTTGATGGTCCGGATCTGGACGGTGTCGTAGTTCACCTGCGCCGCTGCCGATGAAGCGGCCGCGAGGAGCAACGCGAGTGACAACCCGAAATGGCGCATCAGCGGACCTCTGTGTCGAAGACGCCGGTAAGGATCTTCCCGCTATGCTTGACTTGCAACCACAGTCGGTAGTGGCCGGCACGCGGGAACGCATACGGGAACGACACCTCCCCGCTCGCGGGTGGCGGCGCGGCCATGGAAAGCATTCCCGCCTCTGCCTGCGTCAGACGCCGCCCCACGACCCCCCTGATCGTGTCAGCCCGTCCGCGGAGCAAGAACGTCTGCTGCGCGGCCCAGGAGATTGTGCCCTGCGGGTGGAGATGCACGAACACGGTGCCGTCGTCCCGGCTGAGCATGAGGTGCGCGGAAATGCCCATGTACGGCTCGAGCGTTACCGGTCGCCCGTCCCGCGTCACGACGGTGAACGCGAGCGGCGCATCCTGACCGGCGACGAGCGGGGCGGAGCCGCGGTTCCAGATCATGCGTGAGCCGTCGCCGAGCGTCGCCGTGTCCCCATTCCGCATGCCCCTGTCCCCATTCCCCGTCTCGATCCACGCATCGTCCGGGTCGGTGGGGTGCCATTGAGTCGTAGACCCCTGGAGGGTCAGCGTGTCGGTGAGCGTCTCGGCGAACCCGCTCTCACGCGTGATGTCGGCATAGACGCGGTATCGGCCAGCGGGCAGCGGTGGCAGCGCGGCGTCGAAATCGCTCGAGTCGACGAAGACCGGGTGCAGGTGAGCGAACGGGTCGAGCGCACCCGCGCGGACCATGAACACGTGGACGAGGTGGCCGTGGTCGGGGATGAGTGGTGCGACCCAATGCTGGCGCCACGCCGAGTCGACAATGCTGAGCCGTAGCACGGCACGCCCGCCCTCGCGCCGCACCGCCGCCGTCGACGCGAGCGGCCGGTAGAGTTGTCGCGAGAAGCCCTGGTCCACCGCGTTCCACCAGGAGCGTCCGCCGAGCACCGCCCCGACGAGCATCACGCCGCCCGCGCCCGCCGCGATCCGGCCTGACCACACCCGCCGGCGGTCGGGCTCGGCGCCGGGTGGCAGCACCGACTCGCGCACCGCCGCTCCGATGATGGTGAGCGCGCCGATGAACAGGAACGCACCGAACGCCGCGAGCCCGAGGGCGAGCGGCTTTTGCAGCTCGAGCCGACGGGTTGCTAAGGCCAGCACCGGAACGATGGTGGCACCGGTGCCCAGGGGCCCGGCGATCGCGACCTGTACCCCGTAGGACCCACCGGTCATGAGCCACAGCGCGGCGTCGTACACCGAGGAGTCCCCCGAGACGACCCGCGCCGTGTCCGGGGGCGGGGGTGCCGCGGTGCGCGGGTCCCAGTAGACGGGCAGCACCGTCACCGTCCGCGCGCGGGCGCCGTCCAGGAGCCGGACCGTGATCTGCGCCAGGCCCGGCACGACGCCAGCCGAGCGGACGATAACGCGAACGCGGTAGGGGCCGGCGGAGCCCTCGTAGTAGGTATCCGGACTGCCGACGTGCGCGGAGAGGGCGAGCGTGGCCGCCGCCACCGCGGCCACGTGTGCGACGCGGCTCAACGTCGTACGCGGGCGAGCCCGTTGCCGAACCACAGCCCGACCCGCGTAGATACCATCGCCAGGACGGCCGCCACGGCGAGCTTGGTCGGCGTCGCGGGATCGATATCGATTCTCCAGAACCGATGCTCCCAACCTCCCGGGTAGCTGTTGTAATTCCAACGTTGGGCGCCGAACAGGAAGGTCTCCGAGGCGGGGGAGATCAGGAACTCCGTCGCGAACCACTGCGTCACGAACAGAATAGCAAGGAAGGTCACCCCGGCGAGCGGCGCGAGCAGCCAGTCCCGGCCTGTGCCGAGCCGCCGCATCAGGAGGTCCATGCCGAGCGCGGGCACAACCAGGAGCAGTGGGAACGGCGGGGGCACCATGTGCGTGAGCGGTCGATACACTGGCGCGAGCTTCGGGGTCGCGGGGAAGAGCGGCAGGACCCACAGCATGATCAGAGAGATGCCCAGGTAGACCGCCGCGGCCGTGGTGGCGGGCCAGCGCAGCGTCGAGGCCCGCGCCCCCGCCACGAGCAGGAAGGGGAAGACGGCAGCGCACACCTCGTAATACAGACCGTTGTGGGCGTTCTGCGGGAAGCCGATCTGCTCGAATCCCATGATCGCCTTGTTCAGCAGGAGAATGCCGAACCCGTAGGCCAGCAGCAGGCTGTAGGGCTTCGCCCGGCCCGGCCCCTCTCCCATCGCGCGGTTTTGCAGCGCTACGACCATCAGCACCGCACCCAGCTCGATACCGGTAAAGCCGAGCGCCAAGATGACGTGCGGCGGCGACAGCACCTTCACGTCGAGCCCGTAGGCGTTGTGCCACCAGTTGTCGAACGGGGCGGAGACGATCATGGCGAGCGCCCCCCAGATGCACAGCCAGGCGCCGAGCGGGCCACGGAAGCCCCAAAAGTGGACGCTGGTGGCGCGGTCCGATTCCTCGCCCGCGAATGTGGTCCTGAGGACCAGCCACCCGCAGCTCACCCCGGCGATGATGCCGCTCGCGTAGATCGCCATGTGCGCCGGGGTCCAGAAGGTGTCCCGTCCGATGGTGCGGTGCCACGAAATGTCCCAGATGACGCCGACCACCGCGCTCGTCGCCGCGACCAACACCGCCCAGACGTGCCAAGGGGGGGAGAGCGCGTCCGCGCGCGCGCGCTCGAGCGGGGTGGGCACGAGCGCGGCGGCGGAATCGGCCATCGAGTCTCCTAGACCCGTTTCGGCTTGAGCAGCCCGGTGAGGTATTCCGCGCCGAAGCCGAGCACGGCCCCGAGCGCCAGCGCGATGGCGACGCGGATCCCTCCCTGCAGGTTCACAACCCGTAGGCCGATGGCAACTCCCGCCCCGCCCACAGCCCCTGCGGTGTAGGACAGGATCGGCAGCTGTGCCTGGACCACCATCATGAAGACTGCGGCGCCGTAAACGAGTGCCTGAAAAACGGGCTGGCGGCCGAGGGACGTGATCACGGTGTACGCGATCAGTGCCCAGACGACGCCCGAGACCGTGCCTGCCACGGTCTTTTGTAGCCCTTGGAGCCCGCCGCCTGCCGCCAGGAAACATCCCAGGGCGACGACCACGGCCCAGAGCGACAGGTTCACCTTCGCCATCTCCGAGATCAATGTCCACACGGCCACCACCAATGCCAGACTCAGTCCTCGGGCGGTCATCGCGTTCATCGCTCTGACTCCTTTGGTGAGAGTATGCGATAGGCTTCCATCGCGTAGTACTCCGGCAGCCCCAGCCGATCCGCCTGCGCGGCGGTCTCGAGGTTGCGCGCCTCTACACGCTGCCAGAATTCGCGGTCGTCGTGCGCGCCGGGAAACTGCGCTCTGTCCTTCTGCGATTGGTGCTTGAAGATGGCCAGAACCTTGCCCCGCAGCTCGTCCTGCGACAGCGGCACGAGGACGTGGGCTTCTGTGACCGACCACTCCTGCCACGCCCCGCGATACAGCCACACTTCGGGCTGTGAGACGCTCGCCGGGAGGGTGGCGAGGGCGCGGTCGATCGCCTGTTTGCACATCCGGTGCGTCCCGTGGGGGTCGGAGAGATCGCCGGCGACGAACACGGTGTCGGGCCGTACCTCTTCGAGCAGCCGGCGCACGATGGCCACATCCGCCTCGCCGATGGGGTGCTTATGGACCTCCCCCGTGCGATAGAACGGCAGGTCGAGAAACCGCGCCGCCGTTCGCGGCAGGCCTACAGCCTCCAGCGCGGCAATCGCTTCGGATTCGCGGATGTAGCGCTTCAGGTCCTGCACCACCGGCAGGTCGGCGGTGCCCGGCACCTTGCGCTCGAAGCTTGTGGCGACCGTTTCCCGTGCACGCCGGGCGGCTGCGGGGTCGAGGCCCAGGGCTCCGGCTGCGCGCTCGACGAAGTCGAGGTGCCGCTCCACGTCGTGGTCGAAGACGGCGATGTTGCCGCTCGTCATGTAGGCGACGACGATGGTGTTCTCATTCTCCCACAGCTTGTGGAGGATTCCTCCCATGGAGATCACGTCGTCGTCGGGATGCGGGGAGAAGACCAGGATCGGCGTCCGCGTCGGCAATTTGTGGCGCCCGCGGATCTTGTCGCGCAGACGGTTGAACACGAAGCCGTTGCTTGGTCCCGGCGCCCCGTGCTTGGCGAGCAAGGGACTCAGGTGGTGCTCGCTGTAGTCCCGCGCCGTGAGCTTCAGGATCGCCTTGCCCGCCTGCTCCGCCAGCCAGACGACGGCGCGCTCGGTGAGGTCGGGCGTCCAGTTCACGCTCTCCAAGATCCACGGCGTCTTGATCCGCGTGAGCTCCGCCGCGGCGGCGAGGTCCAAGTAGACGGTGGTCCGGCCGTGGCGCTGCAGGAAGGTGGCTGCAACGTCCGGAGTGATGTCGCCCTCGACGGCCCGCTGCACGATCGCGGCCTTGTGCTCGCCGGTGGCGATCAGCGCGATCTCCCGGGCCTCAAGGATCGTCGCCACGCCCATCGTGATCGCTTCTCTCGGCACGTTGTCTTCGCCGAAGAAGTCCGCTGCCGCGTCCTTGCGCGTGATGGTGTCGAGCGTGACCAGGCTGGTGCGGGAGTCCGGCGACGAGCCCGGCTCGTTGAAGCCGACGTGCCCGCTCTTGCCGATCCCGAGGATCTGGAAGTCGATGCCCCCCGCGTCGGCGATCGCCCGCTCAAAGGCCGCGCAGTACTCCGCCAGGCGCTCCCGGGCGATGCTGCCGTCCGGGATGTGGACGTTGGCCGGCGCGATGTTGACGTGGGCGAACAGGTTCTCCCACATGTAGCGCCGGTAGCTGTGCGGGTTGTCCGGCGCCATCGGGTAGTACTCGTCGAGGTTGAACGTCACGACCCGCGAACAGTCCACCTCGCCCGCCTGCTGCCGCCGGATCAGCTCGCGATAAATGCCGATCGGTGTGCTTCCCGTGGCCAGCCCGAGGACGCACCGTCCCTTCGCGGCCGTCTCGCGGCGGATGACCTCCACGAGGCGATCAGCAAGCAGCAGCGCGAGGTCGTCGTGGTCCGGCACGATGACCGTGCGGATCCGCTCGCGCTCGCGGGGACCTTCAAGCGTTGTGACGACCCCCGGACGGACTCCGGGAGCGGAGGGGGGGGGTGTGGGGGGTGCGGCCGCTTTCGGCTGTGTCACTGGCATCCTCGGAGAATCACGACGACGTAGCCAAAATACGTCGAGGGCAGGTGTCGAGGAAAGACGTCGAGTCAACCGTCGAGGCTTACAGCTTCACCTCGATCGTCGCTCCGCGCTTGTAGCGGAGGTAGAGCCAGGCCATCGGCACTACCAGCATGCCCGCCGCCAGCACGGTGAGGGCGAGCAGCACCGCCGATAGCAGCACCGCCCGCTCAGACGCTTGTGCGGCGTCGAACATCCGGTTGTCCTGGCGCGCCAGGAGTACGATCATCGCCTGCCGCGCCTGAGTGCCGACGCCGACATCTGTGGTGGCTAGCCCGCCCAGCACCGTCTGGACCTGCTCCTGCTCCGCCGGGTCAGTCATAGTGGCGGCGAGGCGGGACAGTTGGCCTTGCAGTGCGAGGCGAATGCTGTCGCGTTGCGCGACCACCGCGGGGCGTTTGTACGCCGGGTCGGTGCTGGTCGCCATCTGGCGCCACACCTCGAGGCCCGCGTTATAACGGTGCAGCGCCTGCACCGTGCGGGCGCCCTGCGCAACGGTGGTGGACGCCTGGCGCAGGGAGCGGATCAGCCCGATCCCGATGACAAGCGCGGCGATGAGCGTCAGGGCGCTGATCGATACCGCGATGCCCGGCCGGATGAAGGTGTAATCCTTCATCGCCATGGCGAACGAGGAGCGGCCAGCGGATGGCCGCGGCGGCATCGGCGGGGTGGTCATGGGGCGCAGGCCTTCCGGGATAGGGTGCCACAGCGTATCCGCCGCCCGGGGGCGTGTCAATGCGGCGGGAGCCCCGGTATGCTCCCGGTCCGGCTAGCGCAGCGCTGCCTCCAGCCCCGTCGTTGCGCGTCGGACCAGATCGCCGAGCCGGTCGAGCGCGCGGGCGACCCGCGCCGTCTGCGCCTGGGCTTCCGAGGGTCGGCGCTCTTCCACCGCCTCCCGGATTCCGGGCATCGTCTTGACCCCGTACCCGGTGTAGAAGCCGGGCGCGTAGATCAAGTGCGCGAACCACGGCCGGCGTGGCAATCCAGCGGTGTCGGCCAACGTCTGCTCGCTCTTGGCCAGCAGCGCATTGACCTCGCGCAAGGCGCGCCGCCGCGCCGGGGTGATGGACGCGCCCTCCAGCCGGCCGGCCGCAGCCTCGTAGGCGTGCGCGGCGTTGTCGAGCCGCTCGAGCGCCGCCCGTACGGCCGACAGATCGAGCGCCTTGGTCGTGTCGCTCTTCCTGGCTAGTCTCTCGATATCGTCGGCGTAGCGGCGATACGTGCGCGTCACGGCCCCGAACTCAAAGGGCAGCAGCGGCGCGTCCGCCATCCGCAGCACGGCCGTCGCCATCGTCTGGGCTTCCGCGACCTCGTAGGTAAAGGCCGTGTCTAGGAAGCGCTCGTAGAAGGTGTAGCTGTCGTAAATGGAGTGGTAGATCCCATCTGGCGTGGCGCCGCCATAGGAGACGGCGGCCGAGGGCACACCCAGGTGGTCGAGAAACACGGTGTAGTCGGAGCCCGAGCCGAGCGCGGCGATGGCGAAGACGCTGTCGACCGTCGTATCTCGGGCGTGCCGCTCCCGCTGATGGGCGAGGAGCGCGTCGAGCACGCTCGTGCCGGTCCTGGGGTCGGTGACGTCCCGGGCGACCTGGGAGAGAAACAGCTCTAAGGAATGCGACCCCGCCAAGTCGAGCCAGCCGCTGTTGTTGGTGTCGGAGTTGTAGTAGATGGCCGCCTTGGTGCGCAGCTCGTCGGCGTGCGTCTCCCCCCATTCCGTCGAGCCGAGCAGTCCCCACTCCTCACCGTCCCAGGCGGCGAGGACGATGGTGCGCGCCGGCCGCCATCCAGTCTTGAGCAGGACCCCGAGCGCGCGCGCCGTTTCGTCGAGGGCCACCTGACCGGAGATCGGGTCGTTCGCCCCGTTCACCCACGCGTCGTGGTGGTTGCCGTAGATCACCCACTGGTCGGGGTCGACGCTCCCGCGGATCGTCGCGATCACGTCGTACAGCGGCCGCGTCTGCCAGTCGAACTTCACCGCGAGGCGCACTCTCGCCGGCCCGCCGCCCACGTGGTAGGTGATCCCCAGCGCGCCGCGCCATGCTTCGGGGGCGACCGGCCCGCCCAGGTTCCGCAGCAGCGGCAGCGCGTCGCTGTAAGAGAGCGGCAGCACGGGGATCGGCTCGATCGTCTTCGCCTCGCTGAGGGTGAGCCGCCTGGCTCCGGGCACGGCCCCCCAGCCCGGAGAAAGTGGGTCACCGGGATAGGTGGGCATGTCCATCACGCTGCCTCGCTGCACGCCCTGCCAGGGCCGCATTGACCCCTTGGGATAGACATCGCCAACGAAATACCCGTCGTCGCGCGGGTCCGAGTAGATCAGGCAACCGAGCGCGCCATGCTCCGCCGCCACTTTCGGCTTGATCCCCCGCCAGGACTGCCCGTAGCGCGCGATGACGATCTTGCCCCGCACGCTGATCCCCAGACTGTCCAGCACCCGGTAGTCTGCTGGCACGCCGTAATTCACGTAGACCAGCTCGCCACTGACGTCGCCGTCGGGAGAATAAGCGTTAAAGGTCGGGAGCTGCTGGGCTTTCTGGCCGGAGGTGGGATCCTCGGCCACCGTCGGCTCCTCGAGGGTCGCGGTGAAGCGCTCCGGAGCCAGTAGCTCGAGGGTGCGGCTCACCGGCCGCGGCATCAGCGCCTCGAACTGCTCGATTTTCGCGTCCAGCCCGAAGGACCGGAACCGCGCGAGAATCAGCTCGGCAACGTGGCGCGAGCGCTCGGTGCCGGCTTCGTGGGGCACCGCGGCCAACAGCCGCATCTGCGCGCGCAGCGTGTCGCGCGAGGGCACGGCGCGGGCGAGCTGCTCGCGGCGCACCTGGTCGGCGGTTTGTGACGTCGGGAAACCGCGAATGGGAGCCTGGAACGACACAACGGTGACGAGGGCGAGGACGGTGAGCATGCCGCTTCCCGGTAGAAGGCGGCGATAACGATACTCGGGAAACGGGAAAGGGGAAACGGGTTGCCTCGGCGTCCCCCGTTTCCCATTTCCCGTTTGCCGATTGCTACCGAGCGGCGTCCAGGGCCTTTCTCAATTCCTGCGCGAGTACCACCGGGTCTCCCTCACCCCAGAAATGCACGAAGAAGACGCGCGGGGATTCGCCTACCATATGGTTGTGCACGGCGGTGACGCGGATCGAGGCGGTGGTGAGCGCCCTCA
>DASQAH010000367.1:0-5165 GCA_035635835.1 Gemmatimonadales bacterium
CTGATGGTCCTGGCAGGCGCCGCATGAAGGCGGTCCTCGAGGTGCGAGGGCTTGGCTTCCGACTGCCTGGAGACGGGGGGGGGTGGGGGGGGAACCACGAAACGGGAATCGAGCGGCAGCTGGTGCAGGACGTGTCGTTCAGCGTCGGGGCCGGCGAGACGCTCGTCCTGCTCGGCCGCAGCGGGTCGGGAAAGACCACCACGCTGAAGCTCATCAACCGGCTGCTCGAGCCCACGGCGGGCGACGTGCTGATCGCGGGGGAGCGGGCTGCCGCTGTCGAGCCCACCCGATGGCGACGCCGCATCGGCTACGTGATCCAGGAGGTCGGGCTGTTCCCCCACTTCACGGTGGGGGAGAACATCGCGCTGGTGCCGCGACTCGAGGGGTGGTCGGCCGCGCGCATCGCGGCGCGCGTGCGGGACCTCCTGGGTCTCGTGGGGCTCGATGCCGACACCTTCATCGGGCGCTACCCGCACCAGCTGTCCGGGGGTCAACGCCAGCGCGTGGGCGTCGCCCGGGCCCTCGCCGCGGACCCTCCGTTGCTCTTGCTCGATGAGCCGTTCGGCGCACTCGATCCCATCAGCCGGGTCGAGCTGCAGCGGGAGTTTCGCGGCCTCGAAGGTCGACTCGGCAAGGGAATGGTGTTCGTGACGCACGACGTGCGGGAGGGGTTGCTCTTGGGGACGCGGATTGGTCTGATGCACGGCGGGCGCCTGGTGTTCCTCGGCACACCGCAAGAGTTCGCAACGGCGGACCACCCTGAGGCGGTCGCGTTCATGCGCGCGGCTGACCCCGTCTGAGCCTCTTCTCGTTCTACGCGAATAACTCCCGCGAGGCGCTGGGGCTGATCTGGCAGCACCTCTATCTCGTCGCGCTCTCCACGGGCGCCGCCGCAGTCGTCGGGGTGCCGCTCGGGATACTCCTCACCCGCCGCCCCGCCTGGCGCAGCCCCGTGCTGGGGCTCGCCAACATCTTCCAGACGGTCCCGAGTCTCGCCCTCTTCGGAATCCTCATCCCGATCCTCGGGATCGGTTTCTGGACGGCGGTCAGCGCGCTCGTGGTCTACGCTCTGCTTCCCATCGTACGCAACACCTACACCGGCGTCGCCGGAGTGGACCCGGCGGTGCGTGAGGCGGGCCGGGGGATGGGGATGACGGATGGTGAGCTGCTGCGGCTCGTGGAGCTGCCGCTGGCTGCGAGCGTGATCCTGGCGGGGATCCGCGTCGCCACGGTCGTGAGTGTGGGCGTGGCGACGATCGGGGCAGCGATCGGCGCCGGCGGGCTCGGCGTCTACATCTTCCGCGGGGTTGCGGTGGTCGACGACACACTGATTCTTGCCGGGGCGATTCCCGCGGCCCTGATGGCACTCGCCGCGGACGGGGCGCTGGGGCTGGTGGAGCGGAGGTTGCAATGGCGCCGGTAGTCGGACGGTCGGACACGCGGACGGTTGGCCGGTGCTTGCTCGCCCTGCTCAGTACAGCGCACGGGTGCACGAAACACGACCGGATCGTGGTCGGGGCGAAGAACTTCACGGAGTCCGATCTGCTGGCCGAGATCGCAGCACAGCAGATCGAGCGGCGGGCGCACCTCGTGGTGGACCGCAAGCTGCATCTGGGCGGCACGTTCGTGTGCCACCAAGCGATCCTCGCCGGCCAGATCGACCTCTATCCCGAGTACTCCGGCACGGCGTTCACCGCGGTGCTGAAGCATCCGCCGCTCGCCGACCGCGACAGCGTGAGCCGGATCGTGGCACGGGAGTACGGTGCGCGGTTCGGCCTGCGGTGGCTCGCGCCGTTCGGGTTCAACAACACGTTCGCGATTCTCGTGCGTCGCGACGCCGCCACGCGGGATGGGTTGCGGCGCATCTCGGACGTAGCGCAGGTCGCGCCGCACTGGAAGGCCGGGTTCGGCTACGAGTTCCTGGAGCGCGCCGACGGGTTCGCCGGGCTGTCGCGGGTCTACGGGCTGCGCTTCTCCGCGCCGCCGACCGCGATGGATCTCGGCCTCACGTATCGGGCGCTCGCCGATGGCAAGGTGGACCTGATCGCCGGGAACTCGACGGACGGCCAGATCGCAGCGTTGCACCTCGTGCAGCTGGAGGACGATCGTGGCTATTTCCCGCCGTACGAGGCGGCGCTGGTCGTGCGGGACGAGATGCTGCGTCGCCACCCGGCGGTCGAGGCGGCGCTCGAGGAGCTGCGCGGCAAGATCTCCGACGCTGAGATGCGGCGTCTTAACGCGCTCGCGGACGTCGAGCACCGCGATATCCGAACCATCGCGCGGGAGTGGCTGGAGCAGCACGTGCCGTGAGCGGCCCCGCTGCCTCCCCTCCCCCACCCTCCGCGCGGCTCATCCGTACCTATTACCTCATCACCGGGCTCTTCAACCTCGCGATGTCCCTGATCTGGGGCATCGACACGCTGTTCAAGCTCCATGCCGGGCTCGACATCTTCCACGTGATGCTCACCAATGCGGCGTTCACCGCCGGCTCGATGGTGTTCGAGATCCCCACCGGCGTCGTCGCCGACACCGTGGGCCGGCGCGTGTCTTTATTGCTCTGCCTCGCCACCCTGTTCGTGACGACGCTGTTGTACGTGACGGCCGCCTGGCGCGGCTGGGGCTTCTGGGCGTTCGCGGTGATCTCGGTGTTCCTCGGCCTCGGGTACACGTTCTATACCGGAGCAGTGGACGCCTGGCTCGTGGATGCGCTCAAGGCAACGAGCTATCCTGGCCCGCTCGAGCCGATTTTCGCCCGGAGCCAGATGGTGTTCGGCGCCGCCATGCTAGTGGGCACCATCGGTGGCGGGCTGCTCGGGCAGATCCACCTGTACATCCCCTACCTCGTGCGGGCCGCGGTGGTGGTGCCGCTGTTCCTGCTCGCCTGGTTCGGGATGCGGGAGGTCGGCTTCACGCCGCGCGCGCTCGAGCTGCGGCGCGTGCCGGCGGAGCTGCGCCGCGTGTTCGTGGAGGGGATGGACTACGGATTGCACCACCCGGTCGTCCGGCCGGTGATGCTGGCCTCGCTCGTCTCGATGAGCTTCATGATCTTTGGCTTCTACAGCTGGCAGCGCTACTTCCTCGATCTGCTGGGGCGGGACGCGGTGTGGGTCGACGGGGTCATCAGCTCGCTCGTGGGGCTCAGCCTGATCGCCGGCAACGCGCTCGTGGGACCGATCTCGCGCGTGATCCGCACGCGCACCGGGATTCTGATGACCTCAGTGATCGTCCAGGCGGCCGTGGTGGTGGCGTGCGGGTTGCTCACGAACTTCTACGTGGTGGTCGCGCTTTACCTCGTCTACGGCATGGCGCTCGGCCTCGCCACCCCCGTCAAGCAAGCCTACTTGAACGACCACATCCCGTCGGCGCAGCGCGCCACGATCCTCTCGCTCGACTCCATGTTCGCCGACATCGGCGGCGTGGCGGGGCAGTCGGGCTGGGGGTGGCTGGCACGGATGCGTTCGATCGGGGAAGCGTGGGCGTGGAGCGGCGCGACGCTGCTGTTCGGGCTGCCGCTCTACTGGCTGGCGCGTCGGCGGAATGGGAAGCTGGACCGCATCTAGCACTCCGTCCTACACTGGCTTCGCAAACTTCGGCAGATCCTTCTCGTGCCGCTTGCGGAACTCTTCGTAGAGGTGCGAGTCGGTGTAGTCGCGCATCTCGCAGATCCGGTCGCCGCGGAACCTGAGCACGACGCACGTGCGCTGATCCATCACGTCCTTCGGGTCACTCTTCAGCCAGCTCTGCTCCCGGATCTCGACAATCACGCGGTCGTCGGCCTCATACCAGTCGCGCCACACGTCCTTGTAGCCCCAGTCCGCCGCGCCGAGTCCGGGCTCGCGGTTCCAGAGGGCGTCAAGCACGCGCTCCCGGCCTTTCCACTCCCCGCCGATCCGCGGCCCCCCGGCCACCCAGTAGATGATGTCGTCGGTGAAGTGGCGGCTGACCCCCGGCCGATCGCCTGCGAACAGCGCCTTCTCGTAGGCCTTCGCGGCGTCCATTCGTTCGCTCATACGATCGTGTGCCGGGTGGCCATGAGCCCCCCTCCCCGTTACATCTTCTTCTTGAGCAGTCTGTGGGCCGCCGAGTCGTTGCCTTTCACCATCGCTCCGCCCGGCATCGTGTCCAGCATACTGTCCATACGCGCACTGTTGGTCAGCACCGTCGAGTCCATGTGCTGGACCTCGACCTTGTCGGCCATCGGGCGGTTGTGACGGCACGCCGCCACGAGCAGCGCCAGCGCTACAGCCCGCCGAACCATGGGTACCCTTGATCTTCCCAGTAGCCGCCCGGCCGCCGGTCCGTGAACGTCAGCGACACGAGATACTTCGTGAGCTTGTAGCCGAGTTTGGTGGGTGAGTACAGTCGCAGCGGCGCGCCGTGCGCGGGCGGCAGCGGGTTGTCATTCATTCCGAACGCGAGGATCGTCTGAGGGTGCAGGGCGCTGGCGAGATCCCAGCCGTTCGAATAGCCCGCGTCGAAGGAGACGAAATTGATGTAGCGCGCCGCTTCGAGCGGCCGGCAGCGTTCCACCATCGCCGCCAGCGGTACCCCCTGCCAGCTCGCGATCGCCGACCAGCCCTCAACGCAGTGGTGCTTGACGGTGTAGGAGAGGCGCGGCATCTGCTGCAGCTCGGCGAGCGAAAGCTCGAGCGGCCGCCGCACCATGCCGTCCACGCGCAGTCGCCAGGCGGCGGGATCCCGCAGCGTCGGCGTGATGCCCGAGATGAAGTAGCTGGGCAGCGCCGCGCTGCGATCGGCCGGCGCGTACGTCTCCGCCAGGCGGGTCGGGGAATACAGGATGTGCTCGCTCACCCAATCGTTGATCCGACCGACGTCGAGCAGGCGAGGTCGCAGGGCGTTGCCCCCGTCCCAGCCGCACGCCGCCGCGAGCGCGGCAGGGCCGGCGCCGGCCGCAAGACGCAGGAACCCACGGCGGTCAACCCCTGGCGTCTGCAGCCTCTCAGGCGTCGGCTCGGATTCAGTCATGACTGGGGAATCGGCCGCGGTACCACCCGGTGATCATAGCGCGCAGCGAGTGCGGGTCCACGAGGAACACGAGCAGCACGTGGACCACCGTGAATGCGATAAAGATCCAGACCACCCAGAAGTGCCAGTAGCGAGCCGCCTGAAACCCGCCGAACAACGCCGTGAGCCAGCTGAACTGC
>DASQAH010000368.1:0-2866 GCA_035635835.1 Gemmatimonadales bacterium
CCGGTACGTGCCGATCGTGACGACGTCCCACGCCGCGCCGGCCACCCGGGTGAAGATCAGATCTTGGGGCCGGCCCAACGCCGCCTCGAAGGCGTTCTCCATCTCGCGCTCCCGCCGGAGGTCAGCCCGACGGCCGGGGAGAGCGAGGTGCATCTCGATGTGGTAGAACTCCCCGGCGCCCAGCGCCGCCGCCACCCGCGCCGGCGGCGGGCCGGCGAGGAACACGTCCTCGCGCCACGCGGTCCGGCTCGCCACCTCCGCCTCGAACGCCGAGTCCGGCATGCCACTCTGTTCTGCCGCGTGGTGCCGCCGCGCGGCGCGGTCGGGCGCATAGTAGGCAGTGAAGCTCTCCATCGGGACCAGCAGGAGCAGGTCCCACTGGTCGCCCTGGCTATGACGCAGCAGAAACGGCCGCGACTCCCCGGCGCGGTCGTAGACCGGCAACTGGCGTTTGTAGAGATCGATCACCTCGAGGAGCCGGCCGGGGGCCGCGCGCAGCAGCAGGATGCGGTAGAGGGAGCTGCTGTCGGTGGCCGGGACAGAGAACCGGGCGAGCAGGGCCGCGGTAAGGAGGAGCGGGTGCATGCCGCAAGCTGCCGCGCTCCCGCGCTACACGCAACCCGGCTGGATACGCCGTGAATACGAGGTCCACGTGCACTTCGATGTGCTCGTGCATCTTCAGGACGCCGAGCATCTTGCTCAGCCCGCTGGAGTGGAGTGCCGCTCTTGAAACCCGCTTGAGACCGACGCGCTACTCTCTCCGCGGGAGGTAATCCTATGAAACTCATCTGGTCCTGCTTCGCGCTCGCCGTCAGAGCCTTCGCTGTCGCCAAAGGGCCCGCTGGCGACATCTATGGCGAAACCATGAGGGAAAGGGATCGGGACAGGGGACTCATGGGCCGAAGGACACGGCGCCACTGGTGGCGTTTACTTGCCCCGGAGATGGCGCTTAGTGTGTGGGGTGCGGTGCTCGGTTGCGGCGGTGGGGCCACCGAGCCCAAACCGCTCACTTTCGCGAGGGTGAGCGCCGGAGGCAGTCACACCTGCGACGTCACGACCGCGGGCGCAGCGTACTGCTGGGGCGACAATGACTTCGGCCAGCTCGGCAACGGGACTAAGGCCACGAGCCTCGTCCCCGTGCGCGTGGCGCAGTGAATCCTCAGTCGTCATCACCGCCGCCGCTGGATCGGGGCTCCCGGTCAGCACAGGCCAGTATGTGGGCTCGACTGGTCCCGCGCGGCTGGCCCTTGATCGGACACTTTCTCGCGTTCCGCTGGAACGCGCCCGGTTTTCTGCGGCGAATCGCGCGAGAACAGGGGGACGTGGCCCGGTTTCGCCTTGGTCGCCGGGAAGCGTTCTTGCTAGCCCACCCCGACCTGGTGCGCCGCGTGCTGGTGGACCACGCCGAACTGTTCGTGAAGGGCCGACTGATGCAGCGCGCCCGCCGGCTTCTGGGCGACGGGCTACTCACCAGTGAACGGGAATTGCACCACGTTCAGCGGCGGCGCATTCAGCCGGTGTTCACCCGCGAGCGGCTGCAAAGCTACGCGAGTGGGGTGGCGCCCCTCGTGGAGTTGATCACCTCGGGTTGGAAGGACGGCTCCCGGGTACGGCTCGACACCGAGATGGATGCGATCGCCATGCGCATCGTCGCCCGCGCCCTTCTCGGTGCCGATATCGAGGACGAGGTGCCCGAGCTCCTAAGTGCGCTGCGGCGCCTGGCGCGGTGGGCCCCGCTCCTCACCCTTCCGGGCGGCCGCGCCCTCGAGCGGCTTCGCCTGCCGGTCGTCGGACGAATGCGCGAGGCGATCGAGATCGTGGAGCGGGTCATCGCCCGACGGGTGGCGGAGGGAGGGCCCGGCGCGCCCCTTCTCGACGCGCTGCTCCGGGCAACGACGGAGGGGGCGGCGATGTCTCCCCAGCTCGTGCGGGACGAGGTGATGACGATCTTTCTCGCCGGTCACGACACTACGGCTGCGGCGCTGTCCTGGACCTGGCTCTTGCTGGCTGCTCATCCCGATGCGGCGCAGCGCCTGCACACCGAGCTCGCCGCCCTCCCCAGCGACCGCCCGCCGGAGCCAGCGGACGTCCCCCGCCTTCTCTACACCGACATGGTGATTCGCGAGGTCTTGCGACTGTACCCGCCGATCAGCCGAATCGGGCGACGGCCGGTTCGCGACGTTGACCTAGGCCCGGTCGTGCTGCCTCAGGGAGCGCCCGTGTTCCTAAGTCCATTCGTCACTCAACGCGACGCGCGATGGTTTGACCAGCCCGACGAGTTCCTCCCGGAGCGCTGGGCTGCCGCGGCTCCCGAGCGGCCCCGGTTCGCCTGGTTTCCGTTCGGGGCCGGGCCACGCTCCTGTATTGGAGAGCATTTTGCCCGACAGGTGCTCGTGCTCGCCGTCGCCGCCATCGGGCGCCGGTGGCTTCTCGTTCCGACCCGTTCCGGCCTGCCGGGCATGCGATCGCTGCTGACGCTCAAGCCGCGCGGCGCGGTATGGATGATCGCGAATAGGCTTTAGGAAGCGAGGGTTGCAGTGTTGAGGGCACGACCGGCGCGCGGAAGAGCAGGCTCTGGCAGTCGCAGCCGGCCTCCTGATGCCGCCCCCGGACTCGTCCTGGGAGGTATCGTCGGGGCTGGACGCCCGGAGGGTTGCCACGGAAGTGCTACACGAGCCGACGCTGGAAAAGAGGTCCGAGAAAATCGAGCAAACGGCGCGGAAAACGCAGAGCCACCGGTCGGATTTGAACCGACGACCGCTCGATTACGAATCGAGAGCTCTACCACTGAGCTACGGTGGCGCGGTTATGCAGCAACGACTTACCGCATTGGTCGAGAGGTCTACGCCGTGGTGCCAATGGTGGT
>DASQAH010000369.1:0-5837 GCA_035635835.1 Gemmatimonadales bacterium
GCGAACGTGAACGAAGAGGACCTGGCGACGGGTGGCGGGAAGTGGCTGGAGGCCCTCCGGAAGGCCGTGCAGACCCACCATGAGGAGGCCGAGATCGTGCCGTTTTCCGCCAAGCTCGAGGCCGAACTGGCCGACCTTTCAGGCGAGGACCGGCAGGAGTTTCTCGCTGGCGTAGGGGTCACGGAGCCCGGGCTCGACCGCTTGATTCACGCGGGCTACCGCCTGCTGGGCCTGCAGACGTTCTTCACGGTTGGCGAGAACGAGGTGCGCGCCTGGACGATGCACCGGGGTGGCACCGCCTTCGCGGCGGCGGGGGAGATCCACTCGGACTTCCAGCGTGGCTTCATCCGGGCCGAGACGGTCGGTTACGACGATTTCGTAAAGGCGAGCACCTACAAGGCCGCTCGGGAGCAGGGGCTCGTCCGGAGTGAAGGGCGCGACTACGTAGTGAAAGACGGAGACATTCTACTGTTCCGGTTCAACGTCTGAGCGCAAGCCGTCGGCGATCAGCCGCCAGCCCTCAGTTGCACCGCTAGTGCTGATGCGGGGCGTTCCCGCCCACGCGATGCTCGGTCCGCTGAAAAGCCAGGAATTCATGCACGGCGCGCACCGCTGCCGAGTCCCGCGTAACGATGCGCACTTCGCCCCCGCCGGGCAGCGGGTGGAACACGTAGCGGATCGCGCCCTTCCTGACCGCCATGACGCTCGTGCCGGGCACCTCGCGCCCGTGCACGAATCCGGGAACGGCGAACTCGCCACCAGCGAACGCCCGGCGGATGTCCCGCAGATGGGAGCGGATCGCGGCGATGCCGGCGGCGTCGGTTGAATCTCGTACCAGGACGATCCGGCCCCCATCCGGCAGTGAGTCGAAGCGGTGCAGGCTGGTGTACTGGTCTACGCCCATTGCCATCTTCCCGCGGTCCTGCAGAGCGCGAAAGGCTGAATCCTGGGCCGCGACGGGCGCAGCCACCAGGAGCAGCATGATAGGTATGACGAGACGCATGTTGACCCCCCCCATGTTGACGTAAGTACGCAGGAGGGTCCCATCCCGCTGCCCTACCGGCCATGCGCCGCACCGCCTATCTTCCTGCCTCCCAAATCCCCTACTCGGCGCCGCACCAGTGCCGGGTCGCTCATGTCCAAAGGGAGGTGTCATGACTCGTCGCTATGAGACGGTCTACATTTTTGACAGTGCCCTCGAAGAGCCGGCCATCACCGAAAAGCTCGAGAAGTTCCACGCTCTCCTAACGGCGGGCGGCAAGGGCACGATCACCAACGTCGCCCATTGGGGCAAGCGCTCCCTGGCTTACCCCATCAAGAAGAAGGAGAGCGGCTACTATGTCGTTGCCCAGTTCGAGGCCGCCGGCGACCTGCTGCCCGAGTACGAGCGCGCCGTGAAACTCGACGAGGGTGTGCTGCGGTTCCTCGTGGTCGTCTCCGAGGGCTTGCCCGCCAAGCCGGAGCCGGCTGCGGCGGTCATCGCCGCTGAAGTCGTGGACGAAATCGAGGAGGACGAAGCGTGAGACGACCCGCGAAGACGTGCCCGGTGTGCGAGTCGGGCGTGCGAGTGCTCGACTACAAGGATGACCGCACCCTGGGTCGGTTCCTGACCGAGCGCGGCAAGATCCTGCCGAGCCGGCTCTCGGGCATGTGCTCCCGGCACCAGCGCCAGCTGGCCACGGCGATCAAGCGGGCGCGCCAACTGGCGCTTATTCCATACATCAAGGGTCACACTGCCTAGCATGGCCCGACCCGGCGGCGTGTGGCGTCTCGCGCTTGGCGTCGTCGCCTTCGTGGTGTTCTCGTCGGGCAACGTGGCCTTCGTGGGACTCCCGTTCGCGGGGCTGCTCCTGGCGGCGGGGCCGTCTAGCGCCCGGGACTGGGTGCTCGTTGTGGTCGCATTGCTGCTCGGGGCACTTGGCATCCTGTCCCCCGCCTCACATAGCCAGCTCGACGGTGTCGTCAGTGCTTACATCGTGCTGGTCAGCGTTTCCTTTGTGAGCATCGCCCTGCTCCAGCCGGCCTCTTTTCTGAGGATGGGGCTGCGCGCAACGCTCTGGGCGACGGCCGCGGTTGTGGGGCTATCCTGGTTAGTGTGGGGAGGCCTGCCGGTCGCCGTGCTGCAGTGGGAAGCCACTCGGGAAGCGGGTCGCGCCGCGTGGATGGTGGTGGAGCGACTGCACCAGGCCGTGACTTTAGTGGATCCAGTCGTCCGGGTCGAGAGCGCGACCCTGCCGGCGATGCTGTGGCTCGAGACCCTCGCCGGCCTCGCCCTAGCCTGGCAGCTGCATGTCCGGCTGGCGCGGCGGCCGTTGGGGGAGCCGTTGCGGCCGTTTCGTGAGTTTCGATTCGGCGATCACTGGATCTGGGCTGTCGTCGGCGCGTTGATGGTGTGGGTGCTGCCCGCGCTGGCGGGGTTAAGGGGGGCGGCGCTCAACGTGTCCGTCGTCCTCGCCGCCTTGTACTTGTTACGCGGCGCGGCGGTCGTGACCGCCTTCGCCGCGACGACGGGTGTTTCCGCGATAGCGTTGGTAGTCAGCGCCGTTGCGGCCGTCGCGTTGGTAGTTCCGCTGCTCGTCCTGCTCCCCGGGCTATGTACGTTGGGGGTGACGGATACCTGGCTGCAATTCCGGCACCGGCTCGCTGGCCGGTCGCCGCACACGAGAGGGTGAAGATGGAGATCATTCTGCGGGAGGACGTGCAACACGTCGGCAAGGCTGGCGAGGTCGTCAACGTGAAGGACGGCTACGCGCGCAACTACTTGCTGCCGAAGGGGCTCGCCTACCGCGCCACCACGGCCAACAAGCAGAAAATCACCTACGAGGCCGAGCGCATCGCCAAGCAGCGCGCCGCCGAGAAGGCCGCGGCCGAGGGCGAGGCCGGCCAAATCGCCGCTGTGCAGCTCACGTTCCTCGTGAAAGTCGGTGAAGAGGACAAGTTGTACGGCTCGGTCACCTCCAGCGACATCCAGCGCCAGCTTGAGGAGCGCGGGATCCACGTGGAGAAGCGTCAGGTCGACCTCCCCGAGCCGATCCGCGCCCTCGGCGAGTTTCGCGTGGGAATCAAGCTGCACCCCGACGTGCGCCCCGAAATCACGGTGACGGTCGTCAAGGAGTAACCCGCCCTGACGGAACAAAGCAGTGAGCGGGGCCTATGAATAGCGGCAGGGCACGTACGCGCGTTGGACGCCGGCCCCCGCCCCCGCCCGACTCCGCGCCGTGGCGACTCGCGCTTGAGGTGCTCGCCGATCGCAAGGCGGTCGATGCGCTGGTGCTGGACCTGCGCGGTCTGTCGGGGGCGACCGACTACTTCATCATCGTGTCCGGGACATCGGACACGCACGTGCGGGGAATGGCCGAACACCTGCTCGAGGCCCTGAATCCCCGAGGCGTCCGGCCCCACCATGTCGAGGGCCTGGCGCAGGGACGGTGGGTGTTGTTGGATTACGTGGATTTCGTGGTGCACGTGTTCCATCCGGAGCTGCGGGAGTTCTACCAGCTTGAGCGGCTCTGGGCGGACGCGCCGGTGGTCATCGCGGGCGACGCGGAGCCGAAAGGATGAGCGCGATGCGAGGGTTCGTGTGGTTGGCGCTGCTCGCCGGGGGTTTGATCCCCCTCCCGGCCGCCGCGCAGTACTTCGGGCAGAACAAGGTCCAGTACCGGACCTTCGACTTCAAGATCATCCAAACCGAGCACTTCGAAGTCTACTACTACGACCGCGAGCGGGCGGCGGCGCTCGACGCCGCCCGCCTCGCGGAGCGCTCCTACGCGCGGCTGTCCCGCGTGCTGCACCATCAATTCCAGGGCCGCAAGGCGATCATCCTGTATGCCTCCGCGTCCGAGTTCCAGCAGACGAACGTCGTGTCGGAGGACTTGAGCGAGGCGGTTGGTGGGGAAACGGAGTTCTTCAAGCACCGGATGGTGCTCCCCTTCACCGGAGCATATTCCGACCTGGAAGAGGTCATCCAGCACGAGATGGTGCACCAGTTCCAGTTCGACGTGTTCAGCCGCGGGCGCATCGGGGGCGGCATGCAGACGTTGGTGACGGTGAACCCGCCCGGCTGGTTCATGGAGGGCATGGCCGCCTACTTCTCTCGGCCCGCCCTCGACCCCGAGACGGCGATGTGGCTGCGCGATGCCTCGCTCGAAGGTCACCTCCCGACCATTCAGCAGCTCACCTACGACCCGCGCATCTTCCCCTATCGCTTCGGGCAGGCGCTCTGGGCCTACATCGGTGAGAAATGGGGTGACGAGGCGATCGGCGAGATTCTGCAGGCGTCGGTGACGGCGGGCGTCGAGGGCGCGTTCAAACGAGCCCTCGGCCTGACGTTGGACCAGCTGTCTGACGAATGGCGGGACGCGGTGCAGACTACCTTCCTGCCGCAGCTGGGCGAGCATTACCGCGCCCGGCGGATCTCGCAGCCCCTGCTGACGGAGAAGCGCTCCCAGGGCACGGTGCACGTGGCCCCCGCCCTCACACCCGACGGGAGGGACATCGCCTACATCAGCGAGAAGAACAACTTCTTCTTCGACCTCTATCTTGCCGACGCCGAGACCGGCCGAGTCAAGCGGCGGCTCGTGCAGTCCACGCTGTCGAGCAACTACGAGAGCCTGCGGTTCATCACCTCCGCGGGCAGCTTCTCCCCCGACGGCCGCTACTTCGCCATCGCGGTGAAGCACAAGGACCGTGACGACCTGGTGATCCTGGACGTCAAACGGGACCGCGAAGTGCGGCGCATCCTAGTGCCGCTGAACGGCTTGACGACGCCCGCGTGGTCTCCCGACGGCCAGCAGCTCGTCTTCACCGGCTACGACGGCGGCCTGTCGGACCTCTTCATCATCAACGCCGACGGCACGGGCCTGCGGCGGCTCACGAACGACAAGTATGCGGACTTGCAGCCCACGTGGTCGCCCGACGGCAAAACGATCGCCTTCGCCACCGACCGCGGTCCCCAAACCAACTTCAGCACCCTGCAGATCGGGAATCTGCGCCTCGCGCTCTACCACCTCGAGAGCGGCGTGATCGAAACGCTGGGGCACATGAGTCAGGGGAAAAACATCAATCCGGAATGGGCGCCGGACGGACGGTCCCTCGCGTTCGTGTCGGATCGCACGGGCATCAACAACATCTTCCTGTACGACTTCACGGACGGCAACGTCTACCAACTGACGGACCTGTACACGGGCGCTGCTGGCATCATGCAGCTCTCGCCGCTGCTGTCATGGGCGCGGCAAGCGGACCGACTTGCCTTCGTGTACTACGAGGACGGCAATTTCAACGTCTACGCGGTGGACAACCCACGCTCCCTGAAGCGGCGGCCGTTCCCCGACGGGCCCGCCCCGCCAGTGGTGTCCCTCCTTGCGGCCCGACGCGACACCATTCGGACTGGGGCGGGAGCGGCGGCAGGGGTGGTGGGAGGAGCCACGCCGCCTGTGCAGGGGGCACCGGACGCGACCTCGGTGTACCGCGGCCCCGGAGGGTTCCGCCCGTCGGCGGCCCCGGCAGCCACCGAGACCGCCACCGGCCCGGTGTCGGTGCGCGATCTGGTCGACTCGACGACCGCGCTCCCGGACACAACCGAGTTCACCTTCAAGCCTTACAAGGTCCGTTTCTCGGCGGATTACGTCGCCCGACCGACACTCGGTTACCAACGCGACAACTTCGGCCGCGGCTTCTTCGGTGGGACGGCTATTTCGCTGTCGGACATGCTCGGCAACCATACCCTGATCTTCTCAGGCGCGGTTAACGGCCGTCTGTCAGAAGCGCAGGTGCTCGCGGCCTACATCAACCAGACCCACCGGCTCAACTGGGTGACGGGCGTGTCGCAACAGCCGCTG
>DASQAH010000370.1:0-12150 GCA_035635835.1 Gemmatimonadales bacterium
CCCCCCCCCCGCGCACCTCGCGGGCACGCTGCAGGTGTTGGATGCCGAGTCGGATCGGGGTGAGCGGGTTCTTGATCTCATGAGCGACTTGTCGCGCCATCTCCCCCCAGGCGAGGACCCGTGCCGCCCGCGTCAGCGCCGTCGCGTCGTCCAGCGCGACGACGCAGCCGTCGGGGCTCGGTCCCAGCGACGCGAGCTGCACGCGGATTTGGCGCCCCGCAATCTCGAACTCCCGGTCGACGATCTCCGGCGGCCGCGCGGGCGCTGCCGCGAAGGCCTGGACGGCTTCCCAGACCGGTGCCCACACCACGTTCGTGGCGCGCGTCAAGATGTCGCCCGGCTCGAGACTGCTGCCCAGCAGCTCCTCGGCCCGCGGGTTCGCCATCGTGACCCGCAGCTCGGGGTCGACGGCCATCACTCCGGTCGCCACGTTCGCCAGCACTTGGGCCGTCCGCTGCCGCGCTTCCTCGAGTGCCGCTTGACTGCGGCGCACGTCGGCCGCCATCCGTTCGAATGCGCTGAGCACCGGCTCGAACTCCCGAGGTGCGCCGGGGGGAAAGGGGGGTAGGGCCGCGCCGCGCCCCACGGCGAGGGCGGCCTCTCGCAGCGCCGCGACAGGCCGCGCCAAGGTCCGCGCCGCGAGACCCGCCAGGGTCACCGCGGCGAGCAAGCCCGCCGCGGTGGTCAGCATCAGCGCCAGCGCCAGGTCCTCCTCCTGTTGCCGCACACGCTCGTCGTCGAGCAGTTGTGGCGCGGCGAGGACCCCTAGTCGGTCGGGCGGGCCGGCCCGCACGACTTTGTAGCCCACACGGATCGGCCGGCCCGCCGTGCGGTCATTAGCTGTGGCCTCGAGCTCGTCCTCGAAGGCGAGCCGCTCGAACACCGGCGGCGCGAGAAACGGATCGACGAGCCCGAGCTCGTCTAGGACCGGCGCGCTAGTGCCAGCCAAGCGCCCCGCGCGGTACAGCCACAGATCCGCGTCGAGCTGTTGGCCCAGGTCCATGATCGCACTGTCCAGCAGCGTCGGTCGCTCGAGGTTCATCTGCCCCGCGGTCGCGGCGGCGTCGCGCAGTGTCTGGCGAATCAGCAGATCGCCGTCTTGGCGCGCGTCCTCGCGGAGGCGGGCGTAGCTCCATGCCGCGAAGGCGAGCATCGGAAGCACGAAGAAGGCGGCCAGCGCCGCGCTGAGGCGCACCCGATAGCTCGAGCGGAAGGCGGCAGCCAGGGAGGGCGGGCGAGACCACTCACCCGCCGAGACAAAGAGGAGCAGCAGCCAAGCCGACCCGAGCAGCGCCACATCGACGAGCACCACCAAAGCGCCCCGGACGAGCAGGGCGACGGGGTCGCGCAGGTCCACGCGTACGTGTACGTGCCGCACACCGCCGGGGAGCTCCACGCTTCGGTCTCCTCGCGCCTCCCAGCCGACCCGTGACCATTCCAGATCTGCCGGCGGCAGCGGTCCCGAGGGATTCGGGAGCGAGAGCAGGATCGTGTAAGGCGGCTGAGCCACCCGCTCCCCCCGCAGGAACCGCGCAACCCGATCGGGCAGCATCGCGCGCGAGCGCGGCCCGACCCCAACTGTCACCCGATTGCCGGAGGCAAGCCGTGCCACCAGAACGTAGTGCACCCCCGGGATGCGCTCCAAGCGCTCCACCCGGAACCCCGCGGTGTCCACGGCCGAGCGGACCAGGGCGGCGAGCAGTGACGGCGAGAGGCCCTCCAATGCCGCCAGCCGCAACTCGGCCAGCCGCCGTCCGGTGCGCGACCACAGCCCGAGCACGACCGGGTACTCGTCCTCCGCGAGTGGGGAGCGCAGCCACAGGGCGTAGAGATCGCCCGCTGATCGCGGAGGGGGAAGCAGGGAGGCTCCGGTGGTGAGCTCCAGACCGAATCGCTCAAGTTTCGCTACTGCGACGGCGTCGCCTTCGTGGCCCAGCCGCTGCGCGTCGCGCATCGCCAACGAGATCCTGCCCTCCACGCCAGCCTCCCAAGTCACGAGCGCCGCCGCAGTGCCCGCGACCGTGGCGATTCCCGCCAGCGCCCAGCGCCGCGGGGCGGGCACGATGACCCCGGCGAGCGCTGGCAGCCACACCCACGTGTACCACCCGGGCCATGCTCCGTACGGCTGCCACAGCCATAGTCCCGCCGCCCCCGCGATCACGGCCCACACGCAGGCCGCGGGGACCGTCCACGGCACGCGTCGGGGTTCAGCAGGTCCGCGCACCAGGGCCGCGGCCAGCACGACCAGCGCCATGCTCACCAGGGCGAGCGCCGCTTCCCACGAGAGCCACAGCCCGAAGCCGACGCTCCCCGCAGGCGGGGTAATGCCCCGGCCGAAGTAGCGGACGAGGTACGGTGCTACGACTAAGAGCACGATCGCGACCCCGGGCTGCCACCAGCGGGGGCGCCCCACCCTCCCCCCCCTCCCCGTCCCTCCTACCCCGCCCCGGCGCCATAAAGCGGCAGCTAGGAGCAGCAGCACGCCGCTGACTGCTGCCAGACTGCCGGCCGACACGTGAGCGACCTCCAGCACGGGACGGAAGAAGGTGGCCGGCGAGAAGTACGAGGAGAACGGGACGGGAAGACCGACTGAGGCGCGGACGACGACCCAGACACCGGTTATCAGGACAGACCATCGCGAAGCGCCGGGCGGTGCGGCGCAGAGGAGCAAGAGCAGCGCGGTCACGAGCAACACAGCGGCGACGCGGGCGGTCACGCGCAGGGTCCGCAGCTTGGCATCCCCCTGCTCGGGTGGCTGCGGACGCACACTGAACAGCCTCGCCGCCGTGCGGTTGCACTTGACGGGACAGAACTCGAAGACATCGGAGTCGTGCGTCGCGATGCTGGGGGCGTAGAAGCGCAGAGCGACCCCGGTGGACCTGGTGAACGCGACGGAGAGTGCCTCTTCGGAGTCTGGCGCGACTGGCGCGGCGTAGAGCAGCACCGTGCCGATCGCTGACCCGTCGCCCCGTGTCTGGCGCCGGGCGTGCAGCGAGACGTAGAATGGGGTGATGTCAGCGCGCAGCTCGGCGGTATCGTTGGTGGGCACGAGGCGGTGCCGACCGGCCCAGGCCAGCGGATCGCCGTTTGGCGCGAGGATCACGACGCCGCGTTCGAGGCCGGCGGGCCCGTCCCTGACTGCCTCTTGGAGCCTCGTGAATCGCTCTTCATCCGGCAGCAGCGCCGCCGTCGCGCCGCGCTCCGCAAGTCGCCGGGCCTCGGTCACGGCGCGTCTCAGCGTCGCATCGAGGCGCTCAGAGGCCCGGGTCACGAGCCGCTCGCGCTCGGCGGCCCAGCAGCACTCGATGCGCCGCACGCGCAGCGCGCCCGCCACCAGGACCGCGCCGAGCGACAGGCTCAGGACGGCGGCCGCGGCCGCCGCAGCGTTGCGCAGTCGCGGTCTCCTCCGCCGCTCTCCCCACAGCGCGTATGCCGCGACCGCCACAGCTCCGGCCCCAGCGACGCCCGCCGTCCAAGCCCAGAGCGCGGCGCCGCCGGCGCCGTGCAGCCATTCCCCCGCCGCCACCGCGGCGATGCCGCACCCGATCAGGATATGACGCAGCCGCTGCACCTGAAGTTGCTCCTCCCTGATGCGGTGCGCGACGCCCTCGAGCGCGACCCGCGTCTCCTCGTGCCCGTCGGCACCTGCGAGCAGCATGGCCCTCACCTGCCCATGGGCTGCGACAGCCTCATCGTCGAGCGGCTTGCCGACGACCTCTCAGCCGAGTTCGGGATTCTGCGGGCGCCGACCGTAGAGTACGGAGTCAACACCGCTACGACGGTCGCCTACCCCGGGAACGCGGCCGTGCGCCGCAAGACCCTGCACCGCTGGATGAACGACCTGCTCGGCTCCTGGGAGCAGAGTGGTGTGGAAACATTCGTCATTCTGACCGCTCACGGGCACGACCCGCATCAGGAGGCGCTCTCGACGCTCCGCACCACCCGAGCGCGGGTATTGACTGTGGACGTCTTCTCCCTCGATTTCGCCGGGCAGCTTGTGGATGTCGACGGACCGGTTCACGGCGGAGAGCTCGACACGTCCCTCATGCTCTACCTCGCGCCGCATCTCGTGCGCATGGACCTGGCCCAGGACTTTCTCACCTCCCCGCCCAGACTCGCGCGCTTCCGTCGCAGCACCACCTCGGTCTCGTCTCTTCCCGCGATCAGCCCCGGCTCGCTCGGCCTCCCGTCGTTCGCCTCGCGGGACAAGGGCGAGCGCCTCTATAAGATGATTCATGAGCGTGTCGCCGCGCGAGTTCTGGGCCACGGCGCGCGGGAAGAGGGAGGCGCTGCCTGAGCGCCCTGCTGCTGCTTCTCACCGCCTTTCAGGGTGCCCCGCCAGCTCCGCTCGACGAGGGCACCTTTATCGTGCGGCGAGACTCGGTCGAGATAGCGCGGGAGGAGTTCCGCTTGTTCGCGGGCCGCCCCGCCGGCGGCTGGAGCCTCGCGGCGACCACGCGTTACGGTCCCGGCCAGCCCAGCATCGTGCTTTCCCCAATCCTGGAACTCGCCGCCGACTCCACCCCCCTCGCTCTGGAGTACGCCGTCGGCGATCCCCGCGATCCGGTCCGGATTCTCGGCCAGGCGGGGCGCGGCCGTTTCACGCTCCGCTTTCTCGGCCGTGCCCGCGAGCGCGCCCGCGAAGTCGCCGCCGCACCCAACATGGTCGTGCTCGACGATTCCGTCTTCGCGTTGTACGTGTTCGCCGCCTGGCTGGCCCGACCAGCTCCGGGTACCCTGACCGCCATCCTCCCCCGCGGCCCGCGGCGCGAATTGCTCACCGTCCAGGACCTCGGCTTCCAGCCCACCACCCTGAATCGTGACCCCACCACGCTGCGCCACGTCGCGATTACCGGAGGCACGGCGGGTCCGGCCCATCTCTGGCTTGACGGCGAAGGTCGCCTTAGGAAGGTCGAGCTCCCTATGCGGCACGTCGTGGCGGAGCGCCGAGCGAATTGACCCTCCGCGAGCCAGGCGGTTAGCTTTCCCAAGGTTTGTTACGGGCGAACCCGTACGTGTCCGGCGACGAAACCCCAAGTGGCCCTTGCGCGTAGGTGGGCTCGACCTCACAACCCGCCTTTCTCCGCTAGGGAAGAACATGAGACATGTACTGATGACCGTCGGGCTCGTCGCCTGCCCGGCCCTCATGCTAGCCCAGCAGTCGGTCCCCGTCACCTTGTCGCTGGCCGATGCGATCGCCATTGCCCGTGAGCACAACCCCGCCTACCGCCAGACCCTGGCCAATCGCGGGCCCGCAGCGTGGGGCGTGCGCAACGCTTACGCCACTCTGGTGCTACCCACGCTCACCGCCTCGGGCGGCATCGGCTATAGCGGACCCGGGTCCCAGCGATTTCTGACCCAAAACTTCTCCCAGAGCGTTGCCACACTGTCTTCGAGCTATAGCCTCGGGTTGAACTGGGACCTGTCGGGCACGACGCTCACGCAGCCTGGGCTCAAGCGAGCGCAGGACAACGCCACCGAGGCGGACATTGCGGGCGCAGTGACAACCCTGGCCACGGGGGTCACCCAGCAGTATCTGACCGTGCTGCAAGCCAGAGAGAACGCCGAAGTGGCGCGCAAGCAGCTCAATCGCAACGAGCAATTCCTGACGCTAGCGCAGGCGCGCTACGCCGTCGGGCAGGCGACGCTGATCGACGTGCGCCAGGCCCAGGTGGCCCGGGGGCAGGCGGAGGTGGCGCTGCTGCAGGCCCGGACGGCGGTGAGCGTGGAGAAGCTCAGACTGTTCGAGCAGCTCGGGGTCATGGCGCCGCTCAACGTCGATTCGATCCAGCTCACGGACACCTTCCCGGTCCAGGCCCCGCCGTGGAAGCTCGAGGAACTTCTCACGATGGCGGAGGCCCAGAACCCCGCACTGCAGGCGCTGCGCGCGCGCGAGCGGGCGGCCAACTGGGGGGTCCGCGCCGCGGCTGCGAGTTACGGACCGTCGCTGTCGGTATCGGCCCAATGGTCGGGCTTCACGCAGAAATACTCGAACATCGATCCGATCATCCGCGGCCAGCAGGCCCAGTACGGCTCGCTGTACTTGCAGTGCCAGGACGAAAATCGGATCCGGGCTAGCGCCACCCCCCCACTCCCGGCCAACGACTGCAGTGTATACGTCTGGGGAAGCTCCAACGAGCAGGCGCTGCGAAGCCAGAATGCCCTCTACCCGTTCAGCTTCACGCAGCAACCGTTCCAGGCGCGTCTGACCGTCACGATGCCCATCTGGCTCAACTTCTCGCAACCCCTGCAGGTGTCGCAAGCGAGGGCGAATCATCAGAATCTCGAGGAATCGGTGCGGGCACGCGGGCTCGGGGTGCAGACTGAAGTGAGCCAGGGGTTCCTGACCGTGGCGACGGCGTACCGCACGATCGCGATCCAAGACACGAACCGATCGGCCGCCGCAGAGCAGCTACAACTCGCGACGGAGCGCTACCGCGTCGGCTCCGGAACCTTCTTCGAGCTGCTGGATGCGCAGGTGGCGGGGCTTCGGGCCGAGTATGACTACGTCGCCGCCGTCTACAGCTACCATAAAGCGGTGGCCGGGCTAGAGGCGGCCGTCGGCCGTCCGTTGCGCTAACGAGAGGAATCGCACGACATGTCCAAGCGAAACAAGGTGCTGGTCGGGGTCGGCGGGGCGGTGTTGCTGGTCGGCATCATTCTCGTCAGCGCGAGCGCGAAGCGGGAACGGGGCGTCGAGGTCCGGTTCGCGAAGGTGGGGCGCCGCGACCTGGTCGCCGCGGTGACGTCGAGCGGCAAGATCCAGCCCAAGAAGAAGGTCGACATCAGCCCCGACATCCAGGGTCGCATCACCCAGATCGCGGTGCGCGAGGGCGACTACGTGACCAAGGGACAGTTCCTGCTGCAGATCGACCCGACGCTCTACCAGTCCGAGTTGCAGCGGGCTCAGGCCGCCCTGGCGACGGCGGAGGCCCTCGCCTTACAGGCCAAGGCCAATCGCGACCAGTCGCAGCGGGCGCTCGGGCGCACCAAGGAGCTGCACCAGCAGAACCCGAACCTGGTGTCGCAGGAACAAGCTGAGCAGGCGCAGACAGCCTTCGACATCGCCGAAGCAAACCTGAACTCCGCCACGCACCAGGTGGACCAGTCGCGGGCGGCCGTGTCGTCTGCGCGGCAGAACCTGGCCAAGTCGCACATCGTCGCGCCGATGTCGGGCCGAATCACCCGGCTCCCCGTGGAAGAAGGCGAAGTGGCGGTTCCAGGCACGTTCTCCAAGGAGGTCGGCCTGCTCATGACGATCGCCGACCTGTCGGTGATCCAGGTCAAGGTGAACGTAGACGAGACGGACGTCGTCCGGGTCCACCTGGCCGACTCGGTCGAGGTCACGATCGACGCTTTCCCCGACACCACGTTCATCGGTCGGGTGACGAAGATCTCCAACAGCGCGATCCTCGTCGCGGGGGCGTCCACCACGCCCGGGACCAACACGCAGGCAGTCGACTATGAGGTGGAGATCACGCTGACGAACCCGCCGGGTGACGTGCGGCCGGATCTCTCGGCCACCGCGCGGATCATCACCGACACGCGGAAGCAGGCGCTGTCGATTCCGATCATCGCGCTCACGGTGCGCGAGAACACCCCCGTCCGTACAGAGGCGCAGGGCGCGCGCGCAGCGGGAGGGGGAGGGGGAGGGGGAGGGGGGGGAGGAGGGGCCCCGCTCGTCCGGCGCGACAGCGCTGGAACGAAGAAGAAGGAGAGCGAGGGCGTGTTCGTGGTCCAGAACGGCAAGGCGGCGTTCCGGCCGGTGAAGGTGGGCATCGCGGGCGACGAGTACTTCGAGGTACTCGATGGCCTGCGCCAGGACGAGACGATCGTCGCCGGGCCCTATCAGGCGATCCGGGACCTGCACGACGGAGCTCCAGTAAAGGCGTCGCAGCAACCGGCGGACTCGAGCCGCGGCAAGAAGCCCTCATGATCGCCCAGGAGTTCCACACCGGCGACACGCCGCTGCCCGACGTCATCATCCTGACGCACAAGCTCACGCGCGAGTACGACATGGGATCCGAGACCGTTCGCGCGCTGCGGGGCGTGAGCGTCCAGATCCGGCGCAACGAATACGTGGCGGTGATGGGACCTTCCGGTTCGGGAAAATCGACGCTCATGAACCTGATCGGCTGCCTCGACACGCCGACGACAGGGGAGTATTGGCTCAACGGGCAGAAAGTCTCCGATCTGGCCGACGATGAGCTGGCTCGCATCCGCAACAAGGAGATCGGCTTCGTCTTTCAGACGTTCAACCTGCTCCCCCGCGCAACCGCCCTGCACAACGTGGAGCTGCCGCTGATTTACGCGGGGCTCGGCGCCACAGCGCGCCGTGCCCGGGCGACGCGGGCGCTGGAGCGAGTGGGGCTGGGGGACCGGATGCAGCACCAGCCGAACGAGCTGTCCGGCGGGCAGCGCCAGCGCGTGGCCATCGCGCGGGCGCTGGTGAACGACCCGAGCATCCTGCTCGCCGACGAGCCGACGGGCAACCTCGACTCGACCACGAGTCAGGAAATCATGCAAGTCTTCGCCGCCCTGCACGGCCAGGGGCAGACCATCGTAATGGTGACGCACGAGGCCGACATCGCCGCGCACGCCGCGCGGGTGGTGACGCTGCGTGACGGCCTGGTCGCCACCGACCGCCAACGGGCTGCCTGACGTGCCGCTGTTCGAAGCCCTGCGGCTCGCACTGCAGCAGATCCGGACCCAAAAGCTGAAGAGCGGCTTCTCCCTGATCGGCGTGTTCATCGGCGTCACGTTCCTGATCGGCGCCTGGTCGATCGTGAACGGCATGAACGTGTATATGACGGAGAAGTTCGCCGGCACGCTCGTGGGCGTGAACACGTTCCATCTGATGCAGCGGCCGAACGTCAACTTCAACGTCGACGATTCGACGTGGCGCTCGTGGCGGCGGCGCCCCCGCATCAAGTTCGCCGACGCCGATGCGGTCACCCACGGACTCACGGTGCCGGCGATTACGGCGTGGTACTCCGAGGACCGGGGCACCGTCGAATACCGGGGCAAGCGCGCTCAGTCGATCACGCTCGAGGGCACCACCGAGCGCTACTTCGACATCATGACCCTCAAGATCGAGCAGGGCCGCGCGTTCACCGCCCAGGAGGCGAAGGCGGGAGCGACGGTGGTGGTGCTGGGACACGATCTGGCCGAGAAACTGTTCGTCAATCTGAGCCCGCTCGGGCGCAGTGTGCGGATTCACGGGATTCCCTACCTGGTGATCGGCATCGTGGAGCGGCAGGGGAACCTGTTCGGCATGTCGCTCGACAAGTTCGTGGTCGCGCCGGCGCTCTCGCCCATCCAGCGCGAGGTGAATCCCCCGGGGGTTGTGGACGCCGTCCTGGTGCGAGCCAACTCCGAGCCAGACATGCGGGAGGCCATGAACCAGACCGAGGCCATCATGCGCAGTCGCCGCCACCTGCGCCCGCGCCAGGACGACAACTTCGCCATGATGACGTCGGAGGGCGTGCTGGACTTCTGGAACAAATTGAGCCGCATCCTCTACGCGGTTGGACCGGGACTAGTGGGGATCGCGCTCGTCGTGGGCGGGATCGTTATCATGAACATCATGCTCATGGCGGTGGCGGAGCGGACGCGCGAGATCGGGATCCGGAAGTCGCTGGGGGCGCGGCGCCGCGATATCATGCGACAGTTCCTCGCGGAAGCGACCGCGCTGGCCACCGTGGGGGCGGGCTTCGGGATCGTCACAGGCATCGGCCTGTCGCTGCTCCTGCAGGTCGCGACCCCACTGCCCGCGTCCGTGTCGCCGTTCTCGATCGTGCTCGGGGTCGTCGTGGGCGCCGGCGTCGGGATCATCGCCGGCGTCTACCCCGCGAGCCGCGCCGCAAGACTCGACCCCATCGCCGCGCTGCGTCAGGAGTGACCCGATGACCCCAATGCTCGAAGGCGTCGGTATCGCCCTCGAATCGCTGCGCGCCCACAAGGGACGGGCGGCCCTCACCATCCTCGGCGTCGCCATCGGCGTGCTGGTGGTCATGGTGATCGGGGCGATCATCAGCGGCTTCAACAAGGGGGTCGCCGACATCCTGGAGCGATCCGGCCCCAAGACGTTCTGGGTCGGCCGGTTCTTCCAGGGCGGCGTGAATACCTGCGAGGGCGACGACAGCTGCCCCTGGCGCCATAACCCCCCACTGTCGCTGGGCGATGCCAGGGCCGTCGAGCGCGTGCCGTCGGTGAGCTGGGTGGCCGTGGAGGAGGGTGGGCGGGCCGACGTCACCTTCGGCGCCAAGACGCAGCACAGCGTCAGAATCAACGGCCGCAGCGCCGCGTGGCCGAACGTGGCGGGCGGCGATGTGTCACCCGGACGTTCGTTCACTGAGGTGGAGGAAGCCGCCTCGGAACAGCTCGTGGTGGTCAACCAAAAGCTTGCCGAGCTGCTGTTCGAACGACTCGACCCGATCGGGCAGCGGCTGCACATCCAGGGTGTCCTCTATACCGTGATCGGGGTCTTCAACCCGCCGCCGCAGCTGTTCGGCGGCCAACCCGACCCCGAGGCGGTCATCCCCCACAACGCGCTGGTGAAACACGTCCGGTATTGGAAGGGCTGGATGCAGTTCTTGGTTGGCCCCGCCCCCGCCGCTACGACACCGCAGGCCATGGAAGACGTGACCGAAGCGCTGCGGCTGCGCCGGCACCTGCGTCCGGGCCAGGACAACAACTTCGCCGTCGTGAGCCAGGAGAAGTTCCTGGAGAACCTCAACAGCATGACGCTCATGATCCGTATCGTGATGCTCGCCCTCTCGGCCGTGGGCCTGATGGTGGGGGGCGTGGGGGTGATCGCGATCATGATGATCTCGGTCACCGAGCGCACCCGCGAGATCGGCGTTCGCAAGGCGCTCGGAGCCACGCGTCGCGAAATCCTGTGGCAGTTCCTGGTTGAGGCAGCCACGCTCACCCTCGTCGGCGGCATTGTCGGCATGATCGGCGGGGGCCTCATCGCGCTACTGCTATCGGTGGCAACCCCGATCCCGGCCCACGTGCCGCTCGCCTCGGTGATCGCGGCGCTGATCGTCGCCGCCCTCACGGGAGTCTTGTTCGGACTCTACCCCGCGAACAAAGCCTCCAGGCTGGATCCGGTCGAAGCCCTGCGCTACGAGTAAGGCCGGGACAGACGAAACGACGCCAGTCGCCCCACCGCCGTTTCTCGTTTCCGGTTGTCGATTCCCGCCGCTCAATTCCCGTTAAGTTTCTACTTCGATGCAGCTCACCGAGGCCGTCCGTCTCGCCCTCCAAGCCGCGTGGAGCCACAAGCTCCGCTCTTTCTTCACGCTCCTCGGGATCATCGTGTCGGTCGCGTTCCTGGTCGCCGTGGTGGCGGTGATTCAGGGGATGAACGCCTATGTGCGAGAGAACCTGACCGGCGCCATCGTCGGCGTGAACGCCTTCCAGGTGCGGCGCACGCCGATTCAGATCGGGTTCGTCGACGACGAAGAGCTGCGCACCATCCAACGCCGGCCGATCATCGCGCCGGAGGACGTGCCGTTCGTCGCGCGGGCCTTGCCGGACGCGCAAGCCGTCGCCCTCCAATCGGGCTGGCCGACGCCACAAGCCGACGTCGTTTGGCGCAACAAGACTGTGGGCGACGTCCTGGTGTTCGGCGTGACCCCGCCGTTTCAGACGGTGGAGGACTACGCGTTCGCCGCCGGGGAGCCGCTCGCGGACGTCGACTTGTACGAGCGCCGCCCAGTCGCGGAGCTCGGGTGGGACGTGGCCGACAAGCTGTTCAGCAGCCCGGCGCAGGCGGTGGGGCAGAAGCTCCGCATCCGCGGTCAGCAGTTCGTGGTCAAGGGCGTGATCGCGAAGAAGGGCACGGTGCTGGGCCAATCGTGGGACGGCTTCGTGATGTTGCCCTTCACGACGTTCGAGTCCATGTACGGCCGGCGGCAGACCGCGGTGATCTCGGTCAAGATGGCCACGGCGGAGGCGGTGGCGGACGGGATGGCGCGGGCGGAAGAGGCGATGCGGATCGCTCATCGGCTGCGCCCCAGCCAGGCGGACGACTTTAGCGTCGACACCGCCGAGGGACTGGTCGCTTTCTGGAAGAGCCTGACGCGCGTGCTGTTCACCGTCGTGCCCGCAGTCGTGGCGATCGGGATCGTGGTGGGCGGGATC
>DASQAH010000371.1:0-5514 GCA_035635835.1 Gemmatimonadales bacterium
GAGCGGCTGGCCGCCCGGCGCCCCCTCGCGATCGTCACGGGCCGGCCGAGGCTCGAGGCGGAGTGGTTCCTCACGCGGGCAGGAATCGCGCACCTGTTCCCGGTCATCGTCTGCATGGAAGACGCTCCCGGAAAGCCCGACGCCGCGCCGGTGCGGCTCGCGCTGTCTCGCCTTGGCGTTCAGAGTGCCTGGCTCGTGGGCGACACTCCGGACGACGCCCGCTCTGCGGCCGCCGCGGGCGCGCTGCCGCTCGGCGTCGTGGCGCCAGGGGATGACCCGGGTGTGACCGCCACCGCCCTGGAGGCCGCAGGCGCTGCGCGTGTGCTCGGATCCGTCGCCGATCTGCTGGAGCTGCTCCCATGAGCCGCACCGCCGCGGTCGCGCGTACCACGCGCGAAACCACGGTCCGCGTGACCCTCGCGCTCGACGGCTCGGGCGCGGCTGAGGTCCAAACGGGAGTCGGCTTCCTCGATCACCTCCTCGAGACGCTCGCCCGGCACGCCCGGCTCGACCTGACGCTCACCTGCGAGGGCGACCTCAGGGTGGACGACCACCACACGGCCGAGGACTGCGCGTTGGCGCTAGGGGAAGCCCTGGACCGGGCACTGGGCGAGCGGCGCGGGATCAGCCGTTTCGGCTGGGCGTACGCCCCGCTCGATGAGGCTCTGGCGCGCGCCGTCGTGGATTGCTCGGGGCGGCCGTTTGCGGCGGTGGATCTGGGCCTCGGGCGCGAAGCCATCGGCGGACTGGCGTGCGAGAACATCACCCACGTCCTGCGCTCGCTCGCCCTCGCCGCCCGGCTGACGATGCACGCGGACGTGCTGCGGGGGGAGAACGACCACCACCGGGCGGAAGCCGCCTTCAAGGCGGTGGCCCTGGCGTTGCGCCAAGCGGTCAGCCGCTCGGGCTTCGATGATGTCCCGTCGACAAAGGGTACGCTTGGAGGGTCGCGCGATGACTGAGGTCGTCACCGTCGTGGACACGGGGGTCGCGAACCTCGCCTCCATCACGAGCGGCTTCGCGCGGCTGGGTGCCTCGGTTCGCGTCACCGCTGATCCGGCCCTCGTGCGCGGCGCAGCACGCGTCGTGCTGCCGGGGGTCGGAGCGTTCGAGCCGGCCGCGGCCGTCCTCGCGGAGCGGGGGCTCGACGTCGCCGTGCGCGACGCGGTGGCGCGGGGCATCCCGCTGCTCGCCGTTTGTCTGGGACTGCAACTCTTGTGCGAAGCAAGTGAGGAAGCGCCGGGCGTGCCGGGCCTCGGGATCATTCCGGGGGTCTGCCGCCGCCTGCCGCCGGGCGTCCGGGTGCCGCACCTGGGCTGGAATCGCGTGGAGCCTGCGGCGGAGGCGCGTTTCCTCGCGGTAGGCGATGCCGCCTTCGCCAACTCCTATGGGCTCCGAGACGCTCCTGCCCGCTGGACGCCGGCCTGGACAGTGCACGGCGTGCGGTTCGTCGCCGGGCTCGAGCGCGGCAACCTGCTCGCGTGCCAGTTCCACCCCGAGCTTTCGGGGGGATATGGAGCGGCGCTGCTCGCACGCTGGCTGGGTCGGCCTGTCGTCTCGGTGGCGATGGAGCAGCGGCCGGCGGGGTTGTTGCCGCGGATCGTGGCGTGCCTCGACGTGCGCGACGGGCGGGTCGTCAAGGGCGTGCGGTTCCAGGACCTGCGCGACGTCGGCGACCCCGCCGAGCGGGCGGCGTGCTACGAGGCGCAGGGCGCGGACGAGATCGTGGTCCTGGACGTGACCGCTTCCGCCGAGGCGCGGGACACGCAGGTGGAGACGGTGCGCCGGGTGCGCGCCGCGATCCGTGTCCCGCTGACCGTGGGCGGCGGCGTGCGGAGCGTAGCCGACGCGCGCCGGCTGCTGGCGGCGGGGGCCGACAAGGTGAGCGTCAATACCGCGGCGGTGCGGCGTCCTGCGGTGTTGGGCGAGCTGGCGGCGGCGTTCGGTCGGCAGTGCGTCGTGCTGGCTATCGACGCGCGGCGCACGGCCGGGGGGGTGGAAGGGGGCGGGGGCTGGGAGGCGCTCGTCGAAGGCGGCCGCACGGGCGGCCGGCCCGATGCAGTGACGTGGGCGGCCGAAGGAGAGGCGCGCGGGGCGGGGGAGATTCTGCTCACGAGTTGGGACGCCGACGGCACGCGCGCCGGCCCCGACCTGCAGTTGCTGGGCGCGGTGGTGGGCGCCGTGCGTGTGCCGGTCATCGCCTCGGGTGGGGTCGGTACTTGCGACCACGTGGTGGATGCGTTCTCGGCGGGTGCGGCAGCGGTCCTTGCCGCCTCCGTGCTACACGACGGCACGGAGACTGTGGCCGCGCTCAAGGCCGAGCTTGCGGCCCGCGGGATCGCGCTGCGGCGATGATCGTTGCCAGCATCGACGTGATGAGCGGCCGCGCGGTGCAACTGCGGCAAGGGCGCGAGCTGATGCTCGATGGCGGCGATCCGCTGGCGCGCCTCGACGAGTTCGCCGTCGCGGGGGAGGTGGCCGTGGTGGACCTGGACGCGGCGCGCGGGCACGGCTCGAACGCCGACCTGCTCCGCGAGATGGTGCGCCGCGCGCCGTGCCGCGTGGGCGGCGGCATCCGCTCCCTCGACGCGGCGCGTGCGTGGCTCGACGCTGGGGCCGCGAAGATCGTCCTCGGCACGGCGGCGAGCGCCGAGTTGTGCGCCCGTCTGCCTCGCGAGCGCGTTATCGCGGCGGTGGACGCCGAGGGCGGTGAGGTCGTCGTGGACGGCTGGCGCACGAGGACCGGGGTTTCCGTGCTCGAGCGCATCGCCCAGCTTGCGCCCACGGTCGGTGGTTTCCTGTTCACGCAAGTCGAGCGCGAAGGCACGATGGGGGGCTGCGATCTGGATGCAGTGCGGCGAGTCGTCGCCGCGGCGGGTGGCGCGCGCGTGACGGCCGCCGGCGGCATCACCACCCCCGCGGAGATCGCCGAGCTCGACCGCCTGGGCGCCGACGCGCAGGTCGGCATGGCGCTCTACACGGGGCGGCTGTCGCTGGGGAGCGCGCTGGCGGCGCCGCTCGCCCGGCCCGTGGAAGACGGGGTCTGGCCGACGGTGGTCTGCGACGAGCTGGGGCGCACCCTCGGGCTCGTGTGGAGCACGCGCGAGTCGCTCGAGCGCGCCGTAACCGAGCGGCGGGGCATCTACTGGTCGCGCTCGCGCAGCGCCGTGTGGGTGAAGGGAGAGACGTCCGGGAGCACGCAAGAGCTGCTGCGGGTCGATCTCGACTGCGACCGGGACGCGCTACGGTTCACCGTGCGTCAGCACGGCATCGGGTTCTGCCATCGGGAGCATCGCAGCTGCTGGCCGAGCGGGTTCGACCTCGGCGACCTGGAGCGGGTAATCAGCGCGCGACGCGAACGGCCGGAGCTGGGTTCCGGCACCGCGCGGCTCCTCTCGGATCCGACGCTGCTGCGGGCGAAGCTGTGCGAGGAAGCGGGAGAGCTGGCCGATGCCGCGACGCCCGCCGCCGCGGTGCACGAGGCGGCGGACCTGCTGTACATGGCGTTCGTGGCGTTGGGTCGCACCGGTGGAACGCTTGCCGGCGTGCGCGCTGAGCTCGAGCGCCGCCACGGCGCCGTGAGCCGGCGTCCGATGGAGGCGAAATGAGCGAGCCGTTGCTCCGGGCCTGCTCGGCCGCGGAATTCGCGAGGCGGCGCCGCGGTGTGGCTGTCTTGCCCGAAGCGCTTGCCGTCGCGGCACCGATCGTCGAGGACGTGCGCCGGCGCGGCGCCGCAGCGCTACGCGAGCACGCCGAGCGGTTCGGCGAGCTCGGACCGAGCGACTCGTTGATCGTCGAGCGGCCGGCGCTCAAACGCGCGCTCCACTCGCTCGGCGCGACGGATCGAGAGCGGCTCATACGGGTGGCGGACCGAATCCGCGTGTTCGCGGACGCGCAGCGCCGATCCCTTAGCGAGGTGACGGTACCCGTTCCCGGCGGGATGGCGGGACAGTCGGTCGCCCCGGTGGGGCGCGCGGGCTGCTACGCGCCGGGCGGCCGCTATCCGTTGCCGTCGTCGGTCCTGATGACCGCGGTCACGGCGCGCGTCGCGGGTGTTCCGGAGGTGTGGGTGGCAAGCCCGCGGCCCGGCCAGCTCATCCTCGCTGCCGCGGCCGTCGCGGGGGCGGATGCGGTGCTCGTCGCCGGCGGTGCGCAGGCGATCGCCGCGCTCGCCTACGGCGCCGGCCCGGTGCCCGCCTGCGACGTGGTCGTCGGGCCGGGGAACCGCTACGTGACTGCTGCGAAACAGGTGGTAGCCGGCGCGGTGGGGATCGACCTGCTCGCAGGGCCGTCCGAGCTGGTCGTGTTCGCGGATCGCACGGCCGACCCAGGACTCGTCGCCGCCGATCTCCTCGCTCAGGCGGAGCACGATCCGGACGCGGTGCCGGTCCTGGTGGCGCTCGATCCCCACCTGCCGGCGCGCATTGAGAAGGAGCTGACCCGCCAGCTCTCCGACTTGCCCACGGCCGAGGTGGCACGCGCGGCCCTCTCGAACGGCGGGGTCGTCGCCGTGAACTCGCTCGAGGCCGGAATCGCGGCGTGCGACGCGATCGCGCCCGAGCACCTGGAGCTGCTGCTCGCCGAGGCCGAGGCGGTGGCACCGCGCCTCGCGCATTATGGGGCGTTGTTCATCGGCGGCGGGCAGGTGCTGGGGGATTACGGTGCCGGCCCGAGCCACGTGCTGCCAACCGGTGGCTCGGCCCGCTGGGCGGGTGGACTCTCGGTGTTCGCGTTTCTGCGGGTGCGCACGTGGCTACGGGTGGACGACCGGGGGGCGGCACGGGGGCTCGCGGAGGATGCGTCGTGGTTCGGCCGGACGGAGGGGCTCGAAGCGCATGCACGGGCGGCGGAGTGGCGGCTGCCTCTCGGCAAGACTTCGGCCTCGCTTCATGATTAGGTGGCGAACGTGCCGAGTCATATCGACTATCGTGACAACGGGCCGATCGATGGCGTAACGCGATGCGCCAGGCGGGACTCGAACCCACGACCTTCGGCTCAGGAGGACGGTCCCGCCGACGCCCGGCAACGCCAGCCAACGCGGTTGGATGAAGCTGGCGCTGGCTGGCGCTGGTGGGCAACGCCCCCGTCGCAGCCGAAAGTGCTGCCATTCTGGTTCGCGTGTTGTCTCAGTCCTTCACGTCTTCTAGCGCCACCCCTTGCCCGGCGCGCAGCGCAGCGCGCGCCTCCGCCACGCGCCGTACGAACTCTGGGTGATGCTCCACGCGATAATCGAACCAGTCCTCTTCGGACTCGAATCCGATGAGCACACCCGCAGCCTGGCCATGCCGCGTGATCACGATCTCCTGTTCCTGCGCGAGGCGCAGATACCGCGAGAGATCGTCCTTCACCCTCGCCAGCGCTACCTTCTTCACCCTCTGTTCCTTCGCGCTTGAGCCAGGCTTCGGCTTCGGTCTTGCTGACGATCGCAAGGACTTCAATCGTCGTGGTCGTGACGTCATAGAACACCCGCACCTCTCCGACGCGGAGCCGATATTGGGGCCGGCTCAGTCCCCG
>DASQAH010000372.1:0-2153 GCA_035635835.1 Gemmatimonadales bacterium
TCCACTCGCTAGGCGTTCGCTGGGCGGTGCGGGGTGACGCCAATTCCGACGCGGTGATCGGGGTGCGCTATCGGCGCCACGGCGAGACGACGTGGCGGGAGGCGCTGCCGCTCTTCCGGACCGATCCCGAGTCCGTCTCGGCCGACAATCGGGTCCCCGGCGGATGGCTCTTCGCGGGGAGCATCGTGGATCTCGCTCCCGACACCGCGTACGAGGTGACGCTTGCGCTGATCGATCCGGACGGCGGCAGCGTGGAGCGAACGCTGCACATGAAGACCGGCGCCGAGCCCCGCGAGCCGGCCGGCATGCGCGTGCAGCACGTGGTGCCGGCGGGCGCGGCGGACCGCGCCCCGGGAACCGGCACGGCGACGGATCCCTTCCGCGGCCTGCGGACCGCGCAGGCCACCGCGACGCCGGGGGACCTCTTCCTCCTGCACGCGGGTGTGTACGGTGAGGGCACCTGGACCATCGACCGTCACGGCACTCCCGAGCTTCCCATCATCTAACGGGGAGCGGGAGACGGGGAAACGATCCTCGACGGCGGTGGGCGCGAACGACTGGTCAGCGCGAACGGCGTGAAGCACGTGTGGCTGGAGCGCCTCACCCTGCGTCGCGCCCAGTACCTCTTCGTCGGGCATTCCGGCTCTCACTTCGTGGTCCGGCGCTGCCGGCTCGAGGTCGTGGAGACCGGGATCACCGCGATCAACGGAGGCTATGCCGAGTCCCGGGGATTCGTCATCACCGACAACGTGTTTCAAGGCCTTACCACCTGGCCCCGCGCCCGGGGCATCGAGGCGGCTCAGGGGGTGTCCATCACCGGGGCCGGGCATGTGGTGGCCTACAACCGCATGAGCAATCTCGGCGACGGGGTCCACGGCACCGGGCACGGGCGGCTCTCGGCGAGTGACTTCTACAACAACGACATCGAGGCGTCCACCGACGACGGGATCGAGGCCGACTATTCCGATACCAACGTCCGCGTCTTTCGCAACCGCATCACCAACGCGTTCTCCGGAATCAGCGCCCAGCCCGCCCACGGCGGTCCGCTCTACGTATTCCGCAACGCCATCTACAATGTGGGCTACTCGGCATTCAAGCTGCACAATGACACCTCGGGCGTGCTGATCTTCCACAACACGTCGATGGTCAACGGCATCCCGTGGCACATCGAGCCGGGCGGCGAGACGGTCAACGACGTGGTGACGCGGAACAATCTCTTCGTGGGCACCCGCGGGCCGGCCCTCCGATCGACGGGCGCCATGATCCGCTGCGACTTCGACCGCGATGGCTACGGGGGGGCCGGCGATCCCGGCTCCCTGTTCGGGGCCTTCCACGTCTTTGCGGAATGGAATGGACGGATGTTTCCCACTCCCGAAGCGGCGCGGCGCTCCGGCGCGCTCTACCGTCGGTACGGCGCCGTGCTGGTCAACGCCCGCGGCAACTTCGCGAGTGGGCTCGGCGCGCCCGGGGACAGCGGCACCCGGTTTCCCGGCGAGAAGACCGACCTGCGCCTCGACCCGGCCTCCCGGGCGGTGGACGCCGGCGTCGTGCTGCCCAACTTCAACGACGGGTTCGCGGGCAAGGCCCCCGATCTCGGCTGTTGCGAGCTAGGCCAGCCGCTGCCCCACTACGGCCCGCGGCCCTGACGGGCGCGCGGCGAGGACGTCGAGGAGCGAATATGGCTGATCGAGTCGGATTCATCGGGCTGGGTACGATGGGCATGCCGATGGCGACCAACCTGGCCAAGGGCGGCGTGCCGCTGGTGGTGCACGATGCGAGCCCGGCCGCGCTGACCGCCGCCGCGAAGCTCCCGGGGGCCATCGCGGCGGGTTCGGTCGCGGAGGTGGCGGCGCAGGCGGCGGTGATCTTCACCTGTCTGCCCAACGACACGATCGTGAGCGAGGTCTACCTGGGGCCGGGCGGCATCGCCTCCGCCGCGCGCGCGGGCCTGATCACCTGCGATTGCTCGACGGTGAGCCCCGAGGCGACGACCGCGGTGCACGCCGCGCTCAAGGGCCGCGGCGTGGATCACATGGACACGCCCATGCTGGGCTCGCAGCCGCAGGCGGTGGAAGGGCAGATCTTCTTCATCGTGGGCGGCGAGAAGGCGCGGCTCGCGACGATCGCGCCCTATCTCGAGCTCATGGGCAAGA
>DASQAH010000373.1:0-7366 GCA_035635835.1 Gemmatimonadales bacterium
GCGGATCGGGGAGGCCGCACAGCCGATCAGGAGAACGATCAGTGATGCTCTCATCGGCGCGAGCTTAAGGTGCGGCTCGAGCGTCGTCAAGCATCGGAGGCTCCCCGCCCCTTGCCCCAGCCCCAGTCATGAGACATGGTAGCAGGGACAAACGGACAACCCTCACGGAGGTCTCCATCGCATGCGTGTCAAAGCAACGCTCCTCGCGCTGTTGGTGACTGGTTGCGCTGCGGCATTCCTCACGGTTACGTCAGCACAGGCCCAACAGCCTATGGGCAAGACAGTGGAAGTGAAGTCGGCGCTGAGTCGGGGGGCCGGGGCGGACGAGAACATCAGAGTCGCGCGCGCTCCCAACAAGGCCGACGCCAGCGTTCCTGCGCCGACCAGCAAAGGTGGCGAGAAGACGCGCGGCGCTACCTCCATCGTCCACGTCGACAACCGCACGAACTGGTACATCGACATCTATCTCGACGGCTCGTACTGCTCCACCATTGGTCCGTGGGGCGACATCTATTGCTACGTCGGGACGGGCAATACCCGGATGTACGGCCACGCCGACTTCGTCGACGCGCCGTCCCGCACTTGGGGGCCGACGGTGGACTATGTTGACGGCACGTACACCTGGAAGCTCGTGCCCTGAGCAGCGGCGGACGGCGGCTCCTCGGCGCGCCGCTGCGCTGGCTCCGTAGTACGCGCACAGCCGCGAGCTGGGCCTTCCTGCTCGCGGCTGCGGCGCTGCTCACGCTTGCACCGTCGCAGGACCTGACAGCACAGACCCGCCGGGCGCTGTTGATCGGCATCAACCACTACGAACGCTTTGCCCCGCCGGAGGCGCAACGCAGGGCCGCGGTCGGCCCCTCGGGACGCGACCTGATCGCCGACTCGTTGGACGGGGCGGTCAATGACGCGGAAGCGGTGCGCGACCTGCTGCGCGACCGATTCAACTTCAACGCCGCCCACATCCACCTCCTGGAAGACACCGCGGCCACACGCGCGCATATCATCGGCGCTATCGAACAGCTTGTGACGGAGGCGCAGCCGGGCGATGTCGTCGTCTTCTATTTCGCCGGCCACGGCTCCCAGCGTGTCAACAGCGGATCCCTGCCGACGGGGTACGACCAGACGATCGTCCCGGCGGATGCGAACACCGGCGTCTTCGACATCCGGAACAAGGAGCTGGCTCGACTCTTCGGCCCGTTGGTGCGAAAGGGCGTCACGCTCACTCTCATTTTCGACAGTTGCCATAGCGGCGCCATCACACGCGGCCTCGAGGCCCGATATAAGGCGCGGTGGGCAGCGATGGATCCTCGCGACGCTGCTGATTCCGCCACCCCCCTTGCGCTCGAAGCCCAAGGTGCGCTGGTCCTTTCGGCTGCCCAGGACTATGAGAAGGCCGTCGAGACTCCCAGGGACAACGGTGACCAGGCGCCGCACGGCCTGTTTACAAGCGCGTTACTGGCGGTCCTTCGCTCGGCTGTGCCTGGAGAACCGGCCACGCGGACCTACCAACAGATCAAGGCACTGATGCAGTCTAGCGGCCAGAGACAAGAGCCCGTGCTGGCCGGCAAGGGGCGAGAGCACCAGCCGCTCTTCGGCGGCGGGCCCGGGACCGCCCTGGGCGTGACCACGGTGGCCGTACTGCGGCCTAACGGCCCCGGCAGAGTGGACTTGCAAGGCGGACTCGCCGTGGGCCTGCGGGAAGGCGCCGAGCTCGTGCCCTTCGGACATCGCAAGGACACGACCGCCGTCCGCCTCAAGGTGACCGAAGTGCACGGGCTGAGCCAATCGATAGCGGCGGTGATTCGGGGATCACCCGACTCGATTCGTTTTCGCCCGCCGGAGCTGTTCGAGATCGACAAATGGGCGCCGGGGCCCGCCGCCGGACTGCGGGCTTGGATCCCTGCCGCCAGCCTCGACGCGGCAGCGCTCGCCCAGGTCACCGCCGCGTTGGCGGAGCTGCGAACGGCAACCACCGTCGAATTAGTCCAGGATCCGACCGACGTTCCGGCGGACACCATTCCGCTCGCAGTCTTGCAGCGGCGCGACGGCGCCTGGGTGCTCGAGGTCGCGGGGCAAGCGGTCACGCCGTTGCCGCAGCCGCTGTCCGCGCAGGCAATCGAGAGCAGCCTGCGACAGGTGCGAGGCAGGGTGCGCCTCTTCGTCCTCCTGCCTCCGTCGACACAACTGGCAGGCCACCTTCAGCTCGGCCGGGGAAGCCGCAACGATCTCGTGGAGGTGGTCACCGACCGAGGTGCGGCGGACTACCTCCTGGTGGGCCGACTGCGCGACGCGCACCTCGAGTATGCGTGGGTGCGGCCCAACGCCTCGTCAGAGATGGCGGACTCCTCGACTCTCCCGATCCGAAGTGCATGGTGGGCGGAAGACCAGGCCGGGGACTCGCTCGTCGACGGGGCGCTGCGACTCGCCAAGGTGCACTCATGGCTTACAATGGAAGGTCCGCCCGACAGTGGCGGGTTCCCCTACCACCTGGCCCTACGCCAGGCGACCACCGGCAAGCTGCTGACCCAGGGCCTCGTTTATGATGGCGAGCGATACGGGTTGGTGCTGCATGCGGATTCGGCGCAGCTCAGCCCGTGGCTCGAACGTCGGTGGGTGTATGTGTTCGGGATCGACAGTCGCGGCAAGAGCGTGCTGCTCTTCCCAGCCAGTGGAGCAGGCAACGTGTTCAACCGGCTGCCCTACCAACCAGGTCCGACTGGACAGTGGCCAACGGAGCTGCGCCTGGGGAGGGAGAGTCTATTCCACATCTCGGCGCCCTTTGGTATGGACACCTACGTGCTCCTGACCTCCGACGAGGCTTTGCCCCTGGACGCCTTCGAGTGGGATGGCGTGCGTGAGGGCGCGTCCCGTGGGGGGGGGGGCTCACCGCTGGCGAGTCTGCTGCTGGGGAATTCCGTCGGGACCCGGAGTCCGGCGGCGGACGTGTCCCCGAACTGGTCCATCGAGCGGCTGTCGATTCTCAGCGCGCCCAAGCGGTGACATCCGAAAGACTGAGACGGAGCTGAGCGGAAGACGCGGAGCCACGCCGTACCTGAGTGGAGAAGAAGGTGATCGAAGCCGACGAGGCGTACGTGCGATCGGTGGAGAAGCCAAGGGGTTCAAGGTGACGGTGGGGGCGAAGGTGTAGGGGTATTGCCCCCCGTGCGGAAACACCCAGTTTGTAATGAAGTACCCGGATTGGGGTAACCTTTGCTGGCGGACCGCATCTTTAGGATGCTCTCCGTCCCCTGGTCGTGGTGATGCGGTCCTTCAGGTCCCTAGCGCCCGTCGCGCTCGCTGCCCTTGGCGGGCTCGCGGCGGGTGCCTGCGGTCTCGCAGACGTCTTCCGGCCGCCGGAGCTGAAAAAGGTCGTCGTCCGTTACGTCGGTGACACGGTGCTGAGGGCCGGCATGCGCGTCGCGCCGGCCGTCACGGTCGAGGCCGACGGTGCTCCGGTGCTGAACCCCCGGCTTGTCTTCTCCTCCTCCGACCCTATCGTCCTCGCGCTCACCCCGGTTGGCGACACGCTCGCGGCTTGCCGAAATGGCGGTGTGCTACTCACCATCCGCTTGATCAGCTCGATGGTCACAGACTCGACCCCGACCGTCCAGGATTCAATCCACGTGCAGGGCGGATCGCCGTCGCCCACCTGCCCATGAACTGCTTCCGCTGCGGCGCGCCAATCCCGGAGAGCGCGCGCTTCTGCCCGAGTTGCGGGACTCTAGCGGTGGACCCGCAAGATGCCACAGTCACCATCGAGTCCGAGGATCCGGAAGCGCTTTTTCACCAGGTGCGCATGGTGCTCGCGGGCGAATTCGAGGTCGAGCGCGAGCTGGCACGCGGCGGGATGGGCGTGATCTTCAAGGCGACCGAGGCGGGGCTGCGTCGCTCGGTCGCTCTGAAAGTCCTCCCGCCAGAATTCGGGCTGAGCATCAAGACCGCCGAGCGGTTCAAACGCGAAGCGCGCATGGTAGCGGAGCTCGATCACCCCAACATCATCCCAGTCTACCGCGTCGGGCAGTTGGGCGGGATCCTGTTCATCGCGATGAAGTTCATCGAGGGCCGCTCGCTCGGCCTGATCCTCGATACGCAGGGAGCGTTGCCCGTGCCCGTCGCGTTGCACGTGTTGCGCGGCGTCACCCGAGCGCTCGCCTACGCCCACGACCGCAACATCATCCATCGCGACATCAAGGGCGCCAACATCCTAGTGGATCAGGATGGACGAGTCATGGTATCGGACTTCGGCGTCGCGCTCCGCTCCTCCGACGTGAACCTGACCGCCGACGGGACCGTGATCGGCACGCCGCCGTTCATGAGCCCCGAGCAGTGCGCCGGCCGGCGCACCGGGCCACAGAGCGACCAGTATTCCCTCGGCATCGTCGGCTTCCAGATGCTCAGCGGTGAGGTGCCGTTCCACGCCGAAACCATCGCCGGCGTGATGCAGCACCACTTCTTCACTCCCGCGCCGGACGTCCGCCAGGCGCGCGACGACGTGCCCGCCGCCCTCGCCGAAGTACTGAACCGAACACTGAAGAAGGACGCCGCCGCGCGCTTCCCATCCACCCGCGATATGCTCACCGCGCTCGAGGTCATCCCGTTTTCAGAAAGCGACCGCCGCCAGAGCGAGCACGTGCTGCGCCAGCTCGTGCAGGGGACCTTTGTCGCGAAAGTGCCGGCGCGCTCCCTGCCACCGCTTCCCGAGGGACCCACGCAGCCGCTCGCGGTCGCCGGCCCGCGCAAGCGGCGCATGTCCGCCCCCGCCCGCATCGCCGCTTCCGGCGTGCTCCTCCTGGGCCTCGCCCTCGGCGTGCTGCGCCTGACGGCCCGCGGCAATGCGACCCCCACTCCGGCGCCGATCCCGGCGCCACCCCCGGCCGTGCAGGCCGCCAGCCGGCCACCGGCTACAGAGCGGCGGGCGGCGCGAGCGCCCGGCGGCAAGCTCCGGATGCTCACCAGTCCCGCCAACGCCGAGATCCTGATCGATGGCCGGCGCGTCGGCGTGGGGAGCGCGATCGACCTCCCGCTCGCCGTGGGCGAGCGGCAGCTCCAGGTGCGAGCGCCGGGATATAAGTCCTTCGACACAACCCTGGTCGTCACGGCGGGCAGCACGTTCGCCCTGGGGCGAATCACCCTCCCCGGGGGTGAGCGGGGGCCATGAGGGGTCTCGCCCTCGGTCTGACGCTGGTCGTGGCGGCGGCGCCGGCGGTCCGCGCCCAGACCGAGACAGCCGATCTGCTGAGCCAGGCAGAGCAGCTGTACGAGCGGCTCGAGATGGAGCGCGCGGTGTCGCTGCTGCGGCAGATCGTGTCTCCGAACTGGGCCCACGAGATCACGCAGGAGCAGCGAGTCGCGGCCTATACCTATCTCGGCGCCTCACTCGCCCTGATGGGTGTGCGGGACTCCGCCCTCCTCTACTTCCGAGGCGCGATCGAGCGCGATCCCTTCACTGACCTGGATGCGCAGCGCTTCACGCCGGCTCAGCTGACGCTGTTTCAGCAAGCACGGCGCCTTACCTTCGCGGTGGCGGCCCGACCGGTCGCGGCCGCGCGCGTCGATCCGCGCACGGAGCGCACCACGTTCACGATTGTGACCACTCATCCAGCGTCCCTCCGGGTCGAATTGCGATCGGCCGAAGGGGGGACCGCGATCGTGCTGTTCCACGATGCCAGTGACGGCATGCGGGAAGTGCCGTGGGACGGCCTGCTACCCGACGGCCGCCTTGCCCCACCCGGCCGGTTCGAACTGTCCGTCGTCGGCCGGAGCCAACTGCTCGCTCGCTCTGACTCAGTGCGAGTCTATTTCACGGTGGCACACGAGACACCACCACTCGAAGACACCCTCCCCGAACTGGCCCCTGCCCAGCTCCTTCCCGAGAAGCTGCGGGTGTCGGCGGGCCGCAGCGACCTGCTCAAGGGCCTGAGCGTTGCCGTCGGCGCGCTGGTTGTTTCCAGCGTGGCGGCGAACGGCCACCTCGGGCGAGGAGGTCGGGGGCTGGCAATCGCCGTGGGCGGCACGGCGGGGATCTCCGGGGTGACGGCCTTCCTGAACGCCCGTCATGAGCGCGAGCTCTCGGCCAACATCGAGGAGAACAGCCGGCGCCGTGCCGCGCGGGCCGCCGCGAATGCGAGCGTCGCGCGCCGCAACGCCGAGAAGATCGCCCAGACCATCCTGGTCATCCTGCCGGCGGCCGGGGTGGGCCGATGACCCGGCGCGACCCAACTCCGGTCGCATCGGTGATTCTACTCTGCCTCACGTTCGCCCCGGTCGCCGGGATCGCGCAGGTCACCGCATCGGCAACCGCAGCGGTGTCGCTCCTCGAGCATCAAGTGGACATCGGCTACGGCGTCGAGGAATCGCGGGGCCTGTTGTTCGGCGCCGAGGGCGCCGTGGACTTCCGCTCGCGGTTGGAGCTCACGATCCGCGCGGCGGGCGGGTCGCTGTCCACCCACGCTCCGGGAGCTGAGAACCGGGATGTCGGGGAAGTCGGACTGCAGACCCGCGTTGCCACGGTACGCTGGCTGGCGTTGCGGGGAGCCGTGACGTCACGCAGCTATTCCACCGCGGTCGCGCGGCAACGCTGGACCATTGTGGAGGTTGGAGCCGAGGCGCGCCTTGACTTCGCGACGATCCCCGTGCGGGGCGTCCTGCGCGGCGGCCTGCTGCCTGTCGTCTCTGTGAATGGACTGCCCAGGCCCCATGGCGCCCTCACAGCGGCCGCGGGGATCGAATACCGCCGCGGCGTGGTCGCCGCCGGGCTGTGCTACGGCCTCGAGCGCTACGACTTCCCGGACGTAGGCGCGGGGCGCCGCCAGGAGCAGGTGAGCACGCTGACAGTCCGCTTCACCGTGCAGCGCGGCGCCCAGCGCGCCAGCCGCCTTTGAAGGGCACTCGGTCATCGCGGTACTCGAGTCTCTGCCTCGGGGCCTGGAGGATCGAAGGCCCCTGACCAGAGGTGCTGCCAACGGCGGCGCACCGCCTTACGTCGTTGTCGCGAGTGCTGCGGGCAACGTGCAGGCCGCCTCGAGCACGGGAAGCTGCGGCCGCGCAGGAAGCCCGGCGCGCCCAAGGGATCAGGAGGAGGGGGGGGGAAGCAACGCCGCCAGGTCAGCATCACCGTGAGCATCGGCGTCGACGACCGCGGCAATGGTGACGCCACGCCCGACAGAGTGCGGGCCGCGGATCGCGCCTTGCACCGCGCGAAAAAAGGCGGGGGCGACCGGGTCCCGAGCTGACCTTACCGCACCGCGCGGGCCAGCGTGTCGTGGTGCGAGCTGATCAGGGTTCGCAGGAAGGGGCCGATGGCGTCCCCCGACTCGAAGCCCGCCGCGCGCGCCGCCGCGTCCTGTCGGTCGGCGGGAATGTCGAC
>DASQAH010000374.1:0-3602 GCA_035635835.1 Gemmatimonadales bacterium
GGGCAGGATACGTCCACGATCGACCGCGGCGTGCGGATCGGGATCATCTATCGGCCCGGCGTGCGACCGGGGATGGTGATGCTGCCGGAGCGGGGCACGCTGCTCGATTCGGTGCGCACCATCGAGTCCCGCGATCTCGACCTCAGTGACCGCTTCGAGATGATCACGCTTCCCGGCGGCGACTCGATCCGCATCAGCACGGGCCTGAGTTCCCCCAAGGGGGGGGGCGGGGGCACAGCGCCTCCAACCGGGACGCGCGGAGCGGCGCACGGTCGCAAGGGCGGCCCGCCGCCGTGGGAAGGACTCAACTATCCGCTGTATCAGGCGCTGGGAGCGGACTTCGCCGTCGCCGGGCGGCTCGCCGCCGACACGATGACCGTCGATCTGTACGACATCGCGGCGGGCGCGGTACGCCGCACGCTCACCGCGAAGTTGCCGCCGCTCGCCGAGCCCGGATTCCGCCTGGCCGTGCATCGGCTCAGCGACCAGGTCGTCCTTGCCGCGCTCGGCAGCGCGGGGATCGCGGCTACGCGCATCCTGTTCGTCAAGGACGGCAAGGTGTACCGCATCGACCAGGACGGCGCGGACCTGCAGCAGCTCTCCTCGAGTACGCGCCAGGCGATGTCGCCGGCATGGGCGCCGGACGGTCGGCATTTCGCATACATGGAGTTCTCCGAGGGGCACGGGCAGCTGTTCGTGCAGGACCTGGCGAGCGGCCAGCGCGTGCCGGTGGCGACCACGGGCAAGGCGCTGGACTTCACGCCCGCCTTCTCGCCCGACGGCAAGACCCTCGCGTTCAGTCGCGCGAGCGAAGAAGGCACGGATATCTACACGGTGAACGTGCGGGACAACTGCTGTTTGCAGCGCTTGACCGTGGGGCGCTTTTCAGACAACTTGTCCCCTGCCTACAGTCCCGACGGTCAGCGGATCGCGTTTGTCTCGACGCGGGCGGGCCTGCCTCAGATTTACGTCATGGCCGCCGATGGGACGGACCAGCAGTTGTTCGCCCCCTTCGATTATGGGGTGACGGGGTCCTCGAACGCGCCGGACTGGTCGCCCGACGGGCAGTCGTTGGCCTTTCATCGGGATGTGGCCGGTACGATCCAGGTGTTCGTGCTGGACGTGCGGACCCGGACGGTCCGACAGCTCACGTCGGTAGGCCGGAACGAAGACCCCACCTGGGCGCCCGACAGCCGGCATCTGGCGTTCGTGTCGGACCGCTCGGGGTATCGGCAGTTGTGGATTATCGATTTGGAAACCGGTCGCATCCGTCCGCTGCTGCAGCAGAGCGGCGCGCGACTGCCGGCGTGGTCCCCGCGGCTTCTCCCCGCGGCGGCCTCCGGCTCCACCCCCTGACCCTGGAGAGAGCGCCCACATGACACGCCTAGACTTGCTCGTAGTGGCCGGACTGGTCGCGGCGGCCGCCGCCGCGTGCGGCGGCGGGGCCCCGCCGGTGACGACGCCGGCGCCGACGCCCAACGCCGATTCGATCGCGGCCGAGCGCGCCAAGCAGGACTCGCTGGCCCGTGAGCAGGCGCGGCAGGACTCGATCCGCGCCGCGCAGGAAGCCGAGCGGATTGCGCGCCAGCGCGCCGCGGACTCGGCAGCGGCGGCGGGGGCGACCACGACCGAAGTGAAGACCATGCTCGCCACCATGATCCACTTCGACTTCGACAAGTCGGACATCAAGTCCAACGACGCGGGGACGCTGGATCAGAAGGTGGCAATCCTGCAGGCGAACCCCGCCCTCCGTATCCGGATCAGCGGGCATTGCGACGAGCGCGGCTCGGCCGAGTACAACCTCGCCCTGGGCAACCGTCGCGGGAACAAGGCCAAGGAGTACCTGGTCCAGCATGGCATCGATGCGGGCCGCATCGAAACGGTCTCCTATGGCGAGGAGCGCCCCATTGCGCAGGGCCACGACGAAACCGCGTGGTCGCAGAACCGGCGCGATGAATTCGAAGTCCTGGCCGGCGGCGACGTCCTCAAGAAGCCGTAAGGTCGGTCGCGCGTTGCGCGCCCTCCCGTTGCTGTGGGGTCTGGGGCTCACCGCCGGCTGCGCCCTCAAGGGCGACGTCCGGAAGGTCGAGCTCCAGGTCGCCACGCTGCGCGGCGAGCTCGCCCACAGTGATTCGGGGCGCCACAGCGAGCGCGACTCCCTGCTCGCCGCCATCGCCGCAGTGCAGCAGCTGCTCACCGCGCAGCAGGCGTATCTCGTGCAACTCCGCGGCGACATGAAGACCGAACTGCTCTCTGTGCAGCAGCAGCTGGTCGCCGTCCAGGAGCTGACTGGCCAGAGTCAGCAACGGCTCACCGAGCTGCGGACGCGGATCGAAGAGCGGGCGCAGCAGCCGGTTCCGGCGCTCGATACGGCGGCCGGCCGTGCTGGCCGGGCCGGCGCGCCGGTCGGCCCATCGGGCAACCCGACCGGGCCCGGCCCCGATCAGATGTACGACGTCTCGCTGCAGCAGTACCGCAGCGGCCGGCTCGCGACCGCCCGCTTGGGCTTCCGCGAATTCCTCCGTGTCTACCCCACCCACGAGCGAGCCGGCGAGGCCCTGTTCTACGTCGGCGAGACCTTCGCCCAAGAGAACCCCGATTCGGCGGCCGCGGTGTATGAAGCCGTGGTGAAGACGTACTCCAATTCGCCGCGGGCGCCGTCGGCCCTCTACAAGCTGGGCCTCCTCGCCGAACAGCGGGGGGACAGGCCGAAGGCCCGGACGTACTACGCCCGGGTCATCGGTGGCTATCCCCGCTCCGACGAGGCGAACCTCGCGCGCGATAAACTGCAGCGGCTGGGGCGCTAGCCCCACCCACCCCCACTCCCCCCCCCTCCCGTCACGGAGCCGGCGTGCCGGACGCTGCCAATCGCGGTGAGATGCCGTTCCTCGATCATCTCGAGGAACTGCGCTGGCGCATCCTCTACAGTCTAGCCGCGATCGTTGTCGGCACGCTGGCTGGGTGGTGGGTCGTGCAACACTTCGACGTGATCGGTCTGCTGATGCGCCCGATCGCGCCGCTCATTCCCGGGGGCCGGCTGCTGTTCACGAGCCCCACCGACCCGTTCTTTATCGTCCTGAAGCTCGCCTTCGCTGTTGGGCTGCTCCTCGCCTCGCCCGTCGTGATCTACCAGATCTGGGCGTTTCTCACCCCGGCCCTGTACGAGCGCGAGAAGCGGCTCATTGTCCCGGCGCTGACTGTCGGGGTGGTCCTGTTCCTCGCCGGGGCTGCGGCGGCGTATCAGTGGGTGCTGCCGCGGGCTCTGCGGGTGCTGCTCAGCCTCCAGCGCCAGGATCTGGCGCCGATCATCACCGCGGACAAGTACTTCGGGGTGGCAGCGCCGTTCATCCTCGGGTTCGGGATCGTCACCGAGTTGCCGCTCGTGATCACGATCCTCGCCTCGCTTGGCCTCGTGACGCCGCGGTTCCTGGCGCGCAACCGTCGCTATGCACTCGTCATCTCGGCCGTTGCCGCCGCCCTGCTCTCGCCGCCCGATGCCGCGTCAATGCTGTTGATGCTGTTCCCGCTCGTGGGGCTCTACGAGATCGGCATTCTGTGCGCCTGGATCGTGACGCGGCGCCGTGCCCGGCGCACCGCCCGGG
>DASQAH010000375.1:0-6125 GCA_035635835.1 Gemmatimonadales bacterium
CCGGCGGTCGGCTCATCGAGCACGAGCAACGCCGGCTCGAGCGCGAGCGCTCCCGCCAGCGCGGCCAGCTTCCGGAACGGCGACGGCAAATCGTAGGGATGGTGGTCGGCGAGCCCCGTGAGGTCCAGCAGGGCGAGCGCCCGCGTCGTGCGCCGGGCGACGTCCGCCGCGTCGAAGCCTAGCGCGCGCGGGCCGAAGGCGACATCCTCGCGCACGGTCCGCGCGAACAGCTGCTGGTCGGCGTGCTGGAACATCGAGCCCACGCGCCGAGCCAGCTCTTCGGGCCGGCGAGCGCGCGAGTCCCAATCACCGACCCAGACGGTACCCGCGCCGGGACGCAGCAGCCCCGCGATCAGCCGGGCGAGGGTGGACTTGCCCGCTCCGTTGCGGCCGAGCAACGCGACCCGCTCGCCGGCGCCGAGGGAGAATGACACATCGCACAGCACGGCCCGGCCGCCACTCTCCCCTCCCCCCGCCCCTCCGCCGTAGGCGAACGAGACCCCGTCGAACCGCAACGTCACGGCTCGACCCACCGTGCCGCCGCATCGGCGACGGTGAGCGGCAACGGCCCCCGGCAACCAGCCGCGCGCCATACGAGCCCCAGGACCGGCCCTCCCCCCGCTCCGCCTGGCCCCTCTCGCCACCACGCCTCGTCGGTCAGCACGTCCGTGGGCGAGCCCGCCTGCCGCACTCGGCCCCCCTCCAGCCACACGACGCGATCGGCGAACGCTGGGATGGCATCGAGATCGCTCGTCGCGACCACGACGCTCGCGCCGTCCTCGCGGGCCAGGGTTCGCACCAGCCGCCACCACTCCTGCGTGGCGGCAGGGTCAAGCTCCGCGGTGGGCTCGTCGAGCAGGAGCACGCCGGGCTCCATCGCCAGCGCGCCGGCGAGGACCACGCGCTGCAGCTCCCCACCTGATAGGGTCGCGGGCTCGCGCTCGGCGATGGCGTCGACGTCCACGCGCTTCATGGCCCGGTCGACCGCCGGCCAGATGCGCTCAAGCGGCCACCCCAGGTTCGCGGGGCCGAAGGCCACCTCGTCGCGCACCGTGAACGCCATCCCGGACACCTGCGTCCACGGAGTGGGGAGTACGATTGCGCTCGCCGCTTCCCGTCTCACGGTTCCCGTCAGGCGTCCCCCGACGACCCGCGGCGCCAGATCCGCGGCGACGAGCAGCAGCGTGGACGCCCCGGCGCCGACGCTGCCGACCAGCGCGACGACCTCTCCCGGAGCGACGGCAAGCGAGACGTCGGCCAGCGCGGGCTGCTCCGTCGCCGGATACCAGAAGCTCACGCCGCTCAACGACAGCCGCGTCAGCTGAGCCTCCAGGCGAGCGCGAGCCCGCAGCCGAGCAGCAGGCCCAAGCGTGCTGCCTGCTGCAGCGCCGAATCGGGAGGCGGGGCGAGCGGAGTGCGGCGGTGGCTGGCGCCGAGGCCGCGGGTTTCGAGCGCGAGGGCACGCTCGTCCACCTCGTGCAGCGCCGAGAGGACGAGCGGCAGGGCCAGGGCGCGCAGGGCACGGAGCCGCGCCCGCGGGCCACCGCGCGGCGATAGGCCGCGGCAGCGCTGCGCCTCGACGATCCTCCCCGCCCGCTGACGGAGCAGCGGTACGGCCGACAGCGTCGCGGCGAAGAGGTACGCGCTGGTCGCGCTCCAGTTCGCGGCGACCATCGCCTCCACCAGGCGCGCCGGCGGCAGCACGGCCACGAGCCACACGAAGCTCGCGATCATCGCACTCAGCCGGACGCCGAACACCAGCATGCCGGCGACCCCATGGAGAATGAAGAGGAAGAGCCAGAGTGGCGCGGCCGTGAGGAGCGCGGGCAGCAGCACGCGGCGCGGGCCGGCGGCGGCCGCGAGCGCGACGGCGGCCAGGGCCGGGGCGAGCGCCTCGCGCGGTGCGGGCAGAATCCACGCCAACAGCGGCAACGCCCCAGTGATCGCGAGCAGCGTGAACGGGTGGAGCCGCCTCACGCGGAAGGGTGGGAGGGGGAGGCGGGAGGACTGCTCGGTCCGATGGCGCGGAGGGCCAGGGGGAAGCGGGCGGCGGTGCGCCGCGGCAGGGCGTGCAGCACGGCCGCCACCAACGCGAAGCTCACTGCCTTGTCGCCGAAGTCGGACACGAAGCTGCCGAAGAAGCAGGCACCGAGCGCAGAGAAGCCGAGTGATTTGCCGAGCGCGGTCGCGAGCGCGATCCCGCCGGTCGTACTGCAGCCGAAGATTTGATAGGAGATCGGGGTCGAAGTCACCGACGCGATGACGCCCAGACCGAGCCCCGTGGGAACCGCTGTCCGGAAGCTGCGGAAGAGCCCGGTGCGCGCCGCCCCCCACGCGTATACCGCGACGATCACCTGGACCGCCACGAACGGCAGAAAGGTCGGGTTGCGCAGGGAGTTCGTGAGTGACGTGAGCGCGCCGGTTCCGATTCCCACGACTGGCCCGGCGAGCGCGCTCGCCAGGATCGTTCCCACGGTATCGAGGAACAACGGCAGACCGGTGGCGTCCACCGCGGCCGAAAGGGCGAGGTTGATCGCAACAGCGACAGGAATGAGCGCGAGCAGGCGAATCGACACGGCGGCTTCCGTGAGCGTGCCGGCAAAGATAGATATACTCGAATGGCCACCGCACCCCCCACTCCTACGGCGGCCGGGAAGATCGTCCGGGCGCTCCGCGCCGCTCATCTGCACGACGTCGGCCGCCAGGGCTTGTTCCAGTTGGCCTGCGACCGGCTCCGCGCGCTCGGCGCCCCGTACACGTCCGTGTACGCCTACATGTTGCACGGCGGCACGCTCGTGCTCGAAGCGCACGCAGGGCGCGACACTGAGCACACGCGCATCCCCGTCGGCACAGGAGTGTGCGGGACGGCAGTGGCGACTGGCCAGGACCAGAACGTTCCCGACGTCGCCACGATCGGCAACTACCTGGCGTGCAACCTGGACACCAAATCTGAGCTGGTCGTGCTGATCCGTCGGGGGGACACGATCCTCGGCCAGCTCGACATCGACTCCGACGTGCCGGCCGGCTTCGGCGACCGGGAGCATGCGGTGGTGAAGGAAGTCGCGGACGCGCTGGCGGTCCTGCTGTAGTGCCGCTGGACGTCAACGGCGTCTCCCTGTTCACCCGCCGCGTCGGCGCGGGGCCGCTCATCGTGGTGCTACACGGCGGGCCGGGCGCCCACCACGACTACCTGCTCCCCCAATACGATCGACTCGACCGAGGCCGCGAGTTGTTCTACTACGACCAGCGTGGCGGTGGCCGCTCCCCGGTGCCGCGGGAGACGCCCGTCGGGTGGCGCGAGCACGTGGCCGATCTCGCAGGCCTGCGGGAGGCCCTCGGCCTCGAGCGGATGACGATCCTAGGCTATTCGTGGGGCGGGTTGCTCGCGCTCCTGTTCCTCCTGGAGCACCCCGAGCGCGTGGAGCGCCTCGCGCTCGTCTCACCCGCCTCGCTCACCGTGGAGTACCGTCGCGAGTTCGATCGCCGCCTCGCCGAGCGCGCAAGCGCGCCGGAAATCGTGCGGGTACGCGAGGAGCTGCGCACCAGCGGACTGCGGGAGCGCGACCCCGCGGCCTACCAGCGTCGCGCGTTCGAGCTGGCGGTGGCGGGATACTTCCGCGACTTCGCCGCCGTAAAAGACCTCACCTCCTTCCGGGTGACGAGCCGCACCCAGGAGGCCGTCTGGGCCAGCCTCGGCGAGTACGACCTCCGTCCCCAACTCCGGCAGTACGCATCCCGTTTCGCCATTCCCCCTGTCCTGGTCGTGCACGGCACCTATGACCCCGTCCCCATCGCAGGCTCGCGCGAGCTCGCGGGGTTGCTGCGCGCCGACTTCGCGGAACTCCCCACGGGCCATTGTCCCCACGTCGAGGCGACCGACCAGTTCGTGCGCGTGCTCGATAACTTCCTGCCCCGTTCGTGAGCGGCTAAGTTCCTCGACGTGATGGACAAGCACACCGTGCGACAGATCTTCGAGCAGATTGCGGCCTCGCTCGCGCTCAAGGGCGACAATCCTTTTCGGATCCGCGCGTTCGAGAACGCGGCGCAAGCGATCGCCGGCTTTAGCGGCGATCTCCCCGAGGCCGCTCGCACCGGGGCCCTGACCGAGGTCGGGGGGATCGGGAAGGGCACACTGGAGGTCGTCCGCGAGCTGGTCACCGTGGGCCGCTCGAGCTTGCTCGATGATCTGCGGGAGCAGGTTCCGCCTGGGCTTATCGAGATGCTGAGAATCCCCGGCCTTGGCGTCGCCAAGGTGCGCCAGATCCACGGCGCCCTGCGCATCGATACGCTCGCCGAGCTCGAGGCCGCCGCGAGCGATGGCCGGATCGCCGCCCTGCCCCGATTCGGGGCGAAGACCGCTGAGAACATCCGCAAAGGCATCGCCTTCCTCCGACGCTCCTCCGAGTTCCACCTCTTCCATCATTCGTTGGCGGAGGCGCTCACCGTGCAACGCGCGCTCGCCGCGCTTGCAGGCGTGCGCCGCGCCGAGCTCGCCGGCAGCGTGCGCCGCCGCCGCGAGGTCATCCGCGACCTGGACTTCGTGGTGATCCACGACGATGACGCCAGGGACGCTCTGGTGAACCGGCTCGGCGCCGCGCCCGGCGTGACGGAGTTCGCGGGGAAGGAGGGCGCGGTCACGCTTCGATTCGCGAGCGGCAGCGTGGTCGACGTCTTCCTCGCCACCGCTCGCGAGTTCGGCACCACCTGGGTACGGGCCACCGGCGCGACCGCCCACTGGGAGCAGCTCGAATCCCGGGCGCGCGCGCGACACGTGGATCTCGGGGCGCCCTACCCCGACGAGGAGAGCCTCTATCGCGCCCTGGGCCTCGTCTGGATTCCCCCCGAGCTGCGCGAGGGTACAGGCGAGATCGTCGCCGCCGCCGCAGGCGAGCTCCCGCAGCTGCTCGAGGAGCGGGATCTTAAAGGCCTGCTCCACTGTCACTCGAACTATTCCGATGGCACCGTCACCATCGCCGAATGGGCGGCAGCGGCCAAAAGCGCCGGATACGAGTGGATCGGGATCACGGACCACAGCGAGTCGGCGGCGTACGCGGGAGGGCTCAAGGCCGAGGACGTGGCCAAACAACACGTGGAGATCGACGCCGCGAACCAGCAGGTGCCGGAGGTACGGGTGCTGAAAGGCGTGGAGGCGGACATTCTGGCCGACGGATCCCTCGACTATCCGCCGGAGATCCGGCGCGCGTTCGATTTCGTTATCGGCTCGATTCATTCTCGCCTCGGCATGGACGAAGCCGAGATGACGACGCGGATGCTGAAGGCGATGGACGACCCTTGCCTCGCCGTCCTGGGACACCCGACGGGCCGGCTGCTACTCTCGCGGGATCCCTACCCCTTCGACGTGGAGCGGGTGCTCGAGAGAGCGGCCGTGCGCGGAGTCGCCGTCGAGGTGAACGCCGACCCACACCGCCTCGACCTCGATTGGCGTCAGGTGCGTCGGGCGCGCGAACTGGGGGTGACAATCTCGATCGGCGCCGATGCACACTCCGTCGCGGGCTTGGCGAACGTGCCGGTGGGTGTCGGAATCGCCCGCAAAGGGTGGCTCGAGGCCCGGGATGTGCTCAACACGCGCGACGCCGAGGGGTTTCTCGCCTATGCGCGCAAGCGGCGGACGGCGTGACGACCAAACCGGCACGGGTGAAACGCAGGGCGCGCGCCGAGTCGCTCGCCGAGCGCAAGCGGCGTACCCGCACCATTTTCGCGCGGCTCGAGCGAGCGTACCCCGACGCGAAGTGCGCCCTGGATCACCACAACCCGCTCGAGCTGCTCGTCGCAACGATCCTGTCGGCGCAGTCGACCGACGCCCGGGTGAACATCGTCACACCGACGTTGTTCGCGAAGTACCGGACGGCCGATGCCTACGCGGCTGCGGATCCGAAAGTGTTCGAGGAGGAGATCCACAGCACCGGCTTCTTCCGCAACAAAACGAAGTCGATCCTTGGCATGGCCCAAGCGTTGGTGGAACAGCACGAGGGACGCGTACCCGAGACGATGGACGCGCTGATTCAGCTTCCGGGCGTGGGCCGCAAAACCGCCAACGTCGTCCTCGGCAACGCTTTCGGGAAGAACGAGGGCGTGGTGGTCGACACGCACGTGCAGCGCCTGAG
>DASQAH010000376.1:0-4112 GCA_035635835.1 Gemmatimonadales bacterium
GCAGGACGACTACAAAGGCTGGTGACACGCGTCCTCCGTGAGGTCTTCCCCCAGTCGTTTTGGGAGGACACGTACGTCGACATGCTGTCGAAGCATGTCAGCGTTAAAGACGCTCGCGAACTGCTCGCCTTCTACGGGACATCGCTGGGGCAGAAAACGCTTCGACTCGCTGCCCTGCTCACCGCTGAGGCCGACGATGCGAGTCAGGGTGTCTTGAAGGCGCGCGAGAACGAGTTCCGCCAGCGATTCGTCGCAGAGTTTCAGAAGGAGTTTCCGGAGCTGAACGCGGGGGTGCTCGCCCAGCAGGGCCAGCCCGTGCCCCCGCCGTCCTCCGCCTCGTCCTTCTGGTACTACTGCGCCGACTCTAAGATGTACTACCCGTATGTGCGGCAATGCCCTACGAGTTGGCTCAAGGTCGTCCCCAAGACCGGGCCACCACGCCAGTAGCGAGCGGCGGGCGCCCAGTGCAGACCCTCGACGGCCCGAGGACGCGGAGAATCTTGAAGTCGTGAAGGTGAACCCGACCGAGGCGGGCAGGCTCCGCAAGGAGATCGCGCACGATGTGAGGATGACCCTGGCCGCTGAGGAAGTTGCGGGGCTGCAACGCGCGAGCCACAACGCAGATCGCTGCGAGAGTACCTACGAGGAGAACAAGGGCGAGCGAGGCAACCTGTGTGGTTCCCGTTCTCTCACTCCCACGTTTTACCCCCCGAGAATGGAACTCCCGAGTGAATGTCATATTCATTCGGTCGGTGCAACCCCACCCGGGCCATTGGCCGTTCCGCACCACTTACCCCGGAGCGCTCCGCGACGGATCGGCCGAGTTCCTCCCCGGGCCCGGTTTTTTCTTGACCCATAAATGTGTCGGGTATTAGGTGTCGCGGTCGGGCGATGCTTACCGACACCTCCAAACACCTCTCGCAGCAGGAGGCACCCATGGTCAGTCGACGCACCGGAGTAGTCGTAGCAGGGCTCGGGCGGACAAGGTCACTGCTGATGCTGACGACAATCCTGGCGTGCTTGGTCGTCGCGGCTCCTGCGTCGGCTGAGTGGTTCGGCGACCTGTACGTCGGCCCTGCGTTCACCGAGAAGCACGATGTCGACACGAAGTTCCCGACCACCGGCGATCAGGTGACGACGCTGGATGTCACGTTTAACAACTCCTTCGCGGGAGGTATACGGGGAGGCTACTGGTTTCCGTTCGAGCTGGGCCCACTCAACTTCGGCGTTGGGCTGGACATCTCGCACTTCGCGCCGAACGTCAGCCGACAGACGCGCACCTTCTGCTCGCGCTTCTGCGTCAGCGGTGAATTCGATGACTTTGATCTCTCTGTCTGGGTGATCGGGTTCGACGCGATGCTCCGGTACCCGCTCCTGAAGAGTCCGCAGTTGCCGAACGGCCAGCTTCAACCATATCTCAGGGTCGGACCGGCGATCTTTGTGGCGCACGCGGAAGACAGTAGAAACTTTGAGCCGTCAAACCAGTCCGACACCGATACCTCGGTCGGCGTGAAGTTGGGTGCGGGTGTCGCGTGGCTGTTCACCAAGAACATCGCCATATTCGGTGAATATCGGTACACACACTTTAGCCCCGAGTTCACGTTCAGGGACGACGTCCTCGGCAGCGCCAAGCTGAGCACGGATGTCAATACCCATTACCTGCTGGTGGGAGTCTCCTTCCGCTTCTAAACCCAGGAGGTAGTTTTCGCCCGCGTCAGTTGAGGACTGTGCGCACGCGCGAACCGCTTGCCCGCCGGGCCCGATGGGCTATCCGCTTCGGTGTGATCGTCCTCCCTGGGTTACACCACGTTTCGACGCTGAGATACCAGAAGTCATTTCAAAACCCGTCTCTCCTCATCGCTCACGATCCTAGCGCTCGCCTCGCTGATCGCCCTGCTGTGGCCCGCGGTCCTTGCGCCCCTGCGGTTCGCCGCGCTCAGGCCGCTCAACACCAGCCGGGGGCTCCACTCGAGTCGGGGGCCCAGCCGGCGGTCGCGAAACTTCCGGGCTCGGCGGCGAGGGACGCCCTTGAGGGCGGTCGGCTCGCGGCTCGGGTCGCCCTTCTTCGCGTCCACGCTGGCCCGGGCCATTCTGCACCGTCGGAGGAGCCGGCGGCGTTTGCCGCGGAGTCGTGGCCTCCGGCGTCGGGCGCGGCGGCGGTTGCGTCTGTTGCCGGCTACGCTCGGCGTCGGTAACCGCCCGCTCGCGTCCACGCTGGCTCGGGCCATTCTGCACCGTCGGAGGAGCCGGCGGCGTTTGGCGCGGAGTCGTGGCCTCCGGCGTCGGGCGCGGCGGCGCCGGGGCCGTCTGCTGCGGACCACGCTCAGCGCCCATTGCCGGCCGCTTGTCCTTCTTCGGCTGGGCTTGCTCGGGTGAGCCAGGACGCCCCGCGCCTGGTTGCTGAGGCGTCGCTCCGCCGGGCACCGCGGCTTTGGGCGAAGGCACGAGCTTCGGCGTCGCGGCTGGCGCCGCCTCGGTGGTTGTGGCGAGTCCATGCTCGTGCAGCGTCGGCCTGAAGTCGTGGGGTGCGCGCGTTGCGACGACCGAGCGCGCCCGGATCTCCGCAGGTGGCCTCACTGCAGGGCGACTGGTTGGCGTGACGCTCGCGGCCACCGGTTTGGCATCGAGGGCACCGCGCACCGGCGTGAGCTGCCTCACGTTCTCCTGACTGATCCGCGTGACCTGGACCTGACCACGTCCGAAGCGATCCGCGGGCACCCCCACAACGGCGTTGGTGACGTGGACGTTGTTGTAGACCGTGATGTTCGTCACGTTGATGTTGGTGGTGCGGCTGACGACCACGTTGTTGACGACGCGCGGCCCACCCCAGCCGTGCCACGACGCGACGCCGATGAAGCGTGGTGGGCCCCACCACGGGATGACGGGTTCGCCCCAGGCGAGGGGCGCCCAGCAGAGGGGACGGCCGAAGCTCACGGTCACGCTGCCCCCGAGGAAGACCACGAGGGCGGGCGAGTAGACCGGCCGTACGACGATCGGGCCCGGCGCCCACGCCCAGTACGTGCCGATGAAGACCCAGCGCCCGTAGTGATACGGCGCCCAGCCCCAGGGAGCGTCGTCGAGCCAGGTCCAGCCGAAGCGAGGATCCCAGATCCAGTGGCCCGTGCTGTACGGCACCCAGGCGCCCGCCACGGCGGAGGGGACCCACACCGCGCCATACGTCTCCACCGTGCGCCAACTCCCATATTGGTCGAGTGCTTCAGCGCCGTAAACGGTGGGCGGCACGTAGTGCGTGCTCGCGGGCTGGCGCAACGCGTTGGTGCGCTGGTAGTTCCAGCGATCCCAGGCCGTGAGCTGGGGCGCCGCGCCTGCTTCCACGCGCGGTGACTCGGTGCCAGTGACGACGAGCTGCTGATTGGCCGCGATCGGTGTCGAAGCGCCACCCGCCGGCGTCATGGTGGCGCTGCCACCACGATGGGTTCTGAACGTCGTGGAGTCCTGAGTCACGTCTAGGCGGTAGTAACCCGCGCGCTCGACGGTGAACGCGGCGTTCGGCGTGTCGAGTTCGACGGTCTGCCCCGAGGCGAGCTCACGGAGGTCGAGCGCGGCGGAGCCGGCCGTCACACGGAACTGGACGTAGTCCGGCTCCTGGTTGTCGAGGCCGAGCTGGGTACCTTCGGCGGCTCGCACGAACGCGCGCGGGCCGATCTGGACCTCGACAGTGCCGGCCTCACCGGTGTAGAGGACGTCGCCCGGCGCCAGCGGCGTGTTGATCGTCGCCGACGACCAATCCTGAGCCCCGGGCCGCCAGAAGGAAACCGCCCCATTGATGTAGCTCACGCGGGGCGGCGTCGCCTCGGTGGACTGCCCGGGGGCCTGCGCGCCTGCTGGAGCAGGTGGTGAGGTCGGGGCCGGCGGCTGCGCATCGCCCGCGCGTACGAACCCCGTCCCACTGGCCGCCATGGCCAGCACCAGAAGCACTGCAACGATCCGCCCTGCACTCATGGCTCGCTCCTGTCCGCCCTCGGAGAGCCCAGAGACCTCGCTGGGGGCTCCCTAGAGAGCTGCTTACAGATTAGACGGAGCTACCGGCCCGATTATTATCGAAAAATCCAGCCGGCTTCCTCAGCGCCCAGAGGGCGCGGTCATACGAC
>DASQAH010000377.1:0-2683 GCA_035635835.1 Gemmatimonadales bacterium
GGTCGTGGTCATCGCCCTCGGCCCCGCCGCGGCTCAGGAGACGATCCGCACCGCGCTGGCGATGGGCGCCGACCGCGGCACGCTGCTTCAGACCAACGCAGTCCCCGTCGACGGCCTGGAGACGGCCCGGATACTGGCTGCCGAGCTGAAGGACGGCGGCTACGACCTGATCCTGCTCGGCAAGATGGCGATCGACGACTACAACCATCAGGTGGGCCCGATGGTGGCGGAGCTCCTGGGCCTGCCGTGCGTCACCGCGGTAGCACACCTCGAGATCGCCGCCGGAACAGGAACGGCCGAACGGGAGGTCGAAGGCGGAGTCGAAGTCGTGGAGTTTCCGCTTCCGGCGGTGCTGACCACCGACAAAGGTCTCAACGAACCGCGCTACCCGGCGTTGAAGGGGATCATGGCGGCCAAGAAGAAGCCGCTCGATGTGAAGCCGGTGACTGCCGGCCCGGGAGCCGTTGAGATCGTCGCGTTGGGGCCGCCGCCGGCGCGGACGGAGGGTCGGATCGTTGGCGAGGGTGCCGCGGCGGTGCCCGAGCTCATCCGGCTGCTGCGCGAGGAAGCGAAGGTGCTTTGAGCGGCGTCCTTGCCGTCCTGGAGCAGCGCGACGGCGCGCTGCGCAAGGTGTCGCACGAAGTCGTGACCGGGGCGCGGCGCCTGGCTGACGCCTTGGGCGGCGGGGCGAACGTGGATGCAGTGTTGCTCGCTCCAGGCGCGGTGCGAGGCAGCGACGCGCTGGGTGGGTTCGGCGCCGATACAGTCACCACACTGACCAGCGGTGTATTCGGGACGTACGCGCCCGAGGGCTGGGCAACCGCGATCGCGGGGCGCGCCAATTCCGGGGCGGGGTACCGTGCCATCGTGTTCGCCGCGAGCGCGCTGGGCAAGGACCTCGCCCCTCGAGTGGCGGCCAAACTGGGCGTCGGGCTTGCCCAGGACATCACCGACCTCGCCGTGGAAGCAGGCGTCGTGACCGTCGTCCACCCGGTCTACGCCGGGAAGGCGCTCCTCAAGTTGCGGTTGACCAAGACTCCGGCAGTGGTCTCGCTGCGTCCGAGTGTCTTTACGCCGGTGCAGCGGCCCAAGGCGGGGGCGGCGGAGACGGTGGCGGTGGAGGTGCCGGGCGGGGGGGGCCGCGTCCGCGTCACGCAGGTCAAGGCCGCCGAGGCAGGGGCACTGGACGTCGCCGAGGCGTCGATCGTGATCTCGGGCGGCCGCGGCTTGAAGGAGCCGGCGAACTTCAAGGTCCTGGAAGCGCTGGCGGCATCGTTTGGCGGCCGCGCGGCGGTCGGTGCCTCACGCGCCGTCGTGGACGCCGGGTGGCGGCCGCACGCGGACCAGGTGGGCCAGACCGGCAAGACGGTGAGCCCCACGCTCTACATCGCCGTCGGCATCTCGGGCGCGATCCAGCACCTCGCAGGTATGCGGACGTCGAAGGTCATCGTCGCGATCAACAAGGACAAGGACGCGCCAATCTTCAAGGTGGCCGACTATGGGATCGTCGGGGACCTGTTCGAGATCGTGCCAAAGCTCACGGAGGAGATCAAGAAGCTCTCATGATCGTCCCCGCCCGCTACCAGCCCCCGCTCCCGCTGGATCGGCTGATCCTGGAGAAGGGTTCCCTCGGGGCCGGGGACCGCATGGAACTGGATGTGTTAATCGTCGGTGCAGGGCCGGCCGGTCTGGCCTGCGCGATAGAGCTAGCGCGACTTGCCAAGCAGGAAGGACGGGAGCTCAACATCGGCGTACTGGAAAAGGCGGAGGCGCTGGGCGAGCACTCGTTGTCAGGCGCCGTGGTGAACCCGCGCGTCTTCCGTGAGCTGTTCCCCGAACTGCACGACGCCGACTTCCCGTTCCGCGATCCCGTCGGGAAGGAGGCAGTGTATTTGCTACGGGCCACCGGCCGGTGGCGCCTGCCCACGCCGCCCACCATGCGGAACCACGGGTTCTACGTCGCCTCCATTTGCGAGATCGTGCGGTGGCTTGGAGGCAAGGCGGAGGCTCTGGGCGTGAACGTGTTCACCGGGTTCCCGGCGGCGGGCTTACTGGTGGACGGCCGGCGGGTCGTCGGCGTACGCACGACGGCGACGGGTCTGGGCCGCGACGGTGCTCCACTGCCGTCGTACGCGGCCCCCAACGACCTCGTGGCGCGAGTCACGGCCCTCGCCGAAGGCACGCGCGGAATGCTGTCACAGGCATGGGTCGAGTGGCAGCAGGTGGCGTCGGAGAACCCGCAGATCTTCGCCCTCGGTGTCAAAGAGATCTGGGAGACGAAGCGACCTCTCGAGACGGTGATCCATACGATGGGATGGCCGCTGCCCAACGACGCGTTCGGCGGCAGCTTCTGTTATCCCCTCGCGGCCAACCTCGTCGCGCTCGGGATCGTCGTCGGGCTCGACTACAGGACCGCGGGGCTCGACGCTCACGAGTTGCTGCAGCGACTGAAGCAACACTCGCTATTTCACGGGTACCTGGAGGGCGGTGAGCTGGTGGAGTGGGGCGCGAAGACCATCCCCGAGGGGGGCTTTTACGCGGTCCCGGCGCGCCGCTCCGGTGACGGCGTCGTCATCCTCGGTGACTCGGCAGGGTTCGTCGACGTCCCATCGCTCAAGGGGATCCACTACGCGATGCAGTCGGGGATGTACGCCGCGCGCGCAATCCTCCAGGCTCTCCACGT
>DASQAH010000378.1:0-3772 GCA_035635835.1 Gemmatimonadales bacterium
CCCCCCCCCCACTCCTTCCAGCTCTACCACGTCTCCCGCCACCACGCGGTCGTCGTCCTTGAATTTCAGCTTACCGCGGAGCGAGGCCGTGACCTCGCCGCCCTCTGTGTACACCCGGAACGTACCGCCTCTGCGGCCCAGCACGACGCCCGTGGTCATCCGGCCGCCGCCACGCAGCGATCCAGATGGGCCTTCACCTCGGCCAAGGTCAGGGTGAGCAGCGACGCCTCGGCCTCCTCTGGTGTAGGACCGAACGCCAGGTAATCGGTCTCGAGATGACCTGCAGGGTGGTCCGCGCCGGTCGACCACCGCAGGAAGAGCAGGGCGGCGCCGAAGCGGCCAAGCGCGTCGGGCGTGTCGTCGACGAAGGTGGCCACCGTGTAAGCCAGGCCGTCTGGGCCGCCGAACGCAGGAGCGCGCTGATGCACCCGTCGGTAGCCGCCGAGGGTGTCGTCGTCGCTCACCGGCGCAACATCAGGTGTCGGGTGTCTCAGGGATAAAACTTGCCGTGGCGGCGCGTCTGGTCCTGCAGCACTTCGCACGGTACGAACCGCTCGCCGTAGCGGTCGGCGAGCCGCTCCAGGTCCGCGGTGACGCGCGCAGCGCCCAGGTCGTCGATGTGGCGCAGCGGCCCACCCCGAAATGGCGGGAACCCGAAGCCGAAGATGGCGCCGATGTCCCCGTCGCGCGGGGAGCGCACCACCCCCTCGCCTACCGCACGGGCGGCCTCGTTCAGCATCGTCAACACCAACCGTTGCAGGATCTCGGCCGGGCGGATACCGCCGTTGGGATGCACGCCGGTCAGGGCGTAGGCCGCCGGGTCGACGCCGCGCTTTTTGCCCTTGGCATACTTGTAAAAGCCTTTGCCAGCTTTGCGTCCCAGACGTCCGTCCTTGACGAGCAGAGCGAACGCGGGTGCCGGCACGAGCCGCTCGCCGAAGGCGTCGTGCAACACGCCCGAGGCCTTTTGCGCCACGTCGAGTCCCACCTCATCGAGCAGCGTGATGGGCCCGACCGGGAACCCCCACTGCACCATCAGGCGGTCGATCTCCTCGATCGCGACCCCGGCGAGCAGCAGGCTCCCCGCCTCATTCATATAGGGCGCGAGAATCCGGTTGATCCAGAAGCCCGGGGTATCCTTCGCCACGATCACGGTCTTGCCCATCCGCCGGCCGAACGCCGCGGCCGTGCGCACCGTCTCGGGGGCGGTGCGCGCCCCCGGAATGACCTCCAGCAGCGGCATCCGCGCGACCGGCGAGAAGAAGTGCATCCCGATCACCCGCTCGGGCCGCTGCGCGGCCTCGGCGATGCGCGTGATGGGAATGGTCGACGTGTTCGACGCGAAGACTGCGTGCTCGGGGGTCGCCGCCTCCACCTCGCGCAGCACCTGCTGCTTGACCTGGAGGTCCTCGAATACCGCCTCAATCACGAGGTCGGCGCGACCGAATCCGGCGTAGGCATCGCCCCCCGACACGAGGGCGATGAGGCGGGTGTGCTCGTACTTCGTGATACTGCGCCGCCGCAGCCGGTCGTCGAGGATCTGGCGGGCGGCGAGCAGTCCCTTGGCCACGCGCGGCAGGTCCGCGTCTTTCATCCGCACGTCCACATTCGCTTGCGCCACCGCCGTGCCGGCGATCCCAGCCCCCATGAAGCCCGCCCCGACGATGCACAGGCGCTTCACCTCGTCCGCGACGCCGACGTCTTTCTTCAGCTCGTTGGTGGCGAAGAAGATCTGGACCAGCTTGCGCGAGACGTCCGTGACCGCCAACCGGCCGAACAGCTGCGCCTCCCGCTGAAGTCCCTCGGCGACGCCGTGCCGCAGGCCGTATTCGACCGCCTCGAGCGCCGAGGGCGGGGCCGGGTAATTACCCCCGGTCACTCGCAGGACCTGACGGCGTGCCATCCGGAACACCAGCCTCCGGCCGAGCGGGTTGCCGTCGAGCAGCCACCCGACCAAGCCGCCCGGACGCTTACGGCGGGGACGCCAGCCGCCCGCCAGCCGCTTCGCCGCCGCCAGGGAGATGTCGCGCAGGATCGCGAGCGGCACGAGCTCGTCCACGATCCCGAGCTTGAACGCTTTCTGAGCGCGCTCGACCTTGCCTGCGAGGATGATGTCGAGCGCGGCCCGGGCGCCAATCAAGCGCGGCAGCCGCTGGCAGCCGCCGGCGCCCGGCAGGATGCCGAGTTGCACCTCCGGCAAGCCGAGCTGAGTCTTGCGGTGGTCGGTCGCGACGCGGTAGGTGCAGGCGAGCGCGAGCTCGAGCCCCCCGCCGAGGCACGCGCCGTGGATTCCTACGACAACGGGTTTAGGGAAGGCCGCGACCCGGCTTAGCATCTCCTGGCCTTCGGCCGACAGCCGCTCGGCTTCGGCCGCCGAGGAGAGCTTGAGGAAGTCCTCAATGTCCGCGCCCGCGATGAAGCTGTCGGGCTTGCCCGAAAACAGCGCGACGGCCTGGACATCGCGCTCGGTCGCGAGCCGCTCGAAGGTCGCGTTGAACTCGTCCTTCACGGCCCGGGAGATCACGTTGACCGGGCGATCTGGGACGTCGAGTGAGAGGACCGCGATGCCGTCCTGAAGGTCCCACGTGAGGGCAGGCATCAACGGCGCTCCAGCACCATCGCGAATGCCATGCCGCCCTGAGCGCAGATGGAGACGAGGCCGAACTGCACGTCACGCCGGCGCATCTCGTTGGCCAGGGTGATGACGACGCGACCCCCCGTCGCCCCGAATGGGTGACCGATGGCGATCGAGCCGCCCATCACGTTGATGCGGTCTTCGTCGATCTCCCAGCCCTTTTCGGCCCAGCCCTTGAAATTCGACAGCACCTGGGCTGCGAACGCCTCGTGGACCTCGATCAGCCCCAGGTCCTTCCAGGCGATGCCGGCGCGCTCGAGCGCCTTCGGTACCGCCCAGACCGGTGCCTGCAGCAGCTGCCATCCGGGGTCCACCGCAGCGACGGCGTAGGACCGGATGAACGCCAACGGCTCGTAGCCCAGCGTGCGCGCGGCCTCCTCGCTCATCAGCAGCACGGCCGAGGCTCCGTCGGTGAGCGGGGAGGAGTTGGCCGCCGTCACGCTGCCGTAGCGCCGGTCGAACACCGGCTTGAGCTTGGCCATCTGCTCCAGAGATGTGTCGGTCCGGATCCCATTGTCGTGGGTCACCACCGGCTGATCGTCCCGGGCCCCGAACCACGGAGCGATTTCCGCCGTGAGCCGGCCGTCGGCCGTGCCCCGGGCGGCGTACTGGTGGCTGCGCAACGCCCAGCGGTCCTGTGCGTCGCGGCTAATGTGGTTCTCCTTGGCCATTTTTTCGGCCGACTGCCCCATCGATTCGCCCGTGGAGGGTTCGGCGATGGCGGGCGAGACGGGAATCAGGTCGCGCGGGCGGATGCGGGAAAACACCCTGAGCCGCCGGGTCAGCGTCCTGGCCTTGCTCGCCTCCATAAGGGTGTCGGCCAGCCGGCGCGACGCGAGGATCGGAATGTCGGAAAGGGACTCCACCCCGCCGGCGAGGATGACATGGGCGTGGCCGAGCGCGATCTGGTCCTGGGCGGAGGTGATCGCCTGGCCGGCGGAAGCGCAAGCGCGGTTGAGGGAGAAGGCGGGGATTTCTTTGGGGAACTGCGGGAGGAGGCTCACCTCGCGGCCCACGTTCGGCACCAGGGCCGAGGGCACGACCTGTCCGAAGATCACCTCGTTCACCTCAGCGCCGTCCAAGTTGGCGCGCTCGAGCAGCTCTCGGGCGGCATAGCGCGCCAGATCCACGGCGAGC
>DASQAH010000379.1:0-3723 GCA_035635835.1 Gemmatimonadales bacterium
CGGAGCGGCGCAGCATCGAGAGCGGGTTGGTGCCGGCGCCGAATGTGAGCAGCGTATCCGGCTGCTTTGCGGGGGGCTGGTCCATGCCGGCGATGCCGCCGAGGCATTCGACCGACGCGGCGGCGCCTTGCGAGTGCGCGACGACGATGGTGCGGTCGCAGCGGTGCTCGAGTCCTTCGATGCCTTCAAGAATCCTTGTCTTGATGAGGGCGGCGCGCACGGGGCTCTCGACGAAGACGAGGCTGTCGCCCACGGTGGCGGTGAAGAGGCTTTGGGCGCGCAGCAGCGCGACGCGCAGGCCGGGGACAGGGATCAGCCCCACGATGAGTACCGCGGCGAGCGCGAGGATGAGGAACGGCGCGAGCAGCAGGCCGACGAGGAGCTTGAGGAGCGCCAACGTGATGGCGACGCCTTTGGGTGTGTGTCCCGATTGCGCGAGCCAGTAGCGCTGGGCGATGTGACTCGTCAGCGCCCAGGGTAATGCGCGGAAGCTCCAGGAGACGAGCTCGCTGTAGGAGGGAGCGAGGAAGGATTCCGCCCACCATCCTTCCGAGACGAGCCAATGTTCGACTGTGCCGCCGCTCTCGAGCCGCACTCGCGCCGCGGTGCGGTCGCTAGCAACGCCATCCAAGTCCTTGGCGGCACGCTCGACGGTGGCGTGCACGGCGCCGCCCGTCGCGTGGGCGATCGTTTTCACCAGGACGTCGCCCCAGCGCGTGAGTGTGTCGCCGGCGGGCTGGGTGCCGATGCCGTGGACGAGGAGAATGCCGAGCTGATGTTTCGGAGTCGTCATGCGATTCTCGCTGCGTGGGCCGCGCGAAGCACGATACGAGTATAATCCCGTGATGTCTACTGACTCCCACACTCCTCCACGCCGCGGACGGCTGTTTCGGTTGTTGTGGCCGGTGACGTCCTATCTGGTCACGAACCTGACGGTCACGGTGTTCTGGGTGTTCTTCTTCGTTTTGAACCGGACCACGGTGACGGGCCGCCGGAACGTCGGGACCGAGCGGAACACGCTGTTGCTCTCGAATCACCAATCGATGCTCGACAGCTTTTTGGTTGGCCTGGCGGCGTACTATCCGCGGTCCTTGGTGCAGCCGCGTCTCTTGCCGTGGAATCCCGCGGCGGCCGAGAATTTCTACCGGACGCCGATTCTGGCGTGGCTGGCCGACAACTGGAAGTGCATCTGGGTGCAGCCGGGACGGCGCGACCTGCACGCGCTGCACCGCATGATTCAAGTCCTGCCGCGCGGTGTGATGACGCTCTTCCCGGAGGGCACGCGGACGCGGGATGGTTCGGTGGGGCGGGGGCAGGCGGGGACGGGGCTGCTCATTCTCGCGACGCGGGCGCGCGTGATTCCCGTGACGATCGAGGGGATGCGGGAGGTGCTGCCCATCGGCACGAGCGTCCCGCGAATTTTCAAGCGGATTCGGGTGGCGTATGGGCCGCCGGTGGACTATGCGGACTTTCTCGCGCAGCCGCGCACCCGGGAGACGGCCCAGGCGTTGATCGACCGCGTGATGGCGGCGATTCGGGCCCAGCACGCTGCGCTACGCCTCCCTCTCCGATAGTCCACACTCCCTGTCCCGCCGGGCAGTCCTCACCCCCTGACCCCCTTGCCCGTTGGGTCCTCACCCCCTGTCCCCCTCTCCCTGCGGGAGAGGGGGGACGAAGTCGCTTTCGATCTACTACGCTGCCTGGTTAGACGGCAAGGCGGGCCGCAAGACCGAGATGGCAGCACGTGTCGCGCGGCTCGAGGGGCTGCTGCGCTCACGGTATATGCCGGTCGCGCTCCGCGATCGCCTGAGCGACTGGCTCAAGACTTCCGGGGAAGTCGCGATCAAATAATCAGGGATGCGCGAGGCGCGGTGGGTGGATCATCGCCCGCCGCGCCTCGTTGAATCCCCAGTTGGTTACTTCGTCTTGCGTGTCCCTGAAAATGAGCCGTTCAGGACGCCCCCCTTGGCGTAGTGTGCCTCGTAGGTACCGGTGACAGACTCGCCGTTGAAGTGCCCTACCTCGCGCAACCGCGTCACCGTTTGGCCCGGTCTCAGCACACTGGGAAATCGTCCCGCTTGCAAGACAACGCTGTCACCACCGCTGGCAAGAACCCGAAGTGCAATCGGTTTGCGGCCGGCGAACGATAGCGTCCATCTCTTGCCATTAGCCGACACTCTGATCACGGAAGCGACCCCGCTATCAGTCTTGACCTCCCAGGTGCCCGCGAGGTCGGAGCGTTTGATGCCGCCAGCCGGTGCGGCCGGAGGGTTCTGAGCGCTGGCCACGGTGGCGTAGGCGGCCGCGAGAACTAGGCCAGAGAGCAAGAGAGGGCGCACGGTGTGCTCCTGAGATAAGTGTGGCGGCAAACATGATCCAAGGTGGCGGCAGTGTCCACCACCTTAACCTCTTCTCGCAGCGGAGTGACCGGAGTCACGAGAGGTCGGGCCGCGGGGCTCCCTCAGCCTTGCGGCAACCGGCTGATGTCTCGTATCCTGAGCTAACCTCACCGCAGCACCCGGGCGCCCGGATACGGAGGACCGTGAGACGATCTCCCCGGCTGGCACCAGCGCCCGTGCCGAAGCCGATCCACATCCTGCTCGCTGACGACCACTGGGTGGTCCGTGCCGGCCTGCACGCGTTGCTCGATCGCCAAGCCAACCTGCGTGTGGTGGGCGAGGCGGCGACCGGGGAGGAGGCGGTTAAGCAGACCCGGGCCCTGAAGCCGGACGTCGTGCTGATGGACCTCGTCATGCCGGGCATCGGGGGTCTCGAGGCCGTGCGCCGCATCGCTGCCCTCCACGACGGCACGAAGATTCTCGTGCTCAGCGGCTATCTCCAAGAGGATAGGCTGCTGGACGTGCTCGCGGCGGGCGCCAGCGGCTTCGTGAACAAGGGGAGCCCGGCTGAGAACCTCACGCAAGCGATCCGCACCGTCGCGCAGAACGAAGTCTTCCTCGACCCGAGCGCCGCCCAGGTGCTGGTCGAGCACCAGAAGCAGCCGCGTGCGAAGGGGATCGGCGCCGTGGCCCGGCTCAGTGTGCGGGAGCGCGAAGTCCTGGGCCTCACCGCGGAGGGGCATACCTCGACCGAAATCGGCAAGCTGCTGCGTCTCAGCCCGAAGAGCGTCGACACTTACCGCGCCCGCGTCATGGACAAGCTGGGCCTGAAGCACCGCTCCGAGCTCGTACACTTCGCGCTCCGCGCCGGCCTCCTGAAAATCGAGTAGCGCGCGCCCGGGGGGGGGGCGTGTGGGAGTTCTTCCCACAGCCGCCCGCCGGTACTTCCCCACACTCTCCGACGAATCCTCCCGACAGACGGCAGCTCTCCTGCTCGCTACCCTGCCGTACCCGAGGCTTGTCTCGGGACCGAACGAAGGAGGGCATCATGAAGCGTATCGTATTCCTGACGCTCACAGCGGCGTTGCTCGCGAGCTGTGAGAGGCCTGCGGGGCTCGCCACGCGCGAGGCGCCGGCCTACGAGTTGACCGCTGCGACCAGCACGACGTTCAGCGGGGAGGCGACCGTCCTCCGGGCCGCGGTGCTGGGCCTGTTGCCGATCGTCGTGGGCGAGGCGGGACCGCTTTCCGAATCGGGGGGGGCGGAGCACTCGTCACTGCTGTCGGTCAGCAGGGACCAGACCGGCGGCCTCCTCTCGGCCGAAGTCGTCCACGCCACCGTCGTGGCCCAGGGCAACCGCAGCAGCGCGGAAGCGTCCGTTGCG
>DASQAH010000380.1:0-15964 GCA_035635835.1 Gemmatimonadales bacterium
CATCGCCTTCACGATGATGACCACAGCATTTGCGGGATCGAGGTACTTGGTGGCGACACGGCGGATATCCTCGCTCGTGACCTCCAGGTAGCGGTTGAGGTCGGCGTTGATGTCGGCCACCGAGTGGTGGAACATGTCATAATGATGGAGCTCCTCGGCCTTGGAGAGCGCGGTCTCGCGGTTGGCGATGAACTGCGCGCGGAAGGTGTTCTTGGCCTTGGCGAGCTCTTCCGCACTCACGCCGTGCGCGCGGATCGAGTCCACCTGGGCCGCGAGCAAGCTGTCGAGATGGTTCACGTCCACGCCCTGGTTGGCGATGCCCAGCACCACGCTGACTCCGGGGCCGCGATGTTCGCCGACGATCAGCGATTGTGTGCCGAGTGCGGCCTTTTCCCGACGGACGATTGCCACGTTGAGCCGCGAGCTCTCCCCCTGACCGAGGATGATGTTCAGAAGCTCGAGGGCAGGCGTGTCCGGGTTGTCGTGGGGGGGGATCCGGTAGATTCGCAGGCTGGCCGGCAGGTTGGCGTGCTCGTCCGTCACCTCGCGGTGCGCTGGGCCCGGCGCGAGCTTCCAGTCGCACGTCACCGGCGCCGCAGCGGCGTGGCTCGGGATGCCCGCATAGTACTGGTTCACGAGGCGCCGCAGCTCGGCTGGACGGAAATCGCCGACCACGACCAGGGTAGCGTTGTTCGGGGCGTAATAGGTCTCGAAGAACGCCTGGACGTCGCCGAGCTTGGCCGCGTCGAGGTCCGCCATCGAGCCGATCACCGTGTGTGCATACGCGAAGCAGGCGCCGCTGTCGAAGGGCGTTGTGAGACCGTCGCTGAACGCCCGGGCGTACGGTTGGTTGTCCACGCGCAGGCGCCGCTCTTCCTTCACCGCTTCGCGCTGGTTGTGGAAGTTCGAATCGGAGATGGCCAGGGAGCGCATGCGGTCAGCTTCGAGCCACAGCGCGAGGTTGAGCCGGTTGGAGGGCACGACCTCCCAGAAATTGGTCCGGTCCTCGGTCGTACTCCCGTTCACCTCGCCGCCAGCGCGCTGGATCAGCTGGAAGTGTTCCGCCTTCTTCACATGCGCGGAACCTTGAAACATCATGTGTTCGAAGAGGTGGGCGAACCCCGAATGCCCGGGCCGCTCGTTGCGCGAGCCAGTGTTGTACCACACATCCACCGTGACGATCGGCGTCGCGTGGGCCTCGGAGTAGATCACCCGCAGACCGTTGGGGAGCGTGAAAGTCTCGTAGCTGATCCGGCCGGCCTGGGCGAGAAGCCCGCTCGGGGCCGGAGCGGCTGCGACAAGGGCGACACTGAGCATCAGGTAGCGCCGCAGACCACAGCTGTGCATGAGCGAAGCGCTCCGTGTGAGAGTGTGGCGGCTGCGGGTCATAGCCCGCCCGAGCGCAGGACTGGCCCGGTCCCCGCTAGCTCGAAGTCGAAGCGGTGGTCGAGGCTCTCGCCTTTTACCACGCGCCATGGGTGGGTGCGCGTCACGTAGAGGCGGAAATCGGCCCCGCGCAGCGGCACCGTGGCAAAGTGTCCCGCGGGCACCGTGACAGAATCGGCCGGCTCGGCGACGAGCCTGAGCGTGGTGAGGGAATCCCCGAACTCGCTGTAGGCGGCCGTGACGAGCGAGTCTCCCGGAGACGCGTTCGCGACCGGCGCTGCGAGCAGGCCGTAATCCGACCACACCGCACCTACGGGAAGCCGTACCCTCACGGGAATGACGTGAAGCGTGCCGTGCCGGGTTCGCACCCGACGCCGGCCCACCACCACACCCCGCCTCACGTCAAGGTCGTGCTCCACCAGGGTCGTGTCGTTTCCCGGCGCGAAGTATTCAATCCGGTGAAACGACGAGATCGGCTCGCCGCTGCGCCGGTTGAGAGTCACTCGCAGGCTCTCGGCCTCGGCTGGGCGCAGCTCCGAGACCGCGGTGAACACGACCATCGGCGGCGTTCCCCCTCCCCCGGCGCCTACCCGATACTCGTATTGCCACACCGCCCAGCCGCGCTCCTGGCCATCGAGGTGAAACACGAATGAATCCCGCGTTTCGGCCAACCTCGCGATGTCGAACCGCAACGGCTTGGCGTCGCCGCGCGGAACGGACGGCGCTGCCTGGGCCACCACGGTGTTAGCGAGTAGGAAACAGAGCCAGCGCATTCGTTTCGAGAATCGCGGTCCGTTGTGGGTCTGTGAGCGGGAGCTCGAGGAATTGGTCGATGTTCTGCCGCAGATCCTTCACGCCGGGACTCGGCCAATCCGTGCCCCACAGCGTGCGGTCGGCGACCTCCGCCAGGCGGGGAAAGTACTGCAGCAGCTTGGCTGGCGGAATCCCCGAGACGTCGAGCCGAACGTTGTGATGTCGCCGCAGGATGAAGAACGCCTCCTCCATGTAGAGCGGTCGGCCACCATGCGCCATGACGATCTGCAGGTCGGGGAAGTCGACCGCGACGTCGTCGAGCTCCATTGGGCGGCCATACTTGTTGCGCGCCCCGGGGAAAATGGAGGTTCCGGTGTGGACCATTACCGGCAGGCCGCGCTCTTCGCAGCGCCGGTAGATCGCGCCGAGGGCGTCCAATCCCGCGGTGTAGGCGTTGGCGGGGAACAGCTGATGCGGGGGATGGATCTTGAGCAGCCGGATGCCGAGGTCGATAAGCCGGTCCACCTCGCCGGCGGGGTCGCGGCTGTCGCGCGGGTGCACGCCGCCGTAGGGGAGCAGCCGCTCGGGATTCGCCCGGGCGTACGTGGCCGCGAACGCGTTCGTCGTGGAGGTGAACCCCATCACGTCGGGACTCACGTAGTTCACCAACCCGACGCGCCACACCCCGGAGTGGTCCATGACGTCGAGCAGGGCCTTCGGGTCGTCCATCATCGCGAGCAGGAAGTCCCAGTGGGCTTCCTTGCCTCTGCGCATCGCCTCCTGGACCTGCGGTTTGAGGTCCCGCCAGGGCTGGATGTGGACGTGAACGTCGGTGACCCGGATCGGCGGCTGCTTCACGCCTCAGGAGCCCCAGGCATAGAACCCCTTGCCGGACTTCTTCCCCAGCTCGCCACGGGCGACCTTGTCGCGCAGGATCCTGGGAGGCGCGTAGTGCGGCTCATGCAGCGTCGCATGCAGGTATTCGGCGATGGCGAGCCGCACGTCGAGGCCGACGAGGTCAGTTAGCTTGAGCGGCCCCATGGGGTGGTTGTATCCGAGTTCCATCGCCTTGTCGATGTCCTCCGCCGACGCGACGCCCTGTTCGAGCATACGCATCGCTTCGAGGCCCAGCACAACGCCCAGGCGACTGGATGCGAATCCCGGCGAGTCCTTCACCACGATCGGCTCTTTGCCCAGTTGCCGAGCGAGGGTGACCGCCCGATCCACCGCCTCAGGCGCGCTGGCTGCGTGCGTCACCACCTCGACCAGCCCCATGGCGTGCACCGGGTTGAAGAAGTGTATCCCAATCACCCGCGTGGGGTCGCCGACGGCGGTCGCGATCTGGCCGATGGAGAGGGACGAAGTGTTCGTCGCGAGCAAGGCGCCCGCGGGCGCCACGCGGTCGATATCGGCGAACAGCTGCCGCTTCACACGCAGGTCTTCGACCACGGCCTCGATCACGACCTCCGCGTTGGCCAGGGCCGGGACGAGATCGGGCTCGGTGCGCAGGCGCCCCCGGACGCGTGTTGCTTCCGCCGTCGTGAGCTTGCCGCGCTTGACGGCGCCGGCGAGGAGGCCGTCGAGTTTACTCCACGCCAAGTCGAGTGCGCCGGGCTTGTTGTCGGTCAGCGTGACGGGGCAACCGGCGAGCGCCGCCGCGTACGCGATACCATGTCCCATCGCGCCGGCGCCGACGACTGTGACACGGGGGAGGGGGGAGGGGGGGGGCGGGGGGCGGGTCACGCCGTACGCACCCCCTCGTCGACTGCCCGCCGGGCCACGTCGGGATAATTGCCGCACAGGCCGTCCACTCCGAGACCAATAAGGCGGCGCATCTCCCACTCGTCGTTGACGGTCCAGGCGAACACGCGGCAGCGCGCTCCGTGGATCGTGTCCACGAGCGCCGTGTCGATCATCTCGTGCTCCTCCCAAAGGATTGTGGCGCCCGTATCCTCGAGCGGCTCGAGCGGCCGGATCGGATAGGAGGAGAGCAGGACCCCACGAGGCAGGGCCGGGCGCGCCATTCCGAGCCGGCTCACGATCCTGTGATCGAAGCCGTGCACCGCGCAGCGTCCCTTGTTGACGCCCTGATCCAGTACGGCGAAGAGCCGGCCGTCGAATTGCGGCGGCAGCGACTTGACCTCCACGAATACCTGCAGCTTCGGATCGATCGCCTCCAGCGCCTGAGCGAGCGTCGGAACGGGCTCGCCGTTGGGCAGGCGGACGGCCCCCAGCTGCGCCGCCGTCGAGCGGGTGATGGACGTCCCGTTCACCGACTCGTCGTGGTGAACGATCAGGGCGCCATCGAGCGTCGCGTGCACGTCCAGCTCCACGGCGTCGGCGCCCCGTGCCGCCGCAGCTCGGAAGGCAGCGAGCGAGTTCTCGTACTCATACCCTGACGCGCCGCGGTGGGCGATGACCAGCGGCTTCACGAGAGCAGCGAATCGGCCTTCTTGGCCTCGATCCAGCCGGGCTCCTTCTCGATATCGTGCACCAGCTGGATATCCTCAGGGCGGGGCAGCACCGTGACGAGATAGTCCTTGTACCGCTCGGCGGAGAACGGGACCCCCTCGACGGTGTGGGGTTGGTGGGCGTACATGCCGATCTTGCGGTTGAACTGGAGCTCAGGAACCTTGAGCTGCCGCTCCCGCTCCGGAATGAACATGTTCAGCCGGTCCACCAGCTTGGCGATTTCTTGGCGGTAGAGCCCGCGAGACATCTCGTTGAGGTGGGATTTGTCTGGCTCGACGGGGTTCTCACGCTCGTCGTAGCGGCCCTTCAGCCCCCACACATAGGCCCAGTGCGCTGACGAGGAGTTGTCGGTGCCGAACAGGTCAAAGGCCGTGGGGATCCACTTATAGAAGAAGCGTTGGATCACCTCGGGGGGCATCTTCCCGGCCTTCACGATCCGCAGCAGGCCGTTGTTGCCGGTGCCGAGGTGGAAGGATTCCTCCTTGAGCATCGGCCCCATGGAGCGTGACAGCGGGTCGAACCCGGAGACCGACAGCATCTTGAGCTGGAACTTGCCGTCGCGATCGATGAACTGCGTGTAGGTGAAGAAGTCGAGCCAATTATCGACAATCTCGTTGAAGGAGCCCAGCAGCCGCTCGCCCTCATCAGCGCGGCGCTCGAGGAGTTTGGCCGCCTCGCGCTTGCCCTCGTCGCCGAAGTGCGTGCAGAGCAGGTAGGACATCTGCCAGCCGTGGCGCATCTCCTCGGTCATCACCCGCTGGAGCGACAACAGGTCGTAGTCGCTAGGCGCGTGTTGCAGCAGGTTGCGCTGCTGCTCCACCGAAGCGAATTCGGTGTCACCCTGGTAGACGATGAGGTTCAGCAGGGCGTCGCGGATGCGCTGGTCGGGAATGTGCATCACCGTCGGCCATTTGCGCTGGCCCCGGTAATGACCGAACTCGATGTGCGGCACCTCCGGTTCCCCAAACTTCGCCTCGAACTGGAAACTCCGGAGGTAATCCTGCTCCAGCCCGATCGAGTCCTGCCAGTAGCGGAAGTAGTCGATCCAGTCGTCGAAGTTATGCAGCTTGCGGACCATCAGCGGCTCCTGGTGCTGAGGGACTGCCCGATGCGCTCACGGGCTTCGGGGGTGGCGAACAACTCGTTCTGATGAACGATCTCGAGGTCGAGCATCGCGACGAGCGAGCTCACCTCGCTGAGGTACAGTGCCTCCTTGGCGCGGCGCACCGCCTGCTGCGGCTGCGTCGCCCACAAGGCGGCGAGCCGTCTCGCTTCGGTGGCTAGCTCAGCGGCGGGCACGACCCGGTCGAACAGGCCAAGGCGCTCGGCCTCAGCGGCCGGCACCATCCGGGCGCTCCACACCAGCTCCAACGCCTTCGAGGTACTCGTCAACCGGGGCAGGAAGTACGTCCCGCCCCAATCGGGGATGAGTCCCAGCTTGTGGAACACCTGGCCGATCGACGCGGTGTCAGCCGCGAGGCGGTAGTCGCAGGCGAGCGCCAGATTCGCGCCGCCTCCCGCAGCCGCGCCGTTCACTGCCGCCAGCACCGGTTGCGGCGCCGCGCGGATGAGCAGCGCGACGTGTTTGCCCGCCCGTACCAGCGCGGGGCCATCCTTTCCCAACACCGTCAGGTCAGCGCCAGCGCAGAACGCGCGTCCCGCCCCGGTGATCACGACGACACGTACCTGCTCGCTGCCCGTGACCATCTGCAGGGCCGCGACCAGCTCGTCGCACAGCTCGCGGTCGAGCGCGTTGAGCTTGTCGGGACGGCTGAGGGTGACGGTGGCGATGCCACCAGCAATCTCCACTTGCACTCGGTCGTAGGCGGCCATCAGACGCGCTCCACGATCATGGCGATGCCCTGGCCGACGCCGATGCACATGGTCGCGAGACCGTAACGCGCATTCGTGCGGCGTAAAGCGTAGACGAGAGTCGTCAGGATGCGGGCGCCGGTCGCGCCGAGGGGGTGGCCGAGGGCGATGGCCCCGCCGTAAGGGTTCACCTTCGCCGGATCGAGCTTCAGATCCCGGATGCAGGCGATGGCCTGGGCCGCGAACGCCTCGTTCAGCTCGATGAGATCGATCTGGTCGATGGTGAGACCGGCGCGGGCCAACGCCTTGCGCGTTGCGGGAATAGGTCCGAGACCCATACAGCTGGGGTCCACGCCGGCAACGGCCGTGGTCACGATCCTCGCGAGAGGCTGCAATGCGGCTGTGCGATTCTCCGACCCCCCCTCAACGATGAGGAGGGCCGCCGCGCCATCGTTGATGCCGCTGGAGCTCGCGGCCGTGACGGTGCCGTCGGCGCGAAACGCCGGCTTCAGTTTCCCCACTGCTTGCAGCGTGGATCCGGCGCGCGGGTATTCGTCCTTCGCGAAGCTCGACCCATCCCCGAGAGTCACCGGGACAACTTCGTCGGTGAACACGCACTCCCGTAACGCACGCTCGGCGCGTCTTTGGCTCTCGACGGCGTAGGCATCCTGTTCGGCGCGGGAGATGCGGTAGCGCTCGGCCACGACTTCGGCTGTCTCGCCGAGGGAAATCGTCCACTCTTTGCGCAAGCGCGGGTTGGTGAACCGCCACCCGACTGTGGTATCGGCGATGTCGGGTGCTTTCCGGCTCCAGGGCTCACCCGACTTGAGGATCACAGTAGGGGCGCGGGTCATGTTCTCGACCCCGCCGGCGATGAACACGCTGCCTTCGCCCGCCTTGATAGCCTGCGCGGCGCTCGCCGCCGCTTGCAGTCCAGAGCCGCACAGCCGGTTGACCGTTTGTCCCGGGACTTCCACCGGCAGTCCCGCGAGCAACAGCGCCATCCGTGCGACATTGCGGTTGTCTTCGCCGGCCTGGTTGGTACAGCCCAGGATGACGTCGTCGATGGTCGCGGGATCGATCCCGGAGCGCTCGACGACAGCCCGGATCGGGACCGCCGCGAGGTCGTCGGCGCGGATGGCAGCGAGCGAGCCGCCGTGTTTTCCCACTGGGGTCCGGAGCGCGCAGCAGATAAGTGCATCGCGCGGCATTTAGCGACCGACCGTCCGAGAGTCCGACTGTTCGGTGCCTCTCACAGAGCGACCCACACCGTTTTCGTCTCCAGATATCCATCGAGCGCTTCGCGCCCCAGATCGCGGCCGAACCCGCTCGCCTTGAATCCGCCGAACGGCGCGCCCGGGTCGTAGAAGTTATAGCTGTTGATCCAGATCGTGCCGGCGCGAATTGCCCGGGCGGCGCGGTGCGCCTTCTGGATGTCCTTCGTCCAGATCCCGGCCGCGAGGCCGTACACCGTTTGATTCGCGAGCTTCATCCCGTGGTCGAAGTCGTCGAACGACAGCACGGCCAGCACCGGGCCGAAGATCTCCTCGCGGGCGATGGTCATCGCGGGCTCGACTCCGTCGAACACGGTGGCCTCGACGTAATAGCCTTTGCCGTTCGGCTTGACGGCTTTGCCGCCGGCGACGAGCTGGGCGCCCTCGTCCACGCCCTTCTGGATGTAGGAGAGCACGGTCTCTTGTTGGCGCTTCGAGACCAGCGCGCCGAGCCGCGTGTTCTTGTCTAGCGGATCCCCGGGGGTGAGCTTCTTGGCCCCCTCGGCGAGCTGCGTCACGACCTGGTCGTGCACCGTCCGCTCGACGAGCAACCGAGACCCTGCGGCGCAGACCTCGCCCTTGCCGTAGAAAATGCCCGTCTGCGCGCCGCGCACGGCGGCCTTCAAATCGGCATCCGCGAAGATGATGTTCGGGCTTTTGCCGCCCAGCTCCAGCGTGACCCGCTTGTTCGTGTCGGCGGCCAGCTTCATGATCTGCCGTCCCACCTCCGTCGAGCCCGTGAACGAGATCTTGTCCACGTCGGGGTGACGCACCAGGGCGGCTCCGGCGGTCTTCCCGGCGCCTGGCACGACGTTGAAGGCGCCGGGTGGGAAGCCGGCCTCCACAACGAGCTCGGCGAAGGCCAGCGCCGTGAGCGGCGTCTCGGATGCGGGCTTCAGCACGATCGTGCAGCCCGCCGCCAGCGCGGGGGCGAACTTCCAGCTCGCGATGTTGAGGGGGAAGTTCCAGGGCACGATCGCGCCCACGACTCCGATCGGCTCGCGCAGGGTGTAGGTGAAGAACGGGCCGTCGACGGGCAGCGTGTCGCCCGTGATCTTGTCGGCCCACCCTCCGTAGTAGCGTAGGGTGGACACCGTCATCCCCAGCTCGATCTTCGATTCGAACAGCGTCTTGCCGTTGTGGGCCGTTTCCAGACGCGCGAATTCCTCGAGGCGCGATTCCAGGAGATCGCCCGCCTTCACGAGCAGGCGGCCGCGCTTGCGGGCCGAGAGGTCGCGCCACCCGGCCGACTCGAAGCAGGCGCGAGCCGCAGCCACCGCATTGTCGATGTCGGCGGCGTCCCCGGCGGCCACGTCAGCGATCACTTCTTCGGTAGCGGGGTTCACGACGGGGAAGCGCTGCCCCGAGAGCGCCGGCCGCCACTCGTTATTGATGAAGAGGTCGGTCTTCACCGGCCCTTGAACTCCGCCACCCGTTTCTCGTTGTAGGCGGCGATGCCCTCCTTCGCGTCCTCGCTCTGGAACAACTGCTGCTGCAGCTCGCGCTCAATCGCCAGAGCCGACTCGAACGGCACCTCGGCCCCGGACTGCACGGCGCGCTTGATCAGGCCCACGGCCTTGGAAGCCTTGTGCGGCGGGCAGAATTGTTTGGCATAGAGCAACACCTGCTCCCAGAAGCCGTCCGCGGGGAAGACCTCGTTGACCAGACCGAGCTCCTGGGCCCGCTCGAAGGAGAACGTCTCGCCCTTCACCATCAGCTCGATGGCGAGGGACTTGCCCACGATGCGCGCCAGCCGCTGCGTGCCGCCCGTCCCCGGGAGTACGCCGAGATTGACCTCCGGCAGGCCGATCTTGCCGGCGTTCTCTCTGGCCACCCGGAGGTCACACGCCATCGCGATCTCGAGGCCACCGCCCACCGTGTGGCCGTTGAGCGCGGCGATCGTCAGCTTGGGCGTCTGCTCCAGGCGGCTCAGGGTCTCGTTGGCGTGGAGACAGAAGAAGTACTTGAAGCGCGGGGTCACCTTATTCAGCATCCCGATATTCGCGCCCGCCGAGAAGAACTTCTCCCCGTGCCCGCGTAGGATGATCACATGCACGCCGTCGTCGAAGCGCGCCTTGAGGATGGCCTCGTCCAGCTGGCGCATCATCTCGTAGGTATAGGTATTGGCCGGCGGGTCGTTCAACTCGATGATCGCCAGCCCAGCTTCGACCCGGCAGTCGACCAGCGTCTTCACCTGAGGTTCGGTCATCGTCGCCATACGCCGTCAGCCTCCCTGAACCGTGGTGCGCGCCTCGGCGAATCCGCCGATGAAGACGCGCGTGATGAGATCGGCCAGCCGGTCGGGATCGAGCGCCCCGGCGGGGTCGTACCAGTTATAGATCCAGTTCATCATCCCGAACAGCACGTACGCGGCGGCGCTGCGCTCGCTTGCTGCTTCCACTGGCGCGGCCTCGCGCAACAACCCCTCAAGCAGATCCACGTAGCGGCGTTTGATCGCGTTGACGCGGCGCCGGGGCTCGCCCGTGAGGGCGTTCGCCTCGTGCGACAGCACCTTCATTTCGGCCATGTGCGCGGCGAAATACGTCACGTGGTGGCGGATGAACGCCTGCAGCCGCTCCAGCGGGTCGCGGCTGCGCCCCACCGCTTCGCCCGCCTCCTCGAGCACCCGCACGAAGCACCGCTCCTGAACCAGGAACAGCAGCTCTTCCTTGCCTTTGACGTAGTAGTACATCCCCGCGAGCGACATCCCGCTCGCCGCGGCGAGGTCCCGCATAGTGGTGGGATGGTAGCCGCGCTCGGCGAAGACCCGGGCAGCCTGGGCCAGCAGATGGTCGAGTCGTTCGTCGTAGGGTCGCATGAGGCTGAGTTCGAACGGTCGTTCGAATCCTAGCCCCCGGGCAGGATCCATGCAAGGGAAGCCACCCTCTTAATATTCCGTCACTTGCGCCGTCAACTATGCGGAGCCCAATGGCCCAAACCCACCCGGTTGCCGCGCCGCTGACGGACGCGGCGCTGATCGCCGCATGGCAGGACGGGGACGAGCAAGCGGCGGCCGAGCTGGTTCGGCGCCACGCGCGTCCGCTGGCGCGCTTCCTCGCTGGCGCGGGGGCGCCCGAGGCCGAGCTGGACGATCTCGTCCAGGAGACCTTCATTCGGGCGTTCCGCGCGGTGGGCAGGTTTCGCGGCCAATGTCAGTTTCGGACTTGGCTCCTGACGATCGGCGGCAACGTGCTGAAGGACGCCGGTCGCAGGTGGGCCCGCCAGCGAGTGGTGCCGCTCGACGAGGGCTTGCGGTCTCCGCACGGCGACCCGCACGAACTGGCTGTGGCGGAGGAGGTCGAAGGCAGGCTTGCCGCGGGGCTCGCCCGGCTGCCGCGGATGCAGCGCGAAGTGTTCCTGTTGCGGGCGCAGCAGGGGCTCGACTACGAAGAGATCGCGGCGGCGCTCGGTACCAGTGCGGGAGCGGCCCGCGTGCATTATCACCACGCCGTCAAACGCCTAAAGGAGTACGTGCAGTGAACGACCACGACGTGCAAGACGAGCGGTTGGAGGCGCAGGCGCGGCGCCTCGGCGCGCGCGCGGCCGAGCGGCTCGACGTCGAGCGCACGGCCGCAGCTGTGGTGCGACGTCTGCGCGAACAGCCTGCGGCTACCGCGGTCTGGTGGGCACGGCCCGCCTGGCTGCGAATCGCCGCTGCGGTGGCGCTGCTGCTGGGCGGGGACGTGGTCTACCGCGGTGTCCGCGTCGCGGGACCCGCGACTGCCGTCGCCGGGTGGGAGGGGTTCAACCGCCTCTCGTCCGATCAGTTGCGAGCCCTGATTCAGTCGCTTGACGAGCCACTCCTGGTCGTTCCAGAGGAAGGGCTGGCCTCCTCACAGGAAGCGGGTCTCGAAGATCTGAGCGCCGGCCAGCTGCGCGAGCTGCTGAGCTCGCTGGAGGGATGACGATGACGCGTGTGTGGGTGACCGTCTTGGCGCTGGCCGTCAGCGCGCCCGCTGCCCAAGCTCAGCAGCCGGATTCGGCCGGCCTGGAGGACCCTGATGTGCCAGCACTGCGCCAGCAGATCCGCCAGCGCTGGCACGAGCACGTCCGTCAAATACTCGGCCTGAGCGATGACCAAGCGACCAAGGTTCAGTCCACGGAAGACCGGTTCGAGCAGCTGCGGGTGCTACACCGCGGTCAGATCCGCGACATCAACCGTCAGTTGAACGAGGAATTGCGCGGAGGGAACCCGAACAACGGGCGTGTCAATCAGCTCATCCAGCAGCGTCAGGAGACGCGAATGATGCTGGAGCAGCTGAATCGGGATGAGGATAAGGAGATGGCGGGGTATCTCTCGCCCCCGCAGCGGGTGCGGTATCAGCAGGAGCGAGTGCGATTGCAGGAGCGCATTGCGGAGTTCGTGCGGCATCGTCGGGAGCAGGCGGTAGGGGGAGGGCGGTCGGGCCCATCCGCCCCACGCCGCGGTGCCGGCGGCGACCAAGGTCGGCGGCCGGCCGGGGGTCCTGCTCGGAAGCCGAGGCCGTAGGATACGCACCGTTTCGGGGCATTCTCCCCAGGGCATTCGCATAGAAATGGGGCCACTGGTGCCATGCGCCGCTGGTTCTGCCCCGCCTAACAATCTACCAGCAAACGTGTTACGTATGCCTGCGTTGCAGGTACGCAACATGCTTGGTGTCCTCCCCGAAGCCCAATGCAAGGGGACCATGCCCAAGCACCATTCGGGGAAGGCGGTGCGTGCGGTGCCTGCGCCGCAGCGGCAGCATGCCGCCCAGCTCGAGCAGATCGCCCACGTCCAGTTAGGGGAATCCGAGGCGGAGCGGCTCTGGAGAGACGCGTCGCGGCACCGTCGCGAACTGCTGCGGCGGCTGGGGCGTGATGTGGGCCAGCGCGTAGCGGTGCTCGACTACCTCACCAATATCCATCCCCAGCACAGCGACGTGGCGACCATCGACGCCGCGGCGCTTGGTGCCATCGAGCGCTTAGTCATGTCGGATGCGCTCACCGGCCTGTACGATCGGGGCTACTTTGAGCACGCGTTGAAACGCGAGGTGGACCGCTCCTGCCGCTCCGGGACCTCAGTGTCCTTGTTGCTCCTCGATGTCGACGAGTTCAAGGAGCTCAACGACGCGTATGGCTCCCGGGTGGGAGACCGGGTGCTGCGCACGCTCGGCGATCTAGTCCGCAAGGACGTGCGCGCCGCGGACGTACCGTGTCGCGTGCGCGGAGACGAGCTCGCCATCATCCTGCCCGACGAGCAGCAGTCCGCTGCGCGGCTCGTCGCGGAGCGGTTCCGGGCGGATGTCGAGTCCTGGTTCGCAGTCAACCCGGTCTGCGGCCGGTCCCTCGAGGTGAGCGTCAGCGTCGGCATCGCCACCGTCCCGCTGGATGCGAGCGGGCCGGAGCATCTGTTTATCATGGCCGAGCGGGCGCTATGCCAGGCGAAGCGCGCCGGGTCGAACCGGATCGTGACGGCGGCGGATCTGGTCGATCCCCCGACGCCGGTGGTAGCCTAAGGAGCGCGTGAGTCCAGCCACAGCCGCACTGCGGTGTAGGTGATGACCGCTACCACCAACACCCGTACCGCATCGAGCGGCAGCGATTTCACGACGAACGCGGCGAGCAGCACAGCTGGGACGCCACCGATCGCCAGGCCGAGGGCTGATGCTCGGTCGTAGCGTCCGGTGCGGAGAAATCGGGCGCTCGCCACCGGCATGAGGAAGGCGCACGATCCCATCATGATTGGGAAGGCCGTCCTCGGATTCATGCCCAACAGACTCACCATCGCCATACAGGGCGCGTACAGCCCGATGCCCAAGGTCATGAGCGCCCCGAGCAAGAAGTTGCCGACCCCGCCCGCAATGAGGAGCGCGCCGCGCAGGCCCACTGCATCGCCGCCCCCAGGGAATACCCCCGTCATCCGCAGCACGGTGAGCGTGGCGGCGACGAGCAGCGCAATCGCCATCCCCCGCTGCACCTTGCGCCGCTCCCATGCGCTCACGATGCCGGCGCCGATCCATGCCCCGATCACCGAGGCGCCGATGAGCAGCACCAGCGTGACCACATCCACTCTGATCGCGGTCACGAAGATCACGGCCTGAACCACCGTCGGGAGCGTATGGCCCACGTTGAGGGTGCCGGGGATCAGCTCGTCAGCCACGAGCTGGCGCGCTCGGAACGCCGCTGTCGTGGGGGCGAACGAGCCGATCCCCAGGGTGTCGAAGAAGTTGGTCACGAACCCCAACGCGAGGTGAAACAGGGTGGGGCGGTGTGCCGGAGTGTCTGTCGCCGAACCGCTAGGGGGAGACATCGCTATACCGTACCCGCCATTTCGGCCCTGCGCCAGGACGAGATGCCGAGCCAGTCCCGCCGCGGCGACTCCGCAGGTAAGTTTGGTTGGGGGTGGCCTCGGAGAGCGCGCATGTTCGGCATCGACATACCTGGATGGGCGATCGGGGTCGGCGTTATCATCCTCGCCACCTCTCTCGGCGGGGCGTTGAAGCGATTGATTGGGGGCGAACCCTCCCCCCGATTGCACAGAGGGAAGCCATCCAGGCGCGAGCTGGGGCACCTGGTGGAGGATGTGGAGAGCAAACTGAGCGAGGTGGACGAGTTGCGGAGCAGGCTGGGCGAGCTAGAGAACGTTCAGAGAAGGCTAAGTGAGTTGGAGGAGCGCGTGGACTTCGCTGAGCGGCTGCTCGCCAAGCCGCGCGAGGCGGAGCGGCTGGTCCCACCGAAGAGCTGATCGCGCCCGGGTGGCGGAACTGGCAGACGCGCAGGACTCAAAATCCTGTGCCGGCAACGGCATGCGAGTTCGATTCTCGCCCCGGGCACTCCATACTCAGGACCGCATTTCGCGTCGCTCATGTCTTTCACCGTCGTCATCGTCGCGGTCTGTCTGCTTGTCTTCGGCATCGCCCTGTGCGCCGCCGGGGTCAAGGCGGTCCGCCGGAGGCGTTGGCTTGGCGGCGGGGTACGCGGACTCGCGGGCTTGCTGTTCGTAACGCTCGCCGCCCTCCTCGTCACGATTGCCGTGGGAATCCGCGGATACCGCGCCCTAACCTATGAAGAGGTAGCCGCCACGGTGAAAACCGAGCCCGTCGCGCCACAGCGCTTTCGGGCAAGCATCCTGCTCCCAGACCGACGCGTGGCGATGTATGAGCTCGCTGGTGATGCGTTTTACGTGGACGCGCATATTCTGAAGTGGCACCCCTGGGTCAACCTGCTGGGGCTGCACACCGAGTATGAGCTCGACCGGGTCGCCGGACGCTACAACGCTGTCACGGACGAGCGGAGCAAGCCGCATACGGCATACTCGCTCGCTCGGGAGCGGCCGGTGGATCTCTTCTCTCTTGCCCGGCGCAGACTCCTGGGGCCGCTGGTAGACGCCGAGTACGGTTCGGCCGCCTTCGTCGCGGGCAACCAGCCTGCGGAATACCAAGTGCGCGTCGGGGCGACCGGCTTGCTGATGCGCCCAGTCGTCCGGTCCACCTCCCCGTGAGGGGCCCCTCCACACAGGGGTCGCGTTCTAGCCGCTCCCCCAACGAGCAAGGCCCGTCCATGTCGGCACCTTTAGCAGCTGGCGGCGTACAACCTCCAGCAGGTTGAAAGGCGGCCCCTTGGTCCTGCCGCTCCTCGCGGTGCTGTTGCAGACTGCCCCCTCCCCCTCCTCCCCCCCTCCCGCTGTTGCGGCTCGGGACGAGAAGCCCGTGCGTGTGTGGCTCGATCCCAGCGGCACTGTGGCGCGTGGCGACCCCGTGCGCGTCTACGTCCAAAGCGCTGCAGATGGCTACCTCGTCGTGATGCAGCGTAGCACTGACGGTCGCATTCGCGTGCTGTTTCCGGCCAACCCCGCGGACGATCCCTTCGTGCGCGGCGGAACCTACGAGATTCGTTCGGCCGGTGACCGGGAATCGTTTGTCGTGGCCGAGCCCGATGGGCTGGGCCTGGTGCTCGCGGCGGTCTCGCCGTCGTCGTTCCGCTTCGACGAGTTCCTCCGAACCGCGGATTGGAATCCCGACGCTCTGAAGCCATCCTGGGACGGAGCCGATGCCGCGGGGGGGGACGGGGTCACCGACATCGTGCAGCGGATGTTGGGGGACGGCTACTTCAATTACGATATCGCGACCTACACCGTGGCGCCCGGCAGTTACGCTCAGGCGCCCCCCCCCTCCCCCCTCCCCCCCCCTCCGCAGGAATCGCAATCGGTACCCTCTTGCGAGGGTTGCACGTTCATCGGCTCGCAAATCGTCGTCATCGAGGACCCGCTCTTCGCCTTCGGCCTGCGGCGCTTCCACCGAGGCCTG
>DASQAH010000381.1:0-3669 GCA_035635835.1 Gemmatimonadales bacterium
GGGGGAGCGGGCCGGAGCCAGCAGCAAGGGAGCCCGAGACTTCGACGCCACGTTGCAAGAGACGTCCGAGCGCATTCTGGCCGAGATCGACCGGCTGGACGCGATCGCCCGAGCGTTCTCGCGCTTCGGCGCGCCGGCCGCCGAGCAGGCACCCCTCGAACCGGTGAACCTGCTGGTGGCAGCCAGGGAAGTGGTGCAGCTCTACGCCCTCGGCCGAACGGGGGGCGGGGCAAGCGAGCGGGAGATGGACCTGACGGTAACGGGCGAGGCGGGACGGACCGCCTCGGCGCGCAAAGATGAGGTCAAGGAAGTCCTGGTCAACCTGCTCGAAAATGCGCGCAACGCCGGCGCCCGGACCGTGACCGTTCGCATCTCAGACGGCGGATTGCGACTCGATGTCGAAGACGACGGGCGCGGGGTCCCGCCCGAGAGTCTGCCCCGCGTATTCGAGCCCACGTTCTCGACGACCTCCAGCGGCTCCGGCTTGGGACTGGCCATCGCAAAACGGCTGGTCGAAAGCTGGGGGGGCAACATCACCTTGACGAGCCAGATCAGCAGAGGAGCCACCGTCACGATCGCATTCCGAGACGCCGCGAAGTGACGGCCGTCACGCCCAGATGGGGCGCGGGCCCGCAACTTGTTGTAGGTTAGGGGCCGGAACCCACACGCCGCGCGAGGTATCCTGTGCGCTCTACACTAGTAGGCTGCTGGGTCGTCATTCTCCTGCTGGGCGCCGCAGCCCCGGCCCGGGCCCAGTTCTCCTTCGACGCCAGACGCATCGGGATGGGTGGAGTCAGCCTCACCCGCGGCGGCAACCTGCGGCGCTACAACCCTGCCTACCGAGCGGTGCCCGATCACGGTGGGGGTGGGCGCGCCAAGCTCACGATCCCGATCCCGCTCGGCCTCCTTCAGGCGCTCAAGGACAGTGCCGCCTTCGACGTGCACAAGAGCTACTTCAACGCTCTCGAGCTGGCGAACCTCATCCTCAACCCGCCGCTCTACCTCGAGGTCAAGAAGGCCCCCGCGCCCAGTACCGACGTGACCTTCACGGTCGGTCGCAACGCTCTGGTGGTGGATCTCGGGAATGCGCGACAGCTCGTCCCCACCGACGAGATCGGCATCGGCAGCTCGAGCCGCTTCCTCGATATCGGCCCAACGATCCACGGGGTGCACGTCGGCGTGCTGGCGTTCATCCAGGAGGATGCCGGCTTCACGCTGGGCGACACGCTGCGCAGCTTCCTGCGGAACGCCGACTCGGCGCGAGTGCGGACGCGCTACTTCCTGAACGTGGACGGCAAAGGACAGGGTGGCTTCGCACCAACGATCAGTTACGCCGGGCGGCTCGGCGGAGGCGCTCCCGACTCCGACGACGGGTTCTACGTGGGCGGCGCGCTGCATTACTACTTCGGCGTCGCCTTCGCGCGGGCGAGCGGCCTCGCCGGGTTCCGGACGGGTGATACCCTGTTCGCGGGCCCGAATCCGGTCACGCCGAACGTAGACGCGTTGGTCTACACCGCCAACCAGATCGGCAAGCAATACGGCCACGGTGTGGGCGGCGACGTCGGCATCGCCTACGTCGCGGGACCGGTGGAGCTGGGTGTGGGGGTAAACGACATCGGGGCCACGCTGACCTGGAAAGACACCGAGGTCCGTCGCCTCTTTTACGACACGACGAGCAGCACCGTTAAGGACACAATCGTACAGAACCACGTCGAGTCCAAGACCAAGCTGCCGGTGAGCTACATCGCGAACGTCACCTACCGGATGGGCCAGGGAATCAGTCTAGGAGCGGACATCGTCAACAACGGGCGCGGCACCACCGAGCACGTCGGGGCCGAAGTGCGGTTCGGGCTGCTGGCGGTGCGGGGCGGGGTGGCGCGCGACACCCGTAAGAAGGTGCAGTTCGGCACCGGCACCGGCCTGCGGTTCGGCCCCTTCGGTCTCGACGTGGGTTTCTGGACCCACAGCAATTCGCTCTCGAACACGCGCGCCATCACGATGGCGACGTCACTCTCGATCTATTGAGGAGGGTCGTATGAAGGCGAAATGGATCGGGGCGGGGGCAACGGCGGCGCTTGCGGCGGCGCTCACGCTGGCCTGCGGTGAAGGACACGCGATTTTCGACGTGGACGTGTTCAGCTTCCTGAAGAGTGGGGCGGACACCCTGCACTACACGGTTCCAATTGTCATCGACTCCACCGTGAAGAACACCCCCATCAAGATGAGTCTGGTCGGCGGGTTCGGGAAATCCGTCGTGGACACGGTGACGATCACGGCGGGTGGCAACCTGGTGAACAACACTGGCTCCGGGACGGTCACCTTCCGGCTCTTTTTCGCCGCCGACTCGGCCACGACCTACTCCGGCGCACCTGTCCTCACTGCGGGCGGTACGGTGGGCGGCCCAGGTACGACACCCATTGGGGCACAGGCGACCCTTATCGCCGACACCCTATTCAACAGACAGACGCTGTGGGTTGGTGTCCAGGCGAAGGTACACGTGACGGCCGCGCCCCTCGACGGCAAAGTCCAGGTCACGGCGCTGCGGCTCCGCATCGTCCTCAAGCCCAAGCTCTTTTAGGCGTGACCTAAGTCCCGCGTGCCGGGCAGGCGGGAGTGGGCCCGGCGCGTTGTCGCTTCCCGATGTTAAATTGATCCGGTGACCACGGGGAATCGCAGGCGTACCGTCACCGTCTCCGTCGGCGGCGTTGCGGTGGGCTCCGCCCACCCGATCGTCGTTCAGTCGATGACGAATACCGACACTGCGGACGTGAGCGGCACGATCGCGCAGGTGCGCGCCCTCCAGCAGGCCGGCTCCGAGCTCGTCCGCGTCACCGTTAATAATGAGGACGCCGCCCGAGCGGTCCCCGACATCGTAGCCCAGGTCGATGTCCCCGTCGTCGGCGACTTCCACTACAACGGGCACCTGCTGCTCGCGAAGGTTCCCAAGTGCGCAGCCGCGCTCGCCAAGTACCGCATCAACCCCGGCAACGTCGGCAGCAAGCGCCGCGACGAGAACTTCCGCACGATCGTCGAAATCGCGATCGCCAATGGCAAGCCAGTGCGCATCGGGGTGAACTGGGGCTCGCTCGACCAGCAGCTCCTCACCGACATGATGGATGCCAATGCCCGGCTCGCCGAGCCGCGGGACGCGCGCGACGTGACCATGGACGCGATGGTAGCAAGCGCGATGCGCTCGGCCGAGCTGGCCGAGGAGGTCGGTCTCGTTCACGACCGGATCATCCTCTCGGCCAAGGTCTCCGGCGTGCAGGACCTGATCGAGGTGTACCGCAAACTCGCGTCGCTGTCCGACTACCCGCTCCACCTCGGCCTCACCGAGGCGGGAATGGGGGCCAAGGGGATCATCGCGAGCACCGCCGGACTGGCGATCCTGCTCCAGGACGGCATCGGCGACACGATCCGCGTCTCCCTGACTCCTCGACCGGGCGGCGACCGCACCGAGGAAGTCCAGGTCGCCCAGCAGGTCCTGCAGTCGCTCGGGTTGCGCAGCTTCACCGCCCAGGTAACGGCCTGCCCGGGCTGCGGCCGGACCACGTCCCACTTCTTCCAGGAGATGGCCGAGGACATCCAGACCTACCTGCGCGAGCAGCGACCGGTGTGGCAGGCGCGCTACCCCGGGGTCGAGCGGCTGCGCGTAGCCGTGATGGGCTG
>DASQAH010000382.1:0-2504 GCA_035635835.1 Gemmatimonadales bacterium
TGCGCCTGGGGCTCGACCTGGCGGTGGGCGTCCACCCGGACGGCTATGATCCGTGGTCGCGCCAGCACCTGTTCGCGGGCGGGATGTCGGTGGGCGCCCCGCCGGACCAGGGTTTCCCGAGCGGGCAGGACTGGGGCTTCAGCCCCGTGCTTCCCGAGGCGTCGCGCCACGAGGGGCACCAATACATGGCGGCGTCGATCGCCCACCAGATGGGTCCGGCCGGCGTGCTCCGCGTGGACCACATCATGGCCTGGACCCGTCTGTACTGGATCCCGCACGGGTTCGGTCTGCACGAAGGGACGTACGTCTCATATCCCGCCGAGGAGCTCTTCGCCATTCTGACCTTGGAGTCGCATCGTCACCGCTGCGAAGTGGTGGGCGAGAACCTTGGCACCGTTCCGCCTGAGATCGACGCGGCGCTGTCGCACCACAGGATCTGGGGGATGTATCTGGCGCAGTTCGAGGCCGCGCGCGGCCCCGCTCTGGAACCGCCGAGCGATCGGAGCGTCGCCCTGGTCGGCACGCACGACACGCCCACCTTCGCGGGGTGGCTTACCGGCAACGACATTGGTGAACGGGTGCAGTACGGTCTCCTGCCCAAAGCGCGGGCCCCGCGCGTCCGGAAGGAGCGGGCGCAGGCCGTGCGCTGGCTGCGCGAGCGCCTGCACTGCAAGTTGGAGGAGCCGAGGGGCTGCATTGCCGCGGTGCTGGAGTGGCTCGGTCGCTCGGACAGCCCGCTTGTGGTGCCCTGGCTCGAGGACCTCTGGCTCGAGGAGGTCGCGGTGAATCTTCCTGGCACACGCTCGTCGCAACGCCCCAACTGGCAGCGCTCCATGCGGCGGCTGCTGGAGGCGGTTTTCACCGACCCTGAGATCGACGTGCTGGTCCGTCGTCTTGATCAAGCACGGCACGCCACTCCCTAGACCCAGGATCCTCATGCCAGCACCCGCTTTGCCGACCCCCTCCGGGGCTGTGCGCCCCAAGCCGCGTCTGGCCTTCTGGGAAGTCTGGAACATGAGTTTCGGCTTCCTCGGCATCCAGTTCGGCTTCGCGCTGCAAAACGCGAACGTGAGCCGGATCTTCGAGACGCTGGGCGCCAAAGTGGAGAGCATCCCGATCCTGTGGATCGCCGCGCCCGTGACGGGCCTCGTAGTCCAGCCGATCGTCGGCTACCTGAGTGATCGGACGTGGAACCGCCTGGGTCGGCGGCGCCCGTACTTCCTCACCGGGGCCGTGCTCGCCTCCCTCGCGCTGATCGCCATGCCGAACGCGCCGGCGCTGTGGGTCGCGGCCGGAATGCTCTGGATCATGGACGCTTCCATCAACATCTCCATGGAGCCGTTCCGCGCGTTCGTCGGCGACAACCTGCCCGCGGGGCAGCGGGTCACCGGGTTCGCCTTGCAGAGTTTTTTCATCGGCACCGGCGCGGTCGTGGCCTCCATGCTCCCCTGGCTCCTGACCAGGCTGTTCGGGGTGAGCAACGAGGCGCCCGCACACATGATCCCCGCATCGGTGCGCGTGTCCTTCTACGTCGGCGCTGCGGTGTTCTTCTGCGCCGTGCTGTGGACGGTGCTCAAGTCGAAGGAATACGCACCCGCAGAGATGGCCTCCTTCGAGGAGAACCAGGCGCGGGAGGGCTTCGTGATGGCGGGGCGGACCGCGGCAGAGTATGCCCGCAACGGCGCGCGACAGATCCGTGTGGGAGCGATCCTGCTCACCGTCGGGACGCTGCTCAGCGTGTGGCTGGCGGGGGAGCGGATCTACCAGGTCATGATCCTGTCGGCCGGCATCGGGGTCGTCGGCGCGCTGCTCCTCGCGAGCGGGCTGCTACAGCGCGGCGGCCGCTACGACAACGGCTTCGTGACCATCCTGAACGATTTCCAGGACATGCCGCGGACCATGCGGCAGCTGGCGTGGGCCCAGTTCTTCTCGTGGTTCGCCCTCTTCGCCATGTGGATCTACACCACCGTCGCGGTGACCAGCCACATCTACGGCACCACCGACACGACCTCGGCGCTGTACAACACGGGGGCCAACTGGGTGGGGGTCGGCTTCAGCGCGTACAACGGCGTCGCCGCCGTGGTCGCGTTCGCCATTCCCCCCCTGGCGAGGTGGTCGAGTCCCAAGATCGCCCACGTCATCTGTCTGATCTGCGGCGCGATCGGTCTGGTCTCGATCTACTTCATCACGAACCCGCAATACCTCCTGGGGTCCATGGTGGGCGTGGGGATCGCCTGGGCCAGCATTCTCGCCATGCCCTACGCGATTCTGACGGGCTCGCTGCCGCCCTCGAAGCTGGGCTACTACATGGGCGTCTTCAATTTCTTCATCGTGATTCCCCAGATCGTCGCGGCGGCGCTCCTGGGCTTCATCATCGGGCGGTTCTTCGGTGGGCAGGCGATCTACGCCCTCCTCATCGGCGGCGCATCGCTCCTGCTCGCCGCGGCTCTAATGCTGCGGGTCAAGGATGAACGTGAGGGCATCGCAGTGGTGAGGCCATGACC
>DASQAH010000383.1:0-16331 GCA_035635835.1 Gemmatimonadales bacterium
CTCGCTCCACAGGGCTACGCTTATCTCGTGACCGCAGGCGGCCGAGCGACGCTCGCGTGCTGCATCTTCGCCGACCGCGCGAATTACCGTCGCTACCTGGACCGTACCGTCGCATTCTTTCAAGCACACGCCGGGATCGACCTGGCGGGTGCGCGGCGCTTCGGAGGCACGGGAAACGTCCGGTTGCCTGCCACCGCGCGCTGCAACGGGGGAGGAACGCTCCTCGCGGGGGAGGCGGCGGGATTCCAGGATGCGTTGTGGGGCTTCGGGCTGCGCTATGCGATGGTATCGGGGCACCTCGCGGCCCGCGCCCTGCTCGAGCGCGACCCGGCGTCCTACGACCGTCGCTGGCGCGCCCGGTTCGGCGGCCTGATCCGAGCGTCGCTGGTCAACCGCTACTTCTTCTCCCGACTGGGCGATCGCGGCTACGGCGCCTTCCTGCGCCGCCTTGGCTCGGCTGCCGACGCGCGGGAATGGCTGCACCACCACTATGCGCCGTCAGCCTGGAAGGACCTCTGGTATCTCCTGCTGCGCGGTGCAAATTAGATGGCCTCTTGGCGGCTTTGGTCGGGACGTGGCCCAAACGCAGGAGGCAGGCTGGCTCTCATGGCGGGACGACTGTGGGGACGCTTGCAGACCGACCTCGACGTGAAACTGCGCCGCGGGGCGTGGTACAAAGTCCTCAAGGTCGAGGGGCTGGAAGCGACGATTGAAGTGAACCTGCGGCCATACACCATTCTCAAGGGGCTCCTCGAGCTCAGCCCCAAGGCGCCGGTGCGCTGGACGGTCGTGCCGGTCCCCCATCACGTGAAGCACGCACTGGTCAAGCCCGGCGAGAGTTACGGGGTCTGCCCCAGCTGCACCGAGCGCGCCGAGCTGCCGCGCAAGGCGGAGCGGCACACCTGCCCGCGGTGCCGGCGCGACTACGCCGTCGCTTGGGACGAGCGATACCTGGACATAGCCTGAACGCGGGTCCGGCCCGCTGCGGGGCCGTCTGATCCACGCCCAGGTGATTCTCAACCCCACAGCCGGTGGCGGCGCCGGGGGTAAGGCGACCGACGCGGTGGCGCGGGAGTTCCGACGCCAGGGGTGGACAATCGCGCTTACGGAGACGACTGGCCCAGGGCACGCCACCCAGCTCGCCGCCGAGGCCGTGAAGCGCGGCGTGCCACGGGTCATCGCGGTCGGGGGCGATGGGACGGTACACGACGTAGCGAATGGACTGTTGCGCGCCGGCGGCGACGCCGCGCTCGGCGTTATTCCGCTCGGCTCCGGGAACGACTTCGCCAAACTCGTCGGCCTCTACCGCCACAGCATCCCGCGGGCCGTGGCCCGGCTCGTCACCGCGCCCAGCCGCCTGTTCGACGCCGGCGAGGTGCGGGGGGAGCACTTCGTGAACTCCATGGGGGTCGGGTTCGGGCCCGCCGTGGTGCGGCTGCGCAACGAGCTGCCGGGCCTGAAAGGCTTCCTGTCCTATCTCGTGCCCGTGGTCCGAGCGTTCGTGCGCTTTCGGCCCCCGCGCCTCGAGGTCCGCTCGGCCCAATGGACCGAGACGGGGTACATGATGCTGGTCGAGGTATGCAACGGGACGACGGCCGGTGGCGACTATCGGTTCGCCCCCACCGCCAACCCCGCCGACGGGTGGCTCGATGCCTGCCTGATCCGCCGGGTGTCCCTGCCGCGGTTCCTGCTCGCCCTCCCGCGCGTGATGCGGGGTACCCACACCCAGATGCGTGAGGTGGCCTTGTTCCAGACTCGTCGGCTCACGATCCGCTGCGCCGAGACGCCGCTGCTCCTACATTTGGACGGCGAGCTGCGGGACCCCGGCGTCCACGAGGTGACGGTGCGAGTGCGAGCGAAATGCCTGAAGGTGCTGGTCGCCCAATGACCAGGCGCCAGACTGTTGGACCGTTGGACTGTCGGACGGTCGCCAACGTGTGGGCGCCGGTTCTGTTGCTGTCCTCATTATTGATCGCCCGCCCATCTCACCGTCTATCCGCCCAGGACACGACCCGGCTCGCTCCGGTTGTCGGGGCGCGCGTCGTCGCCATCGACACGACACACCGCGTGTCGCCCGGCGGCGCGTTCCGACGCTCGCTGCTGTTGCCCGGTTGGGGCCAGGCGGCCACGGGACGGCCGACGAGCGGTGCGCTGTTCGTCGCCTGGGAAGGGCTCACGATGATGATGACCCTGAAGGCGCAGCGGGAGGCGGATTATTTCAAGCAGATCGGTGCGACCGGGCTCAAGCACAAGCGTCAAGAGGTGCAGGACTGGCTCGTCCTGTGGATCTTCAACCATCTCTTCTCGGGTGCCGAGGCATACGTGGCGGCGCACCTGCAGGATTTCCCCACAGAGCTGAAGCTCCGGTCCGTTCCCGGCGGTATCGGCGTCTCGGTCCCGCTGCCCTGATCCGTGAACGCGGCGCCGCTGGGCGTGTTCGACTCCGGGATCGGTGGGTTGACTGTCGCCCGCGCGCTGTTCGAGCGGCTACCACGCGAGTCGGTCATCTACTTCGGGGACACGGCGCGCGTTCCCTACGGCCCCAAGTCGCCCGACACGGTGCGGCGCTACAGCAGCGAGATCCTCGCCTACCTGCTCGGCCGCGGGGTGAAGGCCGTGGTGGTTGCCTGCAACACCAGCACCGCGCACGCGCTCCCACACCTCCAGGCTATCTCCCCCGTGCCCGTCGTGGGCGTCATCGAGCCAGGCGCGCGCGCGGCACTCGCGGCGACCCGAACGGGAAAAATCGGCGTGATCGGCACCGCGGGGACCGTGGCGAGCGGCGCCTACGAGCGCGCCATCCGCACCCTGCGCCCCACGGCGGAGGTGCACTCGCAACCGTGTCCGCTGTTTGTGCCGTTGGTCGAGGAAGGCTGGTTCGATCATCCGGCGACCGCGCTCGTCGCGCGCGAGTACCTGGCACCACTGAGCCAGGCCGGTGTGGATGTGCTCGTGCTCGGTTGTACGCACTACCCGCTGTTGAAGCCGCTGCTCGAGCGGGTCATGGGGACTGGTGTGACCTTGATCGACAGCGCCGCAGAGACTGCGCAGGTGGTTGCCCGAGAGCTCTCCGCCCGCGGCCTGGATGCCCCCCCCCACCAGGCGGCCAACTCCTCCCCCCGCGAGCATGTGTTCGTCGTGTCGGACGACGAGCCGCACTTCCGCAGGGTCGGAGCCCGGTTTCTAGGGGAAAAACTGCAGAAGGTGGAAGTCGTACCGCTCGGCTAATGGCGAAGCCGCCACCCATCAGTCGCCAGGGAACACCTTCAATTCAATGCGGTCGTGTGTGATGATCGCATACCGCCCGCCGTCCAGGAACGCCCCCGGGTTGAGATAGGCCCGGCCGTCAGGGAGCGACTCCAGGCGCGGCCGGTGCGTGTGCGCCATCACGACGAGCTGGAGATCCGATCGACGCTGCAACAGGGCCGTTGCCCACGCCCGCTGCGCCTCGGCCGCCCGATCCAGCACCGCCCGATCCTTGGTCGTGTCGGCCAGCCGGCCGGAGAGCTTGCCCGCGATCCAGAAGCCGAGATCGGGATGGAGCTGGCGGAAGGACCAGATGGTCATCGGGTGACGCGTCACCCGGTGCAGCAGCTTGGCGCTCCAGTGTTGCTCCGTGAAGCCGTCGCCATGCGCCACGAACGCGCGTCGCCCCGCGAGGTCCAGCTCGGCCTCACCGCCGTAGAACGTCAGCCCCAAGTCGTCGGTCAGAAACTTGCCGCCCCAGCGATCGTGGTTGCCCCCCACGAACGTGATGGCGACGCCGCGAGCGCGGCAGGCCTGTAGCTGCGCCACGCTGGCGAAGTGCTTGCGCGGGATGACGGCGCCGTACTCGAACCAGAAGTCGAACAGGTCGCCGTCAATGAGGAGGTGGTCGCCGGGCCGCGGCACGCGCGCGAGGAAGGCGTGGAACGCGGTCTCAACGGCGACGGGGACCTGGCCGAGGTGAGCGTCGGCGACGACGACGACCCGGCCCGTAGGGGAGAGGGCGGGGGGAGCGGCGGCAGGCACGGCCCCAAGCTAGGAGCGGTGTCGAGGAGCGGCAAGCCTATCTCGCGGAACAGGATAGCTTAGATTACCAGCAATCAGATGAAGAGCACGCGCGAGCGGCAGCAAACGGCGGAGCGGTTAGGGGGGGGCGCTACGAGCGCTCCACCCCCGGCGTTGCCTCCTGCTACCGGTGGGGACAGGCAGGAGCGTGTCACCCAGGTGCACCGTCGTCCAAGCCGTAACCCCGGGGCGCCGTTCGATCTCGAGCTGGTGAGCGCACTGCGGGTGAACCGCAGTGCCGTCGAGCGCCGTGCCGCCACGATCCCCACGCGCCGCACCGTCAAGAAACAGTGGCAGGCCGCTTGGCTGCTGCGAGCGATCACCTGCCTGGACCTCACCACCCTCCAGGGCGACGACACACCTGGTAACGTGCTGCGGCTGTGCGCCAAAGCTCGCCGACCGCTGCGCGAGGACCTGGTCGAGGCCCTCGGCGTCGCGCACCTGGGACTGCAGGTCGGCGCGGTGTGCGTGTATCATGCGCTCGTCCCGGTCGCTGTGGGCGCGCTCAGCGGCTCCGGGATTCCCGTGGCCGCAGTGTCTACGGGGTTTCCGGCGGCATTGAGCCCGTTCCGCCAGCGGGTCGAGGAGATTCACGCCTCGATCGGGGCGGGCGCCCGCGAGATCGACGTGGTCATCACGCGCGCGCACGTCCTCACCGGAAACTGGGAGGCGCTCTACGACGAGGTCCGGGCGTTCCGTGAGGCGTGCGGCGACGCGCTGCTCAAGGTCATCCTCGGCACCGGCGAGCTCGCCACCCTGACCAACGTGGCGCGCGCCAGCCGCGTCGCCATGCTGGCCGGCGCGGACTTCATCAAGACATCCACCGGCAAAGAGGCCGTCAACGCCACGCTGCCGGTCGGGATCGTCATGGTGCGGCAAATCCGCGAGTACCAGGAGGCGACCGGCCACCAGGTTGGCTTCAAGGCCGCGGGCGGCATCCGGACTGCGAAGGCGGCCCTCGAATGGCTCATGCTGATGAAGGAGGAACTGGGCAACGCCTGGCTCCGCGCCGACCTGTTCCGCATCGGCGCGAGCGCGCTCCTGACCGACATCGAGCGTCAGCTTGAGCACTTTGTCACCGGCCGTTACTCGGCCGCTCACCGCCATCCGATGGTCTAAGGCCTGCGATGAAAGAGACCACGCTGGGCGTCAGTGAGATCTTCGAGACAATGGAGTACGGGCCGGCGCCCGAAAGCGACAAGCCGGTACTGGATTGGCTCGCCGGGCACAACCATGCCTTCGGGATCTACGTCGGCGGGCGCTGGGCGGCAGGAGAGCAGGGCAAACACTTCGACGTTATCAACCCGGCGACGACCCAACGACTCGCCCGGGTGGTACAGGCGAGCGCCGCCGACGTCGACGCGGCCGTCCGTGCGGCGCGCGAGGCCCTCCCGGCGTGGGCGGCGCTCGCCGCTCACACGCGCGCCCGACACCTCTACGCCTTGGCGCGTGCGGTGCAGAAGCACGCCCGACTGCTCGCCGTGCTCGAGAGCATGGACAACGGCAAGTCGATCCGCGAGACGCGCGATCTCGACATCCCACTCGTCGCCCGGCACTTCTATCATCACGCAGGGTGGGCCCAGCTGCGTGACGCCGAGTTCCCCGGCCACGGTCCGGTCGGCGTGGTCGGGCAGATCATCCCTTGGAACTTTCCACTGCTCATGGTGGCCTGGAAGGTGGCTCCGGCATTGGCGGCGGGAAACACGATCGTTCTGAAGCCGGCGGAGTTCACGCCGCTCACCGCCCTCGCGTTCGCCGAGATCGCCCAGCAGGCGGGACTGCCCCCCGGCGTCCTCAACGTGATTACCGGCGACGGCACGACGGGGAAAGCACTGGTGGATCACCCCGACGTGGACAAGATCGCCTTCACCGGGTCGACCGAGGTCGGGCGCATCATCCGCCAAGCGAGCGCCGGCTCGGGGAAGCGGCTGTCGCTCGAGCTCGGCGGCAAGAGCCCGTTCGTCGTCTTCGAGGACGCCGACCTGGACAGCGTGGTCGAGGGCGTGGTGGATGCGATCTGGTTCAACCAGGGGCAAGTCTGCTGCGCGGGCTCGCGCCTGCTGGTGCAGGAGGGCGTGGCGCAGCGGCTGATCACCAAGTTGCGCGCGCGGATGGAAAAGCTGCGGGTCGGACCACCACTGGACAAAGCGGTCGACATGGGCGCCATCGTCGCGCCAGTGCAGCTCGAGCGCATCCGCGGCCTCGTGAACAAGGGCGTGGAGGAGGGGGCCAAGATGTGGCAGCCCTCCTGGGCGTGTCCGACGGAGGGCTACTTCTACCCGCCCACGCTGTTCACCGACGTCTCCCCCGCGGCGACGATTGCGCAGGTGGAGATCTTCGGGCCGGTTCTCGTCTCGATGTCGTTCCGCACCCCCGCGGAGGCTGTGGCGCTCGCCAACAACACACCATACGGCCTCGCGGCGAGCGTCTGGACCGAAAACATCAACCTCGCGCTCGACGTCGCGCCGCAGATCAAGGCAGGCGTGGTGTGGATTAACTGCACCAACCTGTTTGATGCGGCCTCCGGCTTCGGCGGCTACCGCGAGTCCGGGTTCGGCCGCGAGGGCGGCCGGGAAGGGATGTGGGAGTACCTGAAACCTGACTGGGAAAGAGAACTGGGGAGTCGGGCAGGGGACACCCGCAGCGTCGCGGTGCCGGTGGAGCCGACAGCACAGACCATTCCCAATTCGCCAGTCCCTCTTCCCCCCATTGACCGGACCGCGAAGCTGTTCATCGGAGGCAAGCAGGTCCGCCCCGATCAGGGATACTCCCGTCGCATCGTCGGACCCGGCGGCCGCCTCGTCGGCGAAGTCGGCGAAGGCAATCGCAAGGACATCCGCAACGCTGTCGAGGCCGCCCACGCCGCTGCGGCCTGGGCGCGGGCGAGCGGCCATCAACGTGGTCAGATTCTCTACTACGTCGCCGAGAACCTCTCGGCACGCGTCGACGAGTTTGCGTCCCGGATCCACGCCATGACCGGCCGCCCACCCAGTGACGCCCGGCGCGAGGTCGACGCCACCATCGCGCGGCTGTTCACCTACGCGGCCTGGGCCGACAAGTACGACGGTCAGGTCCACGACGTCCCGGTGCGCGGAATCACGCTCGCGATGAACGAGCCAATGGGCGTGATTGGTCTGGCGTGCCCGGAGGACAGTCCGCTGCTCGCCTTCGTGTCACTGGTCGCGCCGGCGATCGCGACGGGCAACACCGTTGTCGCGATTCCCTCAGAGCCCCACCCGCTCTCTGCCACCGACTTCTACAGCGTGCTCGAGACGTCCGACGTGCCGGCCGGTGTGGTGAACATCATCACGGGCGCGAAGGACCCGCTCGCGTTGGTCCTGGCGGAGCACCTCGATGTGGACGCAGTGTGGCATTGCGACGGGCGCGTTGGGGGGGGCGCCGCGGTGGAGCGCGCCTCGGCCGGCAACATGAAGCGCACGTGGGTCTTGACGCATCCCCGGGACTGGTTCGATGTGCGCCAGGGTGAGGGGCGGGAATTCTTGCGCGAGGCCACCCAGGTCAAGAACATCTGGATCCCCTACGGCGAGTGAAGGCTCCTCCTCCCCCGTCCCCCCTTCCGAGACCGGCCGGCGTCATCAGCGCCATCGAGCACCGCGTCAACTATTCTGAAACCGACCAGATGGGGCTCGTGTATCACGGGAACTACGTCATCTGGCTCGATATGGCGCGCACGGAGCACATGCGCGCGACCGGGCTCACCTACAAGGAGCTGGAGGAACAAGGCGTCTACCTGGCGGTGACCGACTTGCGCGTCCGATACCGCCAGCCCGCGCGCTACGACGACCTGCTGTGCATCCGCTGTTGGGTGCGCGATCTCGCCTCGCGCCGGGTCACCTTCGGCTACGCTGTCGAGCGCGCCGCCACCGGCGAGTTGCTCGCAACGGCCGAGACGGCGCTCATCGCCCTCGACCGCCGACACTCCCTCACCCGCATACCGGAGCACGTGAGTGACCTCCTGCAGTCTGCGCCGGACCCGGTCCGTCTCTAACCTCGCGCTGCTGCTGCTGCTGGTTGGCGCCCCGCTGCCCGGCGTTGCGCAGCAGCCCACTGCCGCCCCATCGCAACAGGATGAAGCGGTGGTGAGCCTGCTGGCGCAGCTGCTCGCCGCGAGCGACGCCCGCCGCTTCGACGGCGCGGCACTGCGCGAAGGGTTGCGGCACGCCGATCCCGGCGTTCGCCGTCAGGCGGCGCTCGCGACGGGCCGCATCGGCGACCCCGCCGGCGTGAACCTGCTCGTGCCTCTCCTCGCGGATTCGAGTGTCGTCGTGCGCGCCGCCGCGGCCTTCGCGCTCGGGCTGCTGAAGGACACCCTCGCCGTCGACGCGCTGCTCGCCACCGTGCGCGGTCGCTCGGCGGAACAGCAGGACCTCCCGCAGCTCGAGGCGGTCAGCGCCATCGCCAAGATCGGCGGGACCGCGGGAGTGCGGGCGCTCACCGTGATCCTCGAGTCCGCCTCGCCGGGCAGCGAGGTCCCCCCCGCTGTCAGTCGCGTACTGCTCGAAGCCTGGCGCCTCGGCCGCCGCGCGCCCGTCGCGACCCTGGCGAGGTTCGCTGAGGCACCGGATGCCTTGGTGCGCTGGCGCGCCGTCTACTCGCTCGCGCGGCTGCGAACCCCGGCAGCCGTGCCCACCCTGGTCACCGCGCTACAGGACCGCGATCCCAACGTGCGGGAGGCGGCCGCGCGGGGAATCACCGGCGCCCTCGTGGACAGCGCCAAGGCGGACCGCCGCGCGCTGGCCTCGCGCCTGCGACCGCTGCTCCAGGAGCGGGACCCGCACGTGCGCATCAACGCGCTCCGTGCGGTGGCCGGCCTACGCGACAGCACGCTCGTCGGCGACGTCGCGCCTCTCGCCTCCGACGCGGACCCCGGCGTCGCCGTCCAGGCCGAGACAACCCTCGGTGCCATCGGCGGCCCCGTCGCTGCCCAGGCGCTCCAGGCCCGGCTCACCACGCAAGTGTTCGCGCTGCGACGCCAGGCGCTCATCGGGCTCGCTCAGGCGGATAGCGCGGCCGGCGTAGCGGCGGCTGCAACCGCGACGGCAGACCCTGACTGGCGCTGGCGCCACGTCGCCGCGGAAGCCTACGACGCAGCGAGGAATCGCGGACACCTCGAGGGGTTGCTCGCCGACCCGGACGGACGCGTGGTCGCCCGCGCGTTGCAAGGGCTGCAGCGCGTCGTCAGCGACATCAGCGACGCCGGACTGTCGGGCCGCGCCCGCGGGCTGCTGGCGCACGCCGACCCCGCCGTCCGCAGCGTCGCCGCGGACTTGCTCGCCCGACACCCCGATCCCGACGACGTGGACCGCTTGACTCAAGCCTACCTCCGGGCCGCCGGCGATCCGTTCGACGACGCCCGCCTCTCAGCCGTCGCGGCGCTCGCGGCGGTCGCCCGCGGCGGCGCGGCGGGACGCTTGCGGGTGGCGAACCAGTTCCTCGCAAGGGTCCCCAAGGCCGAGGACTACCTCGTTCGCCGCTTGGCGGCCGACACGTTCCCGGATGCGGCGGAAGCGTGGGGGGCAGGAGGAAGTCGAGAGCAGCCCATCGCCACGGGGCGCAGCGACGCCGACTACCGTGACGTCGCGCGACGCTACTTGCTGCCCGCGCTGGGCGGCCAGCCGGCGCCCCAGGTGATGATCGAGACCGACCGCGGCAGCCTCGCCGTCGAGCTCCTCCCTGGGGAAGCTCCCCTCACCGTCGCGGCGTTTCTCGGGCTCGTGGACCGGCACTTCTTCGACGGATTCCGGTGGCATCGCGTCGTCCCGAACTTCGTGGTGCAAGACGGCGATCCTCGCGGGGACGGCTGGGGCGGCCCGGGGTTCGTGTTGCGGGACGAGGTCAACCCGGTGCGCTACGAGACGGGTACTATAGGGATGGCACTCTCGGGCCCCGACACCGGCGCCAGCCAGTACTTCATCACGCTGTCGTCGCAGCCACACCTGGACGGTATCTACACCGTGTTCGCTCGCGTGGTGGGAGACGCACGCCCGCTGCAACTGATCGCGCAAGGGGACCGCATCCGGAGCATCCACCGCTGAGCCCCCGCCTCGATCTCCTCCGGACCGCGGCCCTGCTGCTCGTGACCGGCGCAGCGCTGCCGGCGACTGCGGCGGCCCAGTTCGGCTACTTCGGGCAGAACAAGGTGCAGTACCGCCGGTTCGACTGGCGCGTGCTGCGCAGCGACCATGTGGATCTCTACTTCTATCCGGAGGAGGAGGAGCTCGGGCGCGTGGCGCTGGGCTACGCCGAGGAGAGCTACGGCGTCCTGGCGCGGCGCTTCAACCACGCGGTGCGGCGCCGCATTCCCCTAATCATCTACGCCTCGCATACCGACTTCGAGCAGACCAACATCCTGCCGTTCGTGCCGCCGGAGGGACTGCTCGGCGTCACCGAGTTCCTGAAGCGCCGCGTCACCCTCCCGTTTACGGGGAGCTACACCGATTTCCGCCACACGCTGCGTCACGAGTTGGTCCACGTCTTCCAGCTCAGCCTCGAGACCGAGGTATTCGCGCGCTACCCGCGGCTGCATCATGCCGCAGTGCCGCTGTGGTACACCGAGGGGCTCGCCGAATTCTTCTCAGCGGGCGAGGACACGCGGGATGAGATGATCCTGCGGGACATGACGATCTCCGGCCAGCTTCCGGCCCTCAAGGAACTCACCTACGCCTATGGGGGAATCATCTATCCCCTGGGAAAAGAGATCCACCGCTTCCTCGCCGAGAGCTACGGCGAGTGGCGCATCCCCGAGTTGTATCGCCAGCTGTGGAAGTATCCGACGTACGCCGAGGCGATGGCCGGAGTCTACGGGCGTACCCTCGAGCAACTGTCGGACGAGTGGCAGTTCTGGATGCGCCGCCGCTACTATCCGGTGGTGAAGGTGGCGACGCCGCTGGCGATCACCTCGCAGCTGCTCACTCGGCTCGCGATCAAACCCACGGCGTACTGGGACAGCCGGGACAGCACCAGCGCCTTCCTCTACTTCTCCCCCGCAACTGGCTACACCAACATCTACGCCCAGGCGTTCGGGAGCCACCGCCGGCACGTAGTGGTGCAGGGAGAGCGCACACCACAGTTCGAGTCGTTCCACTTCTTCGAGTCGCGCATGGACGTGAGCCCGAGCGGCGTCGTCGTATTCGGGAGCCGCTACCTGGACCGCGACGCGCTGTTCTTCTGGAACCTCACCGAGCACCGCGTGGTGGGCCGCTATCAGTTTCCGGAGCTGGTGTCCATCCTCTCGCCGACCTGGGTACCGGACGGCAAGAGCGTGGTCTTCAGCGGGCTCTCGGTATCGGGATACTCGGATCTGTACCGCCTGTGGCTCGCTGACGGACGGCTCGAGCGGCTGACCTCCGATCGCTATCAGGATCTCGATCCCACGGTCAGTCCCGACGGCCGCTCGGTCGTGTTCGCCTCGGATCGCACGGCCTTCGGACCGAGCGCCGCGCGCAACCTCTTCACGCTGGACCTCGCCACCGGAACGATCCGCTACCTGACCTACGGCCCATGGCGCGATGAGACGCCCCGCTGGTCGGCCTCGACCGGCCGCATCTATTTCACCAGCGACCGGGACGGCACACCGCAGATCTATTCGGTGGACTCGACCGGGGCCGGGCGCCGCGAGACGAACACTCTGAACGGCGCCTTCGATCCCCAGTACGTGGACCGCGAAGGCGGACTGGTGTTCGGCGGCTTCGCCGATCTGAGCTTCAACCTCTATTTCGCACGGATGAGCGCTGACAGCGCGACGCCGACCTTTACGCTGGCAAGCGAGCGCCGGCCGGCGGAGTGGACCTGGCCCGAACTCTCCAACCCGCCCTACGCCCGGGCCGACGCCATGCCCTTCGAGAAGAAGTACTCGCTGGACATCGCGGCCGGGGATGCCGTCGTGGCGCCCGGCATCGGCTCTGCCCAGGGGGCGGTGTTCCTGTTCAGCGACCAGCTAAGCGACCATATGTTGTTCCTGGGGGTCTCCTCGTTCCAGCTCCAGGGCAGCGGGTTCGGCAACCTGCTCGATAACATCAACGGCACCGTGTTCTATCTGGACCAGTCGCGACGGGTCAACTGGGGCGTGGGCGCGTTCCGGCTGCGGGGACTCTTCTACGAAGGCGACTTCAGCACGGTCTTCCAAGAAACGTCGACCGGCGTGTTCACCCAGGTCCGCTACCCGCTATCACGGTTCAGGCGCATTGAGGCCGAGTACCGGGTGGAACACTCCGACCGCTTCGACATCTCCCAGCCAGGTGGCTTCAGCGGTGGCGGCGACCCCACCGACCTCCGTCGGGTTGGCTTGCTCGCGTCGAACTATCTGAGCTACATCAAGGACAATACGCTCTGGCTCGAGACCGGCCCGATTGATGGCGAACGCTTCAACTTGACCGGCGGACTCGTGAACGACATCACCAACGGCCGCTTCGACTCCTGGGTCGCCTCGGGCGATTGGCGTCATTACTACCGCACCTCGCTGCGCAGCGCGTTCGCGGTACGCGCCCTGGGCTACTACGCCGGCGGCCAGCGGCCGCGTCGCATCAGCATCGGCGGCTCCTGGGCCCTGCGCGGCTACCCCGGCTACGGCTACGTGGCGGGCACGAGGGCCTGGATGGTGAACGCCGAATGGCGCTTCCCCATCACCGACTTCCTGTCGATCGGCTTCCCCTTTGGGGTCGTACGCTTCCCCGGGGTACAGGGGGCGTTGTTCGTGGACTACGGGCGCGCCTGGACTCAGTTCTCCGCCGCGCGCGGCGTGGTGGGGAGCACCGGCATTGGATTCCGGATGCCGGTTGCCCAGCCCCTGGTGCTGCGCCTCGACATCGGGTGGCGCTTCCACCATGGCGACGTCGGCCTGTATGGTCTCCCCGACTCGAACCAGCGGCCGCGCTTCGTGGACTTCTTCTTCGGGTTTAACTATTGAATCGGCAATGGGTTGTGCTTGACCGCCTTCGCTCCCTTCTCTACATTGGCGCGTGCGCCGCGGCGGCCGGCTGTCACCATCCGCTCGCTCCGCTGGTACCTATGGGGCTGCCCCCCGTCGCACGGGACAGCGCGCTCGCCTGGACGCTCGCGATGGTACCGCCGCATCAAACGGCGATCCGGTTCCGGTGGCGATATCGTGATGATCGCCAGAGCGCTGCGGGGCGGGGGCAGGCGCGGATCGCCCCTCCGGACTCGCTGCGGTTTGATTGGGTGGCGACGCTGGGGCTGGCCTCGGGAGCGGCGGTGATGGTCGGCGATTCGGTGATGTGGGCCGACCCAGAGGAGAGCTTTCGCTCCCTGGTACCGGCGATCCCGATGCTCTGGGCGTCCCTCGGCACTGTCCGGCCGCCGGGGCCCGAGGCGGCTGTGTCGGGACGGGCGGAACCTCCGCGCGCGCTGTGGCGGTTCGTGCGAGGCGCGGACACGCTGACGTACGTGGAGACGGCAGGCGCGCCCAGGGTCTTGGAGGCCGAGTGGCGGCAAGGCGGGAAAATGGTGGCGCGCAGCCGAACGGTCTACGACGCTGGAGCGCGGCCCGCCAGCGCCCGCGTCGATTTCTCGGAGGGCTCCGCGCGTTTTGAGTTCACCGTGGTGGCCGTGGATACGGCGGTCGTCATTGCGCCGACGCTGTGGCGCAGCCGCCGCTAGCGCGGCAACGCTTGGCCTCCTCGCCTGCCTGTACCGATTCACAGGCGGCGGGCTGCCCAACGTCAAGACCGTGGCGATCGTGCCCTTCGACAACGACACGCCGGAGCCAGCCCTGACGCGGGAAGTAAACGACGCCGTCCGCGAGGCGCTCGAGAATCGGTTGGGGCTGCGGCTCGCCGGCGAGCAGACGGCCGACGCCGTCGTCCGCGGCCGCATCGCCCGTTACGAACCGGATGTGCCGATCGCCCTGCAACCGGGCGTCGGGACCGTGAACGTGACCCAGCGCCAGATCCAGCTGACGGTGGACGTAGAGATCGTGGACCAGCGGGATGGGCACACGGTGTGGAAGCACCAGGTGACGGTCAACGGCAACTACCAGCCGCCGCAGGAAGCCGAGGGCCGAAAAATCGCGATGCAGAAGCTCGTGACCGAGATCGTGGACGGAGCGCAGTCCCAATGGTAGCGGGCCTGCTGCACGGGCGGCGCGGCGCCAGCTCCACCGGGTGCCTCATCTCGCTGCTCGTTTTCGTGGGGCTGCTCTACTACGGAGTGAACATCGGCGAGGTCTACTTCCGCTACTACCGACTCCTCGACGAGATGCAGTCCCAGGCGCGGATCGCCTCGGCGCTCGACGACGGCACGATCCGCCGCCGCCTCGAGGCCGCCGTCCAGGATATCGGCGTGCCCGAGAACGCCAGCAGGAATTTCAATATTCGCCGGACCCTCTCGCCACGGGAGATCACCATCGAAACTGCGTACAGCGAGTCGGTCCACCTGCCGCTGTTCAATCACACCTTCGAATTCCATCCGAGAGCCAACGAGTCGCTGTAGGCCGCTCGCCCTGGCAGCGCTCGTGCCGCTGGTGCTCAGCGCCACCAGGGACCTGCCAGTCGTCCGGTTCCTTGCCGTCTTCGCCTGGGGGAGGCCTGAGGAGGGCGTCGCGAGCGCATGAATACCACGGCGAAGATCCGGAACATTGAGGACGCGGATCGCTGGCGCGTTGCACAACGGAGGCTAGGCCCCGTCGTGTTCACGAACGGCGTGTTCGATCTTTTGCATGCCGGGCACCTCGCCCTGCTCGAGGCGGCGCGGGCGGAGGGAGCGGCGCTCCTCGTCGGCGTGAACAGCGACGCGTCGGTCCGGCGGCTGGGCAAGGGGACTGACCGGCCCTTCGTCCCGGCCGCCGAGCGGTCCAAACTGCTCGCGGGCCTCGCCGCCGTGGACTGCGTGGTCATCTTCGACGAGGACACTCCGCTCGACGTGATCCGCCGACTGCGCCCCGACGTGCTGGTGAAGGGCTCCGACTACTCACGGGAGCAGATCGTCGGGGCGGATGAGGTGGAAGGGTGGGGGGGGCGCGTCGTGCGGGTGCCGCTGGTGCCCGGGCTGTCCACGAGCGAGCTGTCGCGTCGCCTGCGTGGGCAGACTCCATGAGGGCGGGTCCAACGTGAAGCTGCTCGTCGCCACGCGTAACCCGGGCAAAACCCGCGAGATCCGCGAGCTGTTCACCGGGTTGCCATTCGCGGTCGAAGTTCCCGCCGACCGGTTCCTGGAACGGCTGCCCGAGGAGGCCGATCTGGAGCGGGGGTCCAGCTACACCGAGAATGCTGTCGCCAAGGCCCGCTACTTCGCGCAGCGTAGCGGTCTTCCCACCGTCGCCGACGACTCCGGGCTCGAGGTCGATGCCCTGGGTGGGGCGCCGGGAATCCACTCCGCCCGCTGGGCGGCGGAAACGGGGTCGGCGGCCGGCGCCGGTGGCCGGGACGCACGCAACAACGCGCTGCTGCTCGAGCGGCTGGCAGGTGTGCCCGAGGCACAGCGCACCGGGCGCTACCGTTGTGTCGTGGCCTATCTCGAGACCCCGTCGTGGGTCCCCGAGATCGTCGAGGCGAGTTGTGAGGGCTTCATACTGCCTGCGCCCCGGGGCAGCGGCGGCTTCGGCTACGACCCGCTGTTTTTTTCCTCCGACCTCCGGATGAGCTTCGGGGAAGCGCCGCCGGCGGCCAAACACCGGGTCTCCCATCGGGGCCGAGCCTTCCGGGCGCTGATCGAGGTGCTGCTCCGGCGCGTGAAGTAGCTTAGGTTTCCTGTGCGTCTGTGCTTCGGGGTGTGGCGCAGTCCGGTAGCGCGCCTGGTTTGGGACCAGGAGGTCGCGGGTTCAAATCCCGCCGCCCCGATTCGCCCCCGATGCGCCCGTAGCTCAGGTGGCTAGAGCAGCAGCCTTTAGACGCACTCGGCCGGCGCACGCCAACGCCGGCCGTTGTGTTTGCAACCCCTTACGCACGGCCCGCATCGGACAGCGACGAACTAACGGATACCCGCATTGGCACTGTTTGTGGCACTGGTCGCGCTGCCCTACCGCAAGGCGGCCGACGCCGCGTGGCGGCCAGGAAGCGGGGGCCGTAGTATTTCCCGAGTTCCCGACTCCTGCGGGAGGGGCAAATGCCAGAAGACGCGGCCGCTACTCTCGAGGCCACACTCACCGCTGAAGTGGCGCGGATGTACGAGGAAGTGGCGACCCACCCGGACGGTGACTACCACTTCTACACCGGTCGCAGGGCGGCCGAGATGTATGGCTACCGATCTGACGATCTCGACGCGATGCCCGTTGGGGCTATTGCCGCGTTTGCCGGTGTCGGCTGTCC
>DASQAH010000384.1:0-3300 GCA_035635835.1 Gemmatimonadales bacterium
ATTTGCGGGCACGTCGTAAGAGGCCCGCGTCAGGTCGGGACTGATCACCTGCCAGCTGTGCCCACCGTTCAGCGTCTTGAAGACCACGATGCCGCTGCTGTTCTCGCCGCTTGACCCGCGGATTCTGTACTTCGCGGGCAACGTGGTCTTCAAGACGCTGAACGGTGGGCACAGCTGGCAGGTGATCAGTCCCGACCTGACGCGGGCCTCTTACGACGTGCCCGCGAATCTCGGTGCGTTTACCGCCATCGACCCCGAGCACGGCCGGCATCGCGGCGTGGTTTACACTATCGCCCCTTCGTTCAGGCGCCTCAACCTGTTGTGGGTGGGGACCGATGACGGACTGATCCACGTCACGCACGACGGCGGGCGAACCTGGAAGAACGTCACGCCGCCCGCGCTCACCCCCTGGAGCAAGGTCTCGCTGTTGGAGGCCTCGCACTCCGACACCCTCGTCGCGTACGCGGCCGTGAACCGGTTCCGGCTGGACGATCTGCACCCGCACATCCTCCGCACGCGTGACGGTGGGCGGACGTGGGTCGAGATCACGGCTGGCATCCCCGACCACGAGGTCGTGAACGCGGTGCGTGAGGACCCGGTACGGCGCGGCCTGCTGTTCGCCGGCTCGGAGCGCGCGGTATACGTCTCCTTCGACGACGGCGACCACTGGCAGTCATTGCGGCTGGACATGCCCGCGACGGCGATCCGCGACCTCGTGATCCACGACAGCGACCTTGTGGTCGGCACCCATGGTCGGTCTTTCTGGATCCTCGACGATATCACGCCGTTACGGCAGCTCGGCGGGCCCACGCCTCTCGCCCCGGTCGTGCTCTTCCGGCCGGCTGGTGCGGTTCGAGTGCGTTGGAACCGGAATCCCGATACGCCGCTGCCGCCCGACGAGCCGACGGGGAAAAACCCACCGGATGGAGCGATCCTTGATTACTACCTGCAGTCTCGTGCGAGCGGGCCCGTGATACTCGAGGTGCTCGACCGGCAGGGCCGGGTGGTGCGCCACTTCTCTAGCGCCGATCAGCCGACGCCTCCCGAAAGCACGCTCAATATCCCGACGTGGTGGATCCGGCAGCCGCCGCTGCTCTCCGCCGAGGCCGGGATGCACCGGTTCGTCTGGGACCTGCACTACGCGCCGCCCGCGTCCCTGTCGCACGAGTATCCGATTTCGGCTACCTACCGCGACACGCCGCTGGAGCCACGGGGCCCTTGGGTGCTCCCCGGATCCTACGTCGTGCGGCTGACTGTGAGCGGGAAGGTCTATACCCAGCCTCTCACCGTGCGGATGGACCCCCGCGTGCGGACGCTGCTCGCCGGCCTCGCGCTCCAACTCAACGAGGCGCAGCGGCTCGTTGTCGCCCTGCGGCAGGATTCCGTCGCACTCGGCGAGGTGCGGCAACGGAAGGCTGGACAGAGCGCGCCGTCCGCGGCACTCGACTCCCTCGACGCCGAGCTCGGGCGACTCAACGGACAGCTCGCTCGCGCCTACGGCGTGATCGAGGGCTCCGACGGCACGCCCACAACTCAGGCGGTGGGGGCGGTAGGGAGGCTGGAACGCGAACTGGCTGACTTGCTGACGCGATGGAGCCGCGTGCGACGGTAAAACGCGCACTCGTCGGCGCGGTCGCGCGCGCCGTTCTTACGTCAACCCCTTACGTGGCTTACGGATATCGCTTGGCTTCCACTTCGTCCGCCGGCCAGTACTTTTTGGGCCATGTCAAAGCACCCCGCCAACTACTGGGCCACGAATCTCTACCAGGATCCCCGCTCACGTCCCAAGGCGGACGCGCCGGGACGGGACCTCGCGTTGCGCGCGGCCGCGCGCTTCAAGAAGGCGCGCGAGGGCATCCGGAGCTTCAAACATGTCACCGAGCAGGTGGTGTTCCTCGGGACAGCGTGGAAGTGGGTGTGGATGTACGAGGTGGGCGGCCGCAAGCTCGGGTATCTGCATCCCATGGAGTCCGGCATCAGCGGGACCTTCGTCCTCACCGAAGCCGAAGAGCAGGAGCTCGTGCTCGCGGATGGACTACCGAGCGTCATCAAGCAGGCCGTCAGGGACGGCGCGGTAGATGCTGGGGTGCGGTGGTGCTGGCTCGAGTTTCCCGATCTCGACACCGTCGCCGCGTTCGTGGAGGTCATTCGGCTGAAACACCATTTCCTGGCGCGGCCTGAATAACCCTTGTGCGGTATTCGGCGGCGGCGCTACATTGCGTCGCCCGCAGCCGTTGCCGGACCGACACAACAACCGATTTCACCGATTCGCCATCGAGGCCACCGCATTGATGACGAACAGTGGGTGGCAGGCCGCCCTCGGGGTCGTGTGCGTAGGGGTTCTGGCTTCCGCCGTTCCGGCGGCTGCGCAGAGCGGTCAACCCTCGGGCGTGGGGGCGGGGGGGAGGGGCGGCAGGGGGGCGGAGGGCGGACGGGCGTCCTTCCACGCTCCCGAAATCAAGGATACGGCGTCGCTCCCAGGCCCGCGCCAGCCGATCTTCTTCCGACACGACGTTCACGCCGGGCAGGACAAGATCCCCTGCCTGTACTGCCATTCCACGGTGACGGTGTCGAGCGAGCCGGGGATCCCGGCGCTGCAGACCTGCATCGGGTGTCATCAGATCATCGGTGGCTCCACCCCCTCGCACACAGCCGAAATCCAGAAGGTGCGCAAGGCGTGGAGCGACCGGCAGCCCCCCCAGTGGATCCGCATCCACGCGCTACCCGGGTTCGTGCGTTTCCCGCACCAACGACACATCAAAGTCCTCGGGACTGGTGCGTGCGTGATGTGCCACGGGCAAGTGGAGACGATGGCGCAGGTCTCCCAGGTCTCTACGCTCCGCATGGGGTGGTGTGTCCGCTGCCATGCGGAGCGCAAGGTGACCCAGGACTGCACGGCGTGTCACTACTAGGGCGGAACGAGCCATGAGCGACGGGATCGACCGGCGACGGTTCCTGAAAGTGCTCGGCGTGACGGGTGGGGGCGCCGCCGTCCTGTCCGGCTGCGGCATTGGCCCCGAACCGACCGAAAAGCTGATCCCGTACCTGATCCCGCCCGAGGACCAGATCCCCGGCACACCCACTTGGTACAGCACCACGTGCCGCGAGTGCACAGCGGGCTGCGGCCTGCACGCCAAAGTGCGCGAGGGGCGCGTGATCAAACTGGAAGGCAACCCCGATTCGCCGATCAACCGCGGTCGTCTGTGCGCCCGCGGCCAGGCGGCGCTGCAGGGGCTCTACAACCCCGACCGGGTCACGGGCCCGATGGTCCGCACCGCCGGGGGGGGGGGGGGGGGGGGG
>DASQAH010000385.1:0-2227 GCA_035635835.1 Gemmatimonadales bacterium
CGAAACCCTCAACTCCGTGACGGGCGCGGTGGCCAACGGCGTGTTGCTGACCGGCGACTCCGACGCGGCGAGCTGGGAGAAGTTGATCGTCCCGGTCTTCGGCGCGCAACTGGCATCCACCATCCTTCTCGGCGGGCACCACGGGGCGCCCACCTTCTTCACGAAGTCCGACGGTAGCCGTTACACAGCGCACATGGCCGCCATCAAGCCGAGGATGACGGTGATCTCCGTCGGGGACAACACCTATGGGCACCCCGATCCGACGGCGCTACGGCTGTACGAGGCCGGCAGTGCGGGCTCTGACGAGGGAACGAAGATCGCGCGGACGGACCTGAGGGGCTCCATCAAGCTCGCCCTCAACGACGACGGCTCATGGCGCATGACTTGGACGGGCCCATCACCACGGCCGCCGAGGACGGTGCTCAGCCGGATGATCGGGGCCTCGCTGCTGGGGGGCGCGCCGGGGCAGTCGCTTCCTGGACGACGCACGGGCAGTGTACTCACCGGCGTTCGCCCGTCTGCACCACCAGTGAACCTGCCCCGGTTTGGTAGACACCCCAGATCGCACGAAAGTGCGGTAGGAGTGTGTCATGGCCAAACGCAAGCGGCGGGCGTTCACGAAGGAGTTCAAGGCGGAGGCGGTGCGGCTCGTCCGGGAGAGCGGCAAGTCCGTGCCGACGGTGGCGCGGGAACTCGATCTCACGGAGACGGCGCTGCGGAGCTGGGTGCGGCAGGCGGAGATTGACGCCGGCCGGGGGACGCCCGGGGCGCTGACGACCGCGGAGCGGGAGGAACTCGGGCAACTGCGGCGGGAGAACCGGACGCTGCGGATGGAGCGCGACATCCTAAAAAAAGCAACGGCCTTCTTCGCGAAGGAGCATGCGTGAGGTTCGCGTTCATCGCCGCGGAGAAGGCCGCCTTCCCGGTGCGGCTGCTGTGCCGCACGCTGCAGGTCTCGCGAGCGGGCTTCTACGCGTGGCAGACGCGGGCGCCGGCATCGCACGTCGGGGCGGATGAACGACTGGGCCTCGAGATCGCGGCGATCCACGCGGAGAGCCGGCAGCGGTATGGCAGTCCGCGGATTCACGCCGAGCTGGTGGACCGCGGCTGTCGCACGAGTCGTAAGCGCGTGGCGCGTCTGATGCGAGGCCGCGGGTTGGCCGCCCGGCGCCGCCGGCGGTTCCGGGTGACGACCCACTCGCGCCACCCGTTCCCCGTCGCGCCCAACGTCTTGGCCCGGCAGTTCGAGCGGGCCGAACCGGATCAGGCGTGGGTCACCGACATCACCTACATTCCGACGGGCGAGGGCTGGCTCTACCTGGCGGTAATCCTCGATCTCTGCTCGCGCTTCGCCGTCGGCTGGGCGATGAGCGAGCGCATCACGGACGATCTCACCCTCGACGCCCTGGACATGGCGCTGGCACGTCGACGCCCTCCGCCGGGCCTGCTGCATCATTCGGATCGCGGGAGTCAGTACGCGAGCGGCGACTACCAGCGGGTCCTGGAACAGCACGGGATTGTCTGCAGTATGAGCCGCCGGGGCAATTGCTGGGACAACGCCGTGGCCGAGAGTTTCTTCGCCACCCTGAAGGTCGAGCTCGTCCACGACGCCGCCTGGAACACGCGGGCCGCGGCGCGCACCGAGCTCTTTGGGTACCTCGAGCTTTTCTACAACGGGCAGCGACGGCATTCGGCGCTTGGCTATCTCAGCCCCCGAGCGTTCGAGCAACACCGGGAACACGAAGCACGAGCAACTTAACCCAGGTGTCTACGAAACCGGGGCAAGTCCAGACAGCGTGGCAAAGGCCGCTGGACTCGCGCTCAGACGAAGGAAGCGGGCCCACCACTGGCGAAAGCGCTCGTCTGTCGCCATGCTAGGGGCTCTCATGTCAATGCCGATGGGCGCGCCCCACTCACGTACCGCTTGGTCGACAAACGCGCTGCGCTCTTGTTCGTTCAAGCCCCAGGGATAGTCGGGTGCAGCCGTTAGCCGCGCATAGGAGCCGTGCATGATGAGCGCCGAGGCCCGATTGGGGTACGTCGCGGCGAACAGGGCACATAAAACGCCACCCTCGGAATAGCCGAACAGCGCGGCGCGCTCGGATCCCACGGTGTCCAAGACGGCCCGGACATCGTCCATACGGGTTTCCGGGTTGGGCATCTCGGCGACCCGGTCGGAGAGCCCAGTACCCCGCTTGTCGAAGAGGATCAGGCGGGAGAATGACGC
>DASQAH010000386.1:0-17078 GCA_035635835.1 Gemmatimonadales bacterium
GTCGAGATCGCGGGACTCGATGGTGCGCACCGAATCGAGCAGCGTGCCCCGCTCCGGCAGCATCACCATCCCCGGTCGCACGCCGGGCCGATAGATGATCCCGATCCGCACGCCGCGGTCGATCGTGGACGTATCCTGCCCCTGGGACGCTCGCACCGTCGGACCGACGGACAGGAACAGCGCGAGGAACAGCGTGCGGCCCCTCACTGGCCTCTGCCCGAGAAATAGAACCGCACGAACAGCACGTCGGACCGCCAGCCGTCCGGCAGCGCGCCGAACGCCTTGAACCGCCCCACCTCTTCGACGGCGCCCTGCGCTTCCAGATCGAACGCGAAGTTGCCGGAGCGCCGGATGAACTGCAGGTCGGTCACCGATCCGTCGCGATGCACGAAGAAGGAGACCTCCGCCTCGAGGGGGGTGCCCGGCGGCGGCCGTTGCCAGCGCCGCAGGACCTGCGACTGCATGTTTTGCAGATACTCCGGGAACGGGAACTCGATCCCTTCCGTGCTCACGGTCGCGACGTCGCTGCCGGTGGACGGCCGTTCGCCGGGCAACGGCTTCGCCTTAGGCGTGGTGCGTGGGGCGGCCTCCCGTTGCCGCGCGTCCGCCACCGGCGGCGGCGCCGCTTTCGACACCGTGCTGCGCGGCGGCGGCTTGCGCGACGGTGCCGGCGGTTCCGGCGGTGCCGCTTCGCGCTGCACCGCCTCGGGTGCCTTGCGCTGCTCCTGGCCCACCTCCGGAGCCGCGATCAGCCGCACTCGGTAAGTGGGCGGCGCCTTCCGCGCGCCGCCCGCCGACGCAAGCAGCAAGAACAGCGCGGCGCCGTGGACCGCCGCCGTGCCGGCCACGCCGAGCCCGACGTTGGTCGGCAAGCGCGGCCGGCCTCTCACGGCTGCACGGTCTCCGGCTCGGCGACGAGCCCGACGTCGTTCACGCCCGCTCCCCGGATCACCGCCAAGACCTGGACCACGCTCGCGTACGAGACCCGACCATCGGCCCGCAGATACACCCCCGAGGGGTGTTTGCTCCGCACGAACGCGCTGAAGGTCGCACGGAAGTCCTCGTAGGAGAGAGAGGCCTGATCAAGAAAGATCCGGCCGTCCCGGTCCACCGTGACCACGAGCCCGGATTTGGGCTCGAGCGGCCGCGCCTGCGCCCGCGGCAGCCGGACATCTACCCCGCCCTGCATGATCGGCGCCGTGATCATGAAAATGATCAGCAGCACGAATGCGACGTCCACCAACGAGGTTACGTTGATGTCGGCGTTGAGCGGCAGCTCGCCGTGCCCGCGCAGCCCGCCGCCTCCCAGAATGCCTCCCCCCCCGCCAGCCATCAGAGTCTCCCTTCCCGGGCCATCGTCCCGATGATTTCCTGGGCGAACCCCTCCAACTCACCCGCGAACAGTCCGAGCCGGTTGACGAAGAGGTTGTAGGCCATCACGGACGGCACCGCCACGGCTAGCCCCGCCACCGTAGTGACCAGCGCTTCGGCCACGCCAGGAGCGACGGCGCCGATGTTCCCCGAGCCGCCAACCGCGATCCCGATGAATGCGTCCATCACTCCGAGCACTGTCCCGAGCAGGCCGAGCAGCGGACTCACCGATCCGAATGTGGCGAGCCAGGGGATGAAGCGCGCCGCCGCGTCACGCTCGGCTGCGACCTCCTTGGCTAGCACCATTCGCAGCGCCTCGAGCTGGGTCATGGTGAGCGCCACGTCCACCTGCAGCGGGCCCTCTTTCAGCTTGCCGGGCTTGAGCTCCGAGAAGAAGTGGATGCCCTCGCGCAGCAACCGGTTATAGGGAGAGGACGGCAGCCGCATGGCTACGTGGTAGGCGTCGTCCAGGCGCTGGGCTTTCTCGATCTCGCCCATGAAGCGGTCGGCTTGCAGCCGCATGCGACGAAACTGCCACCACTTGAGGACGATGAGATACCAGGAAGCCACCGAGAACACCACCAGAATGCCGAGCACGAACTGGGTCTCGCGACTCGAGGCGAGCACCAGCTCCCAGGGCGAGGTTGGCACCGCCCGACCGACTTGTAGCAGCACGCGTCACACCTCCCGGAGCCAGTGGATCGTGGCAGCGAGCCCCTCGGACAGGCCGGTAGCAGGAGTCCAGCCGAGCTCGCGCCGTGCTTTAGCGGGATCGAGGGCGTTGCGCCGCAGCTCCCCCGAGCGCGCCGCCGCGCGCCGCACCTCGGGGCGCCGCCCGGCCACCTCCGCCATCAGCGCCGCCAGGCGGTTGACCGAGGTCTCGACCGCCGTCCCGACGTTGTACGCGCGCGCGTCGACGTCCCGAGCGGGCGGCAACGTACAACCCGCCGCCGCGAGGTTCGCGGTCGCGACATCCTTCACGAAGACCATGTCCCGTGTCTGCTCCCCGTCACCGAACACGGTGAGCGGCTCGCTCTGGAGCAGACGACGGCCGAAGATCGCCACCACCCCCGCCTCGCCGTCCGGGCGTTGGCGTGGGCCATAGACGTTGCTGTAGCGCAACGCCACCCCTTCGATCCCGTACAATTGTGCGAACATCGCCAGGTAGTACTCGGATGCGAGCTTGGCGGTCCCATAAGGGGAGGCTGGCAGTTTGCCCGCAGTCTCGGGGATCGGCAGGCTCGCCCCTTCCCCGTAGACGGTGCCACCCGAGGACGCGAACACGATGCGCTGCACCCCCCCCGCACGCGCCCCTTCGAGCAGATTCAGCAGCCCCAGCACGTTGACTTCGGCATCGAAGACCGGATCGGCCACCGAGCGCCGCACGTCCATCTGCGCCGCATGGTGGTTCAGGATCACGAAGCCCCCGTCGCTGACCAGCGCACGGGCCGCAGCGGAGCGCACGTCCCCCCGGACCAGACGCACGCCCCGGGGCAGGTTCTCGGGCCGGCCGGAGGACAGGTCGTCCAACACCGTCACCTCGTCGCCGACGCCCACGTGGGCCTCGACGACGTGCGACCCGATGAAGCCCGCGCCCCCCGTGACCAGGACCTTGCGGCTCACGCGTCCGTCCCCCCCCCTCCGAAGCCGAACAGCCGGCGCACGGCCTCGAGCAGCGCATACCCGCGGCCGTGCTCGGCCGCCTCCTTCAGAGCCCGTGTGGGCTCGTGCAGAAACTTGTTGAGCAGGCTGTGGCTGAAGCGTTCGATCTGCGCGCGATCCTCGGACGAGAGGTGGGCGAGGTGCTTCAGCGCCCGTTCCAGCTCGGCGGCCCGCAGCGCATCGAGGCGACTGCGGAACTCTTTGATCACCGGCACGACCGCCAAGGCGTCGTGCCAGGTCCAGAATGTTGCGACCTCCTGCTCCACGATGTCCTCCGCCTTGGGGATTTCCGCGCGCCGCTGGGCCGCGCCGTGGGCGGCGACGGCCTGGAGATCGTCGACATCGTAGAGGAAGACGTTTTCCAGTTGGCCGACGGCCGCGTCCACGTCCCGCGGCACGGCGAGGTCGAGGATGCACAGCTGCCGCCCGCCGCGCCGCCCGATCGGGCCGGCTACGTGCGCCCAGGTCACGACGCTGTGCGGCGCGGCGGTCGAGCACAGCACGATGTCCACCGTGGCGAACTGCTCCCAGGCTTCGTCCAGCGTCAGCGCGGCGGCGCCGTGCCGCTCGGCGACCGCCCGTGCGCGGTCGATGGAGCGGTTCGCGACGAGGGTGACCTGCACGCCTTCGGCCCGCAGACAGGTGGCGGCAAGTTCGGCCGTATCCCCGGCCCCGAGAATGAGCGCCGACTTGCCGTTCAGCGTGCCGAAGATCTTGCCGGCCAGCTCGACGGCCGCCGAGGGCGCCGAGGCGGCGCCGTGGCCCAGCCCCGTTTCGCTGCGGACGCGCGAGCCCACGAGCAGCGCCGACTGGAACAGGCGGTGCAGCACCGGCCCCGCCTGAGCGCGCGACTGCTCCCAGGCATCGCGCACCTGACCTTGGATCTGCGATTCGCCCAGGATCATCGAGTCCAGGCCCGCCGACACGCGGTACAGGTGTCGCACTGCGGCGCGATCCCGCTGCGTGTAGGTGTAGGCGTCGGCCGGTTGGCCGGTGCCGAGCCGGTCGGCGAGCAGGGCCGTGACCGCCGCTGGGGCCGCCTCCTGGGCCGCGCTCAGGTAGAACTCGGTGCGGTTGCAAGTGGAGAGCAGCACGCCACCTTCGGCGCCCGCCGAGAGCACGCGCGCGAGGGAGGCGGACACTTCATGCGGGGCGTGCGCGAACCGCTCCCGCACGTCCAGCGGGGCCGTCCGATGGTTGACGCCGACGACGGTGATGCTCATGGCGCTCGCGCCTCAGAGAAACCGCTCGGCCCCTCCCCCGGGGGCCGAGAGCTTCAGAGCGAGGTATACGAGCAGCACCGCCGCGAACGCGGCGATGCTCGCGAAGGCCGCCCGCCGCCCAGCCCAGTGCCGCACCACCCGCAGCCAGACCGCCGCACCCACCACCACCCAGGTGAACAGGCCCCACACGACCTGCGCCTTGTCCACGTGGATGCCACCGGCGAAGCGCAGCGCATATCCCACCGCCAGCAACACGCCGGCCGTGAGCGCGGGGAAGCCCGCCACCAGGGCGCTGCGGTTGAGACTGTCCAGCCGCTCGAGCGGCGGCAGGGAGAGGAAGATCGGTCCGAAGCGCTTCGCCTTGAGCGCGCGGAACTGAAGCAGGTACAGGGCGGCGGCGATGAAGGCGAGCGCCAGCAGCGCCAGCCCCAGGACGCTGAGGGTGATATGGGAGATGAGCCAAGCGTTGCCGCCCAGCGGCGGCTCCGCGCCAGGCGCCAGGCCGAGCAGCAACGCCAGTCCCACGAGTCCCGTCGCGAGGGGGGCGGTGAACAGCGCCACGGCCGAAGCATGGAAGACGCGTTCGCTCACCAGCTGCAGCAACACCAGGAACAGCGCGAGCATCGACAGAGCTGGGGCGACGCCGACGAGGGCGAGTTGCGCCACGCCGGCAACGTGGAACGCCACCCCGGCGCTCGGCACCGCGAGGGCGAGCGGGCGCGGGACACTCCGGCCCCTCGCGAACGCCTCGAGCGCCAAGGCCGCCGCCACCGCGTACAGCGCCAGCGCGATCAGATGCAGGTTGGAAAGCATGCTCCAGGACCGCCAGAACCGCCCGCCGGGATCCGGCGGCCGGTCAGGAAGGCATCTTCTTGACGAGCCGCACCGCCATCCCCGGCGTCACCACCGGATGCGTCACCTGGATCACGAGGCCGGACGCCGAATGCTCGCGCGTATGCACGATCATCAGCTGCAGCTGGACCTCCTCCGACGGCGACCCCAGCAACCCGCTCGGCGGACGATACACCTCGAAAACGTCGCCCGGCACCACTCCCTCTGCCCGGCCGCGGTCGATGAAATAGATCTGCAGGGTGCCGCTGATCGCGTGGGTCTCGCGCGCCTTGATGATGTGCCCCTCGAGCCCCTTCGCGATTTGCGTCGGGCGCACGTTGCCCGGGTCCTTGAACGGCTCGAGCGGCAGCGCCTGCTGGCCGTCGTGCACGCGACCGAACTGCAGGATGACGTCGGCCAGAATCTGTCGGGGCTGCACGTTGGTCACGCGCGCGACGCCCACTGGCACGACCATGACCCCCCAACCGGGGACGTTCTCGCTCAGGCGCGCCAGCAGCAGCGAGTCCCCAACATGGTAGGACGCCTTCGACGGCGGCGAGATCGCGATTTCCTCGAACTGCATGGCCGTCGTCCGCTCAGTGAGGCGGGGGACGGCCGGATGGGACGTCGTCCCGATCACCTCGGCCCAGGGCAACACCTCCTCCTCGGTGAGCCAGCCGGCCGAGTAGAACTCGCCACGTCGCACCGGCCGGTAGGGCTGGTGCGTGTAGGCCCGCAGCCGGTCGCGCACCTCCTCCGTGCGGGTGCGCGTTCGATCGAAAATCGTCTGGTAGACCTCGGTGGGCGGGGGCGGCGGCGGCGGCGGCGGCTCGACCGTCGTCGGCTGCGTCGTGTCGCGCGGCGCGGTGGCGACGAGGGTATCTGCCTTCGTCGTGTCAGCCTTCGTCGAATCGACCTTTACGGTATCGGGTCTGCCTTGTGCTACCGTTCTGGGGGTTGTGTCCGTGGGCGCCCGTACCACCGTGGCCGGCCCGGCGATGCTCAGGACCTCGCCCGGATAGATCCAGTGCGGATCGTCGACGACGGATGTGTTGAGGCGGTAGATCTCGGGCCACAGGAGCGGGTCGGCGAAGTAGAGCTGGGAAATCGACCACAGCGTCTCGCCGCGGACGACCGTATGCGTGGCGGGCAGTTGTCCCGCCAGCGGGTTCGCCGCTTGCGTGGTGTCCCGCACGCGGGTGGTGTCGACGTGGGTCGTGTCCTGTGCGCGCAGGACTCCGATCAGCAGGGGCAGCGCGGCGAGGGCGAGTACCGCCCCCCGATTAGAACGGCAGATCGTCGTCCTCCTCATCCAGCGCCTCCGGGAACTGGTCGAGCGGCTCCGCTTTGCCCTCGGCGGTCACCTTCGCCGCGGTCTTGGCGCGTGCATATTCCCCCCCCCCACCCCCAGCCCCACCACCCACGGCGCCTTCGGCGCTCCCCTTGGGCGACAGCATGATCAGCTCGCGCGCGATGACCTCGGTGGTATAGCGCGTCTGCTTCTCGCGGTCTTCCCAGGTGCGGTACTCGATCCGGCCCTCGACGTAGACCCGGTCACCCTTCTTCAGGAATTTCTCGGCGATGTCGGCCAGCGCCGACCCTTTGTTGTTCCAGCAAATGACCCGGTGCCACTCGGTCTTCTCTTGCTTCTCCCCGCTCTGCCCGGTCCACTGCCGGCTGGTCGCCACCGAGAGGGTGGCCACGCGGGACCCGTTGTTCGTGCTCCGCACTTCCGGATCGGCCCCCAGGTTGCCGATCAGCATCACTTTGTTAAGACTCCGGCTCACGGCTGCCTCCAAACGATAGGCGGGGGTCCAAGGGATGCCTCACAGTATATGACTCGCAAGTCATTCTGTCAATCAAAGATACGCCACTTGTACCCGTGTCACGCGCGACGGGTTTCAGCAACAATAGCGGTCCGCAAAACCACCGCGTCTTCGAGCGGCCGGCGGTAGTACCCCGGCCGTCGGCCCACGTCTAGGAACCCGAGTTGTTGGTACAGGCGCCGCGCGGCGTCGTTCGACTCGCGTACTTCGAGATACACCGCCTCCACGCCCCGATCGGCGAGCAGCGCGAGGAGACGCGCGACGAGCGCGCGTCCGACGCCGCGACGCCGGTGCGCGGTCGCGACGCCGAGGTTCAAGATCTCCGCCTCGTCCGCCGCGTGGTGCGCCATGGCGTAGCCGGCGACCACACTGTCCTGCTCAGCCACGAGAAACGGGACCCCAGAAGCCGCACACTCGCGGAAATCCCGCGCCGACCAAGGATCCGAGAAAACGGCTGCCTCGATCGCGCAGACCGCGGCGACGTCAGCGAGCCGCGCGGGACGGATCTGGTAGCGGGCGTCCGTGGCGAGCCTCCCACCTGGCTTGGGCTTCAGCGGGGCGGCCGTAAACCGGCTCGCCACTCGCCAGGTCGTCGATCACTCGCGTGGCGCCCACCTTGTCCTTCAGAACCAAGAAGGACCACGCAACAATCCCGACCTCACCCTGCGCGGCCTCCTGGTCCCAATTCAGAGGCTCGCGGCCAGTCCACGCCCTGATCTCAGCGGCGTAGCGCAAGGCCCCATCTCCGAGGGCAAAGGACGGACGGACCGGTGAGTGCTCGGCCATCTCCTCGATCGTACCGACACGAGGTGGCAGCAGCGTCTCCACCTGGGACTCAGTGAACCGATACACTGCTCCATAGACGGCCCCTCGCAGCGCATCGTAGCACACGGCGATTGGTTCTCCAAGCGTCTGGCTGGCGCTGTGTGCCTTGCCCATCAGCGACGGGATGGCCACCACGGGGAGTCCAGCTTCTTGCGCCAAGCCTTTAGCCGTTGCCCATCCGACGCGGAGCCCGGTGAAGCTCCCGGGCCCGTCCCCAATAACTATCCCCTGGAGGTCGCCAACGCCCCTGTCTACCGTGACGAGGACTCGGTCGATCAGCGGAAGTAGGTGCGACGCGTGCAAGCGCGCACCCTTGAGGATGTCAGAAGCCCCCACGAATCGCTCGGTTGCGTCCCCGAATCGCTCGGTTGCGTCCGCGTGCACGGCGGCAACGCTAGCAACAGCCGTCGCTGTGTCGATCGCCAGCCACGTATCCTTCACCGCTCCTCCAGCGCTCGTACCTCGGGATCGGCATCGTAGGTGAGCTGGAATCGTCGGTCCAGCCGCGGGAGCCAGGGACCGGCGCGCTCCGGCCACTCGACCAGAATGATCGCGCCCTCGGTCAACATGTCCTCAAATCCCAGGTCCTGAGCCTCGTCCGGGGTGCGGAGGCGGTAGCAGTCGACGTGGTAGATGGGAAGGCCCGCGACCTCGTAATGGTGCACCAGCGCATAGGTGGGGCTCGTGGCGAGGGCACGGGCGCCGAGGCCGCGGCAGATCGCCTGGACAAGGGTGGTCTTGCCCGTGCCCAGGTCGCCCGACAGGCCGATCACCGCCGGCGCGCGGAGCGAGCGCCCCAGCGCTTCACCGAACTGGCTGAGCTCGTCCGCGTGGAGTCGCATGGCGCGCCGAGTCTCCCCCGCCACCCTCCCCACCCCCCCCACTCCCCCCTTGGGCCTTGAGCTCGAGCAGCTGATCGCGCAGCAGCGCTGCCAGCTCGAAATCCAGCTCTTCGGCGGCGGCGCGCATCTGGGACTCGAGCAGGCTGATCAGGGCCTCCCGCTCCGCGGCGTCCGCCGGGCGCTTCAGGGTCTCGGCGGCGCGTCGCGCGGTCCGCGCGTCCGCCACGCGGGTGACGAAGCGGATGTCCCCGACCGACTTCACGATCGACCGCGGGGTGATGGCGTGCTCCACGTTGTACGCCAGCTGCGTCGCTCGGCGCCGGTTCATCTCCTCGAGCGCCCGCTGCATCGAGCCCGTGCGGCGGTCGGCATACAGGATTGCCCGGCCGCTCAGGTGTCGGGCGGCGCGGCCGACGGTCTGGATGAGGGAGCGGTCCGAACGCAGGAAGCCCTCCTGGTCGGCGTCCAGCACCGCCACGAGGGAGACTTCCGGCAGATCCAGCCCCTCACGCAGCAGGTTGATCCCAACCAAGACGTCGAACTCCCCGAGTCGCAGGCCCCGGATGATCTCGACGCGCTCGATGGCGTCGATCTCCGAGTGCAGGTAGCGCACGCGCACGCCGTGTTGCTGGAGGTAGTCGGTGAGATCCTCGGACATGCGCTTGGTGAGGGTCGTGACGAGCACCCGCTCGTTCTTCTTCTCCCGCAGGCGAATCTCGTGCAGCAGGTCGTCCACCTGGCCTTTGACCGGGCGGACCTCCACTTCCGGATCGACTAGCCCGGTGGGCCGGATGATCTGCTCCACGACGACGCCCTCGGAAAGCCGCAGCTCCTCCTCGCCCGGGGTCGCGGAGACGAACAGGATGCGGGGCACGAGCCGCATGAACTCGTCGTATTTGAGCGGGCGGTTGTCGAGCGCGGACGGGAGGCGGAAGCCGTACTCCACGAGCGTCTGCTTGCGGGAGCGGTCCCCCTCGTACATGGCGCCGAGCTGCGGCAGGGTCTGGTGCGACTCGTCCAGGATGCAGAGCAAGTCGGCCGGAAAGTAGTCGAGCAGGCAGGCCGGCCGCTCGCCCGGGGCGCGCCCGGTGAGGTGCCGTGAGTAGTTCTCGATCCCCGTGCAGCGACCGACCTCGAGCAGCATGTCGATGTCGAAGTGGGTTCGGGACTCGAGCCGCTGCGCCTCGACGAGCTTGTTCTGCACCCGCAACTCCGCCAGGCGCTCCGCCAGCTCGGTGCGAATCGCACCGACCGCGCGATCAATGCGCGCCCGCTCGGTCACGAAATGCGTCGCGGGATACACTGCGCAGCGGGCCAGCTCGGCGATGGTATCCCCGGTGAGCGGATCGATCTTGGCGACGCGCTCCACCGTGTCCCCCCAGAGCTCGATGCGGAGGGCCTGCTCCTCGTAGGCCGGAAAGACCTCGATCGTGTCGCCCCGGACCCGGAACGTCCCCCGCTCGAAGCTCACATCGTTGCGCTGGTACTGAATCCGCACCAGCTCCTCCAGGATCGCGTCGCGCCCCCGCTGCTCCCCGGTTTGAATGGTGACCAGTAGTTGGCGGTACAGTTCAGGGTCGCCCAGCCCGTAGATCGCCGAGACACTGGACACGATCACCACGTCCTCGCGCTCCATCAGGCTCGACGTGGCGCGCAGCCGCAACGACTCGATGTCGTCGTTGATGGAGGAGTCCTTGGCGATGTAGGTGTCCGTGGCTGGGACGTACGCCTCGGGCTGGTAGTAGTCGTAGTAGGAGATGAAGAACTCCACGGCGTTCTTGGGGAAGAACGTCTTCAGCTCGCCGTACAGCTGGGCCGCAAGGGTCTTGTTGTGGGACAGCACCAGCGTGGGCCGGCGGTAGGCGGCGATGACATGCGCCATGGTCATCGTCTTGCCGGAGCCCGTGACGCCCAGCAGGGTCTGGTAGCGGTCGCCGCGGCGCAGTCCGCTGAGCAACTGCTCGATGGCGCGCGGCTGATCCCCCGCTGGCGTGAACGGGGTGACGAGCTCGAAAGTCATCCCGGAAAGTTAACCCAGCGCGGTTTCCGAGTGAGCACCGGAGTCGCGGCGCGCGACCCGAGTGACACCCTTCACCTTACGGACGGCGCGCAGCACCTTGTTCAGCTGGGTCTGGTTCTCCACCTCAACCAGCATCGAGCCGTAGACAGCCCCGTCTTTGGAGGCGAGGTCGGCGCTGCGGATATTGGTCCCGGTCTCGCTGACCGCTTCGCAGATGTCCGCGTACAGACCGCGCCGGTCCTCCCCGCCAACGGCCAGCCGGACCACGAACACCTCGCCCTCGGACTCCTGCCAGTCGATCTCCACCCGCCGCTCCATCTCCGCCGAGAGCGTCAGGAGGTTGGGGCAGTCGGCGCGGTGGATCGAGATGCCGCGCCCCTGGGTCACATAGCCCACCACCGCGTCGCCCGGCACCGGTTGGCAGCACTGGGCATAGCGCACCATCAGCCCATCGACCCCTTGAATCTTGATCCCGCGACCCAGGCGCAGGCGCTCGATCACCCGCCCGAAGGCGGTGGGCTTGGGCGGTGTCAGGTCCTCGCCGGGCAGATCGGGGTAGAGTGCGTGCATCACCTGGCCGAGCGGCAGGTCGCCCCGGCCGAGCCCCGCCTCGAGTTGCTCAGGCGTGCCGACCGAGAGGAGGGCGGCCCCCTTCGCGTATTGCTCCGGTGCGGGGGCGGTGAGACGGCGGCGGCGGATCTCGCGGTCCAGGATCTCCCGACCCAGCGCGACACTGCGGCCGTGCTCCTCTAGCTTGATCCACTGCCGGATCTTGTGGCGGGCGCGCGCCGTCTGAACATGCGCCAGCCAGTCGCGCGACGGCTTGGCGGCGGTGCTCGTGAGGATCTCGACCGTGTCGCCGTTGTGCAGCGGCCGGTGCAACGGAGAGATGCGGCCGTTGATGCGGGCGCCGTGGCAGTGGTGGCCGACCTCGGTGTGGACCGCGAAGGCGAAGTCGAGCGGCGTGGCCCCCTTGGGGAGTCGCTTGACGTCGCCGCGCGGCGTGAAGACGAAGATCTCGTCCTGATAGAGGTCGACCTTCAGGAACTCGAGGAATTCCTCGGGCGAATGGGCATCCTGTTGCAGCTCGAGCAGCTGGCGGAACCAGGAGAGGTGACGATCCAGCTCGTCGGGCTGCTTCCCCTCCTTGAACAACCAGTGCGCCGCAATGCCGTACTCCGCGGTACGGTGCATGTCGCGCGTACGGATCTGGATCTCGTAGAGCTGACCGCCAGGCCCGAAGACGGTGGTATGCAGCGACTGGTAACCGTTCGACTTGGGGCTGGCGATATAGTCTTTGATCCGCTCCTGCAGTGGGGTCCACTTATGGTGGATCACCCCGAGCACGTGGTAGCACTCCGCGACGCTGTTCACCAGGACGCGGACCGCGAGGAGGTCGAAGATCTCTTCGAACGGTTTGTCGCGCTTCTTCATTTTCTTGTAGATCGACCACAGGTTCTTCGGTCGACCGGTGATCTCGAACCCCGCCAGCCCGGCGCGTGCCAGCTCCTCGGCGAGCGGCGCGCGCAGCCGCTCGATGGTCTTCTCGCGATCAGTCCGCCGGGCCCGGATCTGCCGCGCCAAGGCCCGATAGTCCGGCCCCTCGAGGAACCGGAATGCGAGATCCTCGAGCTCGGCCTTCATCCCCGCCATGCCGAAGCGGTGCGCCAGGGGGGCGTAGATCTCCCGCGTCTCCATCGCGATCCGCCGCTGCTTCTCCGCGTCGAGGTGCTCGAGGGTGCGCATGTTGTGAAGCCGGTCGGCCAGCTTGATGATGATGACCCGCGCGTCCTTGGCGATGGAGAGCAACAGCTTACGGTAGTTCTCCGCCTGCTCCTCAGCGGTCGAGCGGAAGGTCAGGCTGGACAGCTTGGTGAGCCCGTCGACCAGATCGGCCACCTCGCTGCCGAACTCGCGGCGGATGTCGTCCACCGTCACGCCGGCGTCCTCGACCACGTCGTGCAGCAGCGCGGCGGCGATCGTCGTGGAATCCATCTGCTGCTCGGCGAGAATCGTCGCGACCGCCACGCTGTGGGAGACGAAGTCGTCGCCCGACTGGCGCTTCTGGCCGCGGTGGGCGCGGGCGCTGAACTGATTGGCGCGCGCGAGCAGGTCGAGGTCGAGACGGTCCTGCTGGGCCGCCACGGCCTTGGCCAACTGGGGGGCGAGGATGGCCGCGGTGCTCGTCACAGCAAGCCGGCCTCGGCGAAGCTCACGTAACGCCCTCCTCCCACGATCACATGGTCATACACCGGGACGTCGAGCAGGCGCCCCGCGTCCACCAGCTGCCGCGTCACTGCCCGATCGTCGGCCGAGGGCGTCGGGTCGCCACTCGGGTGGTTGTGCACGACGATGATGCCCGCCGCCGCCTCGGCGATCGCCCCGCGGAACACTTCGCGGGGATGCACCAGCGAGCTGTTCAGGATCCCCCGGGTGATCAGGAGGTCCGCCAACACCTGGCTCTGACTCCCCAACGCGAGGACATGGAACTCCTCCACTGCCAGCTCACGCAGCCGGGGAGCGTAGAAGCGGTGCACGTCCGCCGGGCCGGCGATCCGCCGGGGAGCCGGCTCCGTCTCCGCCGCCACCCGTCGGCCGAGCTCGAAGGAGGCCAGCAGCCGCGCCGCCTTGGCCCGCCCCACTCCGGGCACCCGGGCCAGCTCGGCCCCCGGTCGGCCCATCAGTCGCCGCAGTGATCCCTCGACCCGCGCCAGCAGGTCCCCGGCCACCACGAGCGCATCCCGGCCGGCACACCCCGTTCCCAAGAGAATCGCCAGGAGCTCCTGCGCCGTCAACGCGACCGGACCAACGGCCCAAAAACGCTCGCGGGGACGGTCCCGTTCCGGGTGTTCGGATAGCAGAAGCGGCATGGGCCGAAGCTAACCCATGCCGCCTCCGAAGCCGTACCAAACGAACGCGCTACAGTGCCGCTCCGTGGCACTTCTTGAACTTCTTGCCGCTGCCGCAAGGGCAGGGGTCGTTGCGCCCCACGCCCGCGTAGGGGTTGGAGGCCGCGGCCCCGACCGCCGGCGGCGGGGAGAGGGCCTGTGGCGGCAGCGGACCGGTGGCCGTCTCGGGACTCACCAGCCCGTCGGCGGGCAGTTTGCGGGCGACCATCGGGGTCGGCCGCCGGGCCGGGCCGCCGAGCGGGGACGTGATGGTCTGACCTGGCCGGGAGGGCGGTGGCGGGCCGACCTGGACCTGCAGCTTGAGCCAGCGCTCGGCGAAGGTGCTGCGCAGGTCGTGCATCAAGCCGACGAACATCTCGTAGGCTTCCTGCTTGTACTCGATCAGGGGGTCCTTTTGGCCCCACTGCCGGAACTGGATCCCCACGCGCAGCTGGTCGAGGTCGTAGAGGTGGTCCTTCCATTTCTCGTCGAGCACGCCGATCATGATCTGCGACAGCGCCTGATCCCCGATGTTCGGGATCCCCACCTTGCTCTCGATCTCCTTGAAGTAGGCGAGTTTGTTCGGGAACGCGTCGCGGCCGGCCTGCTGAGCGGCACGCACCAGGTCGTCACGATCCTTCACCACGGCCGGATCCGTGACGCCCGGAACCGATAGCAGGAACCGCTGCAGGTACTCGGTCTCGATCAGGGCGCGATCCCACTCGCTCGGATCCTTGGCCGTGCCGGTGTGCTCGCCGGCGAGCCGCTCGACGGCGGCGTCGATCATCCGCTGCGCCTCCGCCTTGAGCTCCTCGCCCCCCTCGAGGGCGAACTTGCGCAACGAGTAGATCACGTCGCGCTGCTGATTCATCACGTCGTCGTACTCGAGCAGCCGCTTGCGGGCCTGGAAGTTCTGCAGCTCGACGCGCTTCTGCGCCTGGCCGATGGCGCCGGTCACCCACGGATGGGTGATCACCTCGCCCTCCTCGGCGCCGGAGCGGTCCATCCAGCGTGCGATCCGGTCGGACCCGAACAGGCGCATCAGGTCGTCTTCCAGCGATAGGAAGAAGACGCTCTGCCCCGGGTCGCCCTGGCGCCCGGAGCGGCCGCGCAGCTGGCGGTCGATACGCCGCGCCTCGTGGCGCTCAGTGCCGACGATGACGAGCCCGCACGGCGGATCCTCATTGCACCCGAGCTTCGTGATCTCGGCGGCGGACAGGTCGGGCCGCTCGACCACCTGTCCGAACGCGGACTCGCGGTAGGTGATGCCGCACACCTGACACTTCTTGACGCCGGGGCCGAGTTTGATGTCGGTGCCGCGCCCGGCCATGTTGGTGGCGATCGTGATGGAGCCCGGCTGGCCCGCCTGCGCGACGATCTCGGCCTCGCGCTCGTGGTACTTCGCGTTCAACACCTCGTGCTTCAGCCCTTTCCGCTTCAGCATGCGGGACAACGTCTCCGACACGTCCACGCTCACCGTGCCGATCAACACGGGCAGCCCCTTCTTGTGCTGCCGCTCGGCCTCCTCGATGACGGCGTTGTACTTCTCCCGCCGCGTCTTGTAGACGAGGTCGTGCTTGTCCACCCGGCGGACCGGCCGGTTGGTGGGGATCACCACGACCTCGAGCTTGTAGATCTGGTAGAACTCGGTCTCCTCGGTCTCGGCGGTGCCCGTCATGCCCGCCAGCTTCTCGTACATCCGGAAGTAGTTCTGGATGGTGATCGTCGCGAGCGTCTGGCTCTCCTCGCGGACCGCCACCCCTTCCTTGGCCTCCACCGCCTGGTGCAGCCCGTCCGACCAGCGACGGCCGGGCATCAACCGGCCAGTGAACTCGTCCACGATAAACACCTGGCCGTCCTGCACGACGTACTCCACGTCCTTCTCGTACAGCGCGTGGGCCTGGAGCAACTTGTGGATGATGTGCAGGATCTCGCTCTTCTGGGCATACTCCGCCTCCACCTGGCGACGGCGCTCGAGCTTCTCCTGAGGCGAGAGCGCCTCGTCGCGCTCGATCTCGTGCACCGCGTGCGAGATGTCAGGGACCACAAACAGCTGGGGGTCCTGCGGCGACATCGTCTCCACGCCCTGGTCGGTGAGGTGGACCGAGTGGCCCCGCTCGTCGAGCACGAAGTACAGGTCGTCCTCGATGTCCCGCATCTTCTGCTCGCGCGCCGGCAGTTTGCGGTCCGCTAGGCGGTCGAGCTCGACCCGTTGCACCAGCTGCTTGACGCCGGTCTCGTTGAGCAGCTTCAAGAGCTTCTTATTCTTGGGCATGCCGAGCTGCGCCTTGTACAGCTGCAGGGCGCCATCGTATTGCGTCTTTTCGTCCTGCAGCAGTGGCTCGGCTTTGCCGATGAGGTCGTTGGCCACCGCCGTCTGTTTGCGGACGAGCTGCACGACCTGGGTGTTGAACTGGGCGTACTTCTCGTCGGACTCCGCGCCCACGGGCCCCGAAATGATGAGCGGGGTGCGCGCCTCGTCGATGAGGATCGAATCGACTTCGTCGATGATCGCGTAGTAGTGGGGCCGCTGCACGCGCTGGTCCAGCGCGAGCACCATGTTGTCGCGCAGGTAATCGAAGCCGAACTCGTTGTTCGTGCCATAAGTGACGTCGCACAGGTAGGCCGCGCGGCGCTCGGGCGTCTGGGGCTGGGTGTCGTCGATGCAGCCGACGGTGAGCCCGAGCCAGGTGAACAGGTGCCCCATCCACTGCGAGTCGCGCCGCGCGAGGTAGTTGTTGACGGTCACGAGGTGCACGCCCCGTCCCGCCAGGGCGTTGAGGTAGAGTGGCAGCGTCGCAACGAGGGTCTTGCCCTCGCCCGTCGCCATCTCGGCGATCTTCCCCTGGTGTAGCACGATGCCGCCGATCAGCTGCACATCGTAGGGCACCATGTCCCAAGAGAGGGTATGCCCTGTCACCGGGACCGGCGTACCCAGCAGCCGGCGGCAGGCCTCCCGCACCGTGGCGAACGCCTCGGGCAGCAGATCGTCGAGGGTGGCCTGGAGCGCTTTGGCCAGCGCCTGCTCCGAGCGGCCCAGCTGATCACTCAGCACCGCGCGCTCGGCGGCGTCAGGGCAGTCGTGCTTGGCCTTGGTGAGGCGCTCCACCTCAGCCGCCAGCGCACCGGTGCGCTCGGCGACCAGCGAACGGAGCTTCGCCGTCTGGGCCTGCAGTTCCAGGTCCGAGAGCGTCTTGAGACGCTCTTCATGTCGATGGATCGCTGTGACCGTCGGGCTGATGCGCTTCATCTCCCGCTTGAAGCGCGTCCCGAAGATCTTCTTGATGAAGTCGTCGAACATCAGTCCCCTAGTGATACAGCCCGCGGGTGGCGATGTACTCGCGCACCGCATCGGGCACCCAATACCGAATCGAGCGTCCCGCGGCGACCCGGGCTCGGACGTCCGAGGCGGACACGGCGATCGTTGGCACCTCAATCACCCGGGTGATCAGCCGATGAGACGGGATGCTCGCGCCCGGCCGGGCGAAGACGACCACGTCGGCGAGCCGCGGCAAGGACTCCACCTCGTACCACTGCGGCAGATCCTGCGCCGCGTCCGCCCCCAGCAATAACGTAAAGCGGTTCCCCCC
>DASQAH010000387.1:0-26277 GCA_035635835.1 Gemmatimonadales bacterium
CGCGCGTCCCACGTCCACCAGGTCCCCCAGATCGGTTTCCCCCAGATGGGGCCCGTCGTGAGCACGATCGTGGCAAACACGGTCCCCACCTCCGCCGAAGCTTGAGCGAACAGATCAAGGCGCCGGTCCCCAAGGAAGAGATAGAAGACCCCCGCCAGTCCCACCATAATGATGGCGGTCTCTGTCCAGATGGCAGCGGGAACGTGGAGGTAGTAGATCTTCTGCGCCGGTCCTTGCAGCCGCTCCACGGGGGTGAACGCCAGCGCCCTGACATACACGCCGCCTAGTAGGGCAAGTCCCACGAGCGTGATCCCGCGGCCCTTCTGAACGAGGCTCATTCTTCCACAATAGAAGGAAACAGGAGTGTTGCGAGTGTCACGAAGACGATGTCGTAGGCCGCAAGCAACTTAAGGGACCCCATCATCTCGCTCAAGGGACGCGCCGCGAGCAGGGCGCTAGTCGCCTGCACCGCCCATCTCAGCGGCAGCATCAGGAACGGCAGCAGCAGCACCGGCAGCATCAGCTCGGCGAAGCGTGTGCGGAGCACCATGGCGCTGAACAGCGTGCCCACCGCAATGAACCCCAGGGTCGCGAGCGCGATCACCCCGACAAGGGCCCCGAGGACATGCCAGATCGGGACGTCGAATAAGACCGCGAACAGGAACAGTCCGATCGTCTCTACCGCCGCGACGAACACGAGGTTCGCCGCCAGCTTCCCCAGATAGAGACTGTGGCGGCTGATCGGCGAGAGCAGCAGGCCATCCAGCGCCAGGTTCTCGAGCTCGAGCTCAAAGGCGCGGTTCAGCGCCACCATGCCGGCGAAGGTGAAGGTCACCCACAGGATGCTCGGCGCGATCGTCAGCGTCGGCACGGCGGTCGGGTCGCGGCCGAAGTTGAAGACGACGAGGACCAAAGCCGTGAACACCGCGGCGGACATGATCGCCGTGCGCGAGCGGAACTCGAGCAGCAGGTCTTTGCGGGCGATGGTCCACGCCTGCCGCAGCAACTCAGCCACCGGCTACGGCTCGGCGATAGGCATCGGCAATCTGAGCGGGCCCACGTGTGCCGCGCGGCGCGACCTCCACGAAGCGGCCGCGGTGTAGGAAGGCGATCTCGGTCGCGAGCTCCACTCCCTCCTCGACGTTGTGGGTGGCGAGCACGACGGCGCGGCGCCCGTGCGTCAACTCGGCGAGCAGGCGGCGGAACTCGCCCGCGGCGGCGAGGTCGAGTCCGGCGAATGGCTCGTCGAGCAGCAGTACCTGCGGCTCGTGAACCAGGGCACGGGCGATGGCGACCCGCTGGACTAGCCCGCGCGACAGGTCGGCGACCGGCTGGGCCGCGCGGTCGCTGAGGCCGAGGCGGCGCATCAGGTCGTCGGCACGAGGGCCACGCTCGGGCGTCGGCACACTGTACAGCGTTGCCCAAAAGAGCAGGTTTTCGCGCACAGTGAGGTGGGAGTACAAGTGCGAATGGTGGCCGATCCAGCCGATGGCGCGGCGACCACCCTCGACCTGAGCGCGCCCCGACTGCGGGCGGATGAGCCCCGCGAGCACTTTCAGAAGCGTGGTCTTTCCAGCGCCGTTCGGGCCGAACACCGCGAGGGTGTGCCCAACATCGAGTCGGAAGGAGATGCCGTCGAGGGCGTGGACGGGAGGGGAGCCGAAGGAGTGGGCTAGGCCCTCAGCCGACAGCATCTATGCGCGCGCCGAGCTCGCCCAAATCGAATGGCTTGACCAGATAGCCGCTGTGCCCGAGGTCCAGGACGCTCATGAGCGGCTCCATGCTGACGTAGGCGGTCGTCACGACGACTGGCAAGTCGCGGTGGCCCTGCCGGATCTGCTGGAGCAACGCGATCCCGTCGGTGTCCGGGAGCCGAAGGTCAAGCACGAGCACGTCGGGGTGAAAGGCGACGAGCTGCTGCAGCGCCTCGGCGCCGGTGCGTGCGAAGGCCATCTGATAGCGGGTGTCGAAGTAGCGCTCGTAGGACGCGACGAGCGTCGGCTCGTCTTCGACGAAGAGGACCTTCGGGCGGGGCGGCTGGTCCGGCATGATGGAACTAATATATGTTAGGCGTCCGCGCTCTCCAGCTCGAACAGATCGTCCAGCTTGGTCAGCACCAACAGGAAACGCAGCTCCTCGTTCGCGCCGCGCAAGCACACGCTCTGACGACGTTCGGCTGCCTTGCGCTGGATCAGCATCAGGGCTCCCAGCCCCGCACTGTCCACCTGCCGCGTGGCGCTGAGGTCGATGACCAGGCGTCCCGCGCCCTCGGCGAGCTGCTCCAGCAGCTCCGTGGCGGCACGGCGGAAGGCCGTACGGGTCTCCAGGCCGAGCGCTTCAGGGGCGCCCAGCACCTTTTCCGTTTGACGCGTGGACATCAGGACCGACTCCTCCATGTGCGGCTCCAGTTCAGCCGCCCGTCCCAACGCCACTTTGGTGCCATGTGACTAAGGTCAACTAGATCAAGCGCTTGTCCAAAGCGCGTGACGATCCTCACGTGATGCGCCGCCGCAGGCCGAAATGAGCAGCGCAAACTGCGGTAGCGAAGAACACAGGGATTCAGAGGGATCCGGCTACCGGCCGATGCTGTCGGAGATCAGCTAGGCGCGCGCGCAGGCTCTGGTGATGTGCCTCATTCAGCTTGGCCGAACTTCGCGATGTCCTCCGGCAACTCGTCCTTGGTGGCTATGACGTCCTTGCCTTGAACCAGGGTGCGGATCTGTTCGACTACGTCCGGGTTCGCGAGGGTCGTTACGTCGCCGACATCGCGACGATTCGAGATGGACGCGAGCACACGGCGCATGATCTTCCCAGAGCGCGTCTTGGGCATATCGGGCACGATATATACGTGCTTGGGGCGCGCGATCTTGCCGATCACCTCTTCGTTGGCCCTGATCACGCGGTCGATGATGTCCTGACTTGGCTGCACGCCGGGCTTGATCGCGATGTACACCTCGGGTACGCGTCCTTTGACCTCATCTGCGACGGGGACGACAGCAGCCTCGGCGACTTCCGGAACGGTGAGACAGGCAGACTCGATCTCCTTGGTTCCGAGGCGGTGACCGGCGACGTTGATCACGTCGTCGATGCGGCCGAGGATGCGGTAATAGCCATCTGCCGCCTGCACCGCGCCGTCGCCGCACATGAATGGCCAGTCGCGCCAGTCCTTGCTGCTCGGATTCCTGTTGTACTTGGAGAAGTAGGTCTTGACGTAGCGATCACGGTCGCCCCAAAGCGTCTGCATGATGCCGGGCCACGGATTGCGGATGCAGATGTTGCCCGCCTTACCGGACCCTTTAGGAACCTCCGCGCCGGTCTCGTCGTAGATGACCGGATGGATCCCCGGCGCGCCGGGACCGCAGCTGCCAGGCTTCATCGGATGGATCGCCGGGACGGTCACGCCGAGAAAGCCGCCCGTTTCCGTGAGCCACCACGTATCAGTAATCACCGCTTCGCGCTTGCCGACCTCGTCGTAGTACCAGCGCCACGCCTCCGGCTCAATCGGCTCCCCCACCGTCGTCATGGACTTGAACCGGTATTTGTACTTGCGCGGCTCTTGGGGACCGAGTTTGCGTAGCATCCGGATCGCCGTCGGGGCGGTATGGAAGATGTTGACGCCCAAGCGCTCGGCGATGCGCCAGGGCCGCCCGGCGTCGGGAAACGTGGGCACGCCCTCGTACAGTACGCTCGTCGCCGCGTTGGCCAGGGGACCATAGACGATGTAGGAATGCCCGGTGATCCAGCCGATGTCCGCCATACACCAGTAGACATCCTCCGGATGAATGTCGAGGATCCAGCGGGACGTGGCGGTGACGTAGGACAGATAGCCCGCGATACTGTGTTGCGCCCCCTTGGGCTTGCCCGTCGTGCCGCTCGAGTACATGAGGAACAGCGCCCCCTCCGACGGCAGCGCCACCGGCTCTACGGTCCGGCCTGTGTATTCCTTGAGCAGGTCGTTCATGAAGAAATCGCGCCCCGGAACCATCGGCGTCTTGGCGGAATATGTTCCGGGATAGCGCTGCCACACCAAGACCTTGTCGACAGCCTGCCCCAGGTCTTTGGCCGTCCGCACCGCGATGTCGGCATTCGCTTTGTGATCAATCAGGGAACCGTTCCGCCAGTAGCCGTCCATCGTCACGAGCACCCGACTGCCCGAATCCTGAATGCGCGAGCCGCACGCTTGACCGCTGAACCCCCCAAAGACTTGCGAGTGGACGATGCCGAGTCGCGCACAGGCCAGCATCGTGATCGGCAGCTCGGGAACCATCGGCATGTGAAACGTGACGCGGTCTCCCGTCTTCAGTCCCAAGCCGCGGAGCAGCGCAGCCAGCTCATTCACGCGGGCATACAGCTCCTGATACTTGATTGCTACGGGCGGCTGGTCTTCCGGCTCGGGCACGAAAATGAAAGCGGCTTTGCTGGCGTGCTTGGCGAGGTGGCGGTCCACACAGTTGTAGGAGGCATTGATCTTGCCCCCGACGAACCATTTCCAGAACGGCGCGTCGCTGGTATCGAGAACGGTGCGATAGGGCTCGAACCAGGTCAGCATGTCCGCATACTCTTTGAAGCAGTCGGGGAACTTGTCGAGGCCGAACTTTTCGAGGATGTGGGCATCTCGCATGTTCGCTTGTGCTTTGAATTTCTCGGAGGGCTGATAGTACGCCTCCTCCTTCCAATGCACGGCGATCTGCGCTTCGCTGACCTCGGTGCGCTCAGTATTGGCAGTCGTTTTTGCCATGTGACGTGCCTCCTGGCTGGAACATATCCCCCGAGGGGCGAGAGGCTAGTCCTGTCGGACGGTCGGATTGTAGCTACAGCTCGACCTGGGATCCGACTTCGAACACCTGGTTCGGCGGGATCTTGAAGAAGGCAGTCGCCCGCAGGGCATTGCGCGACATGAACGCGAACAGTTTCGCGCGCCAGTCGGCGATGCCGGGCCGCTCGGAGGCGACGAGGGTCTCGCGGCCCAGGAAGAAGGTCGTTCCCTCGATCCGGATGTCGAGGGCTCTCCCGCGGGAGGCTGCCAGGACGTCCTCGATGTGGGGATCGTCCATGAATCCGTAGCGGGCGACCACGGTGTGAAACCCCTTGCCGATGCGCTTCACCGTCACCCGCTCCGCAGCCGGGACGTGAGGGATATCGAGCGTCACCACGTTCAGAAACACAATCCTCTCGTGCAATACCTTGTTGTGGGCCAGATTGTGTATGAGCGCCGGAGGCGTGCCGTCGGTGGTCCCGTACATGAAGACCGCCGTGCCGGGGACACGGACCGGCGGCTCCGCCGCCAGGTCGGCGAGCAGCATCTTGAGCGGCACGGTCTTTTCCAGCATGCGCTTGGCGAGGATCTCCCGGCCGCGCTTCCACGTGCTCATCAGCGCGTAGACGACCGCGGCGATGACTAGTGGGACCCAGCCGCCATAGCGGATCTTCAGCATGTTGGCCGCGAAGAACGGGACATCCATCAAAAGGAAGAGTCCCACGACGAGCGCCGCGCGTGGGATGCTCCAGCGCCATACCTCGCGGCTCATCACGTAGAACATGAGCGTCGTCATAAGCATCAGAGTCGATAGCGCCACGCCGTACGCGCCGGCGATGTTGCTCGACGTCTGGAAGCCGAGCACCAGCACGCACGTGAGCAGCATCAGACCCCAGTTGACCGACGGGACGTAGATCTGCCCGATCTCACGCGAGGACGTATGCTCGATGTTGAGCCGCGGGCTGTAGCCGAGCTGCACCGCCTGGCGGGTGAGGGAAAAGGCACCCGAAATAACGGCCTGCGAAGCGATGATGGTCGCCGCAGTGGCGAGCACAATCAGGGGGTAGAGGGCCCAGTGCGGGGCAAGGTGGTAGAAGGGGTTTTCCGCCGCAGCCGGGGTCCGCAGCAGGAGCGCTCCCTGCCCGAAGTAGTTGAGCAACAGGCAGGGGAGCGGGACGCTGAACCAGGCGATCTGGATCGCGCGATGCCCGAAGTGGCCGAGGTCTGCGTACAGCGCCTCGCCGCCCGTGACGACGAGGAAGACGGCGCCCAGCACCACGAAACCACGCCCCAGGTTCTCGCCGAAGAAGAGCACCGCGTGGTAGGGGGAGACCGCTGCCAGCACCCCCGGTTGTCGGACGATCTCGCTCAGCCCAAGGATGCCGATGGTGCCGAACCAGACCAGCATTACCGGTCCGAAGAGCGCGCCGATCCGTGCCGTCCCGCGGCTCTGCAAGAGGAACAGGCCGACCAGGATCATGAGCGTCACTGGGATCACCCAGGAAGCGAGTGCCGGCGTCGCGACCTCGAGCCCCTCAACGGCGCTCAGCACGGAGATCGCCGGCGTGAGGGCACCGTCGGCATACAGGAGCGCCGACCCGAAAATTCCGAGCACGATCATGACGCGGCGGGGCGAAAGGCCCCGGGCGAGGCGGGTGCCGTTGACGAGCGCCATCAGGGCCAGCACGCCCCCTTCACCCTTATTGTCCGCGCGGATGATCACAACATGGTACTTGATCGTGACGACGAGGATCAGCGACCAGAACACGAGCGAGAGGACCCCCAGCACGTTGCCGGGACTGACGGCGATCCCGTGGGTCCCGTAGAAGGACTCGCGCATCGCGTACAATGGGCTCGTGCCGATGTCGCCGTAGACCACGCCCAGCGCGGCGAGGGAGAGCGTGGCGAGGTAGCGACCGCGCGGAGCAGCCACCGGTTCCGCCCGTGAGGTCATGGCGGCGGTAACGATACAGGGAGGCGGTCCTCTTGTGCAACGCCGACACCTCCCGCTCCCCACGTCTTCAGTCCGATCATCGACACCACCCAGATCACGGTGATGATGACCGCGCTCCCCACGCACCAGCGGCAAATCGCGTGGATCACGGCCAGCTCGAGGTAGGTGAGGTACAGGGTGAACAGCAAACCGCTGCTGGCGAGCACGGCGAGGATGACGGTGGGGGCCCGGCGCGTCGCGAAGGCGGGTTGGGCACCCACGAGCGCGACGAGGAACAGCACGGCGTAGCCCACGACGCCGTACAGGGCGACCGGCGCACCGAGGAAGTCGGCCCAGCGGCTCGTCTGCACAGCCTCACAGGCGCCGGAGCCGCACTTCAGGACGCCGATCGCCCCGATCTTATAGAGCCACAGATACAACGCGATGAAGAAACCGATCAGCGCGAGCAGCGCGATCGTCTGCCGGTGGCGCATCTCAGCGTTTGTGCCGAGCCGCGATGACGCTATCCACGACCTGCTTGAAGCGGTCCGAGCTGACGTTGCGCTCGTCCGGCCACGGCCGGCCGTTCACGAAGAAGGTCGGTGTTCCCGTGACGCCGCGGGCTTCTCCCTCCTGGTGGCTCGCTTCGATGCGCCCGGCGTAGCGGTTGCTCGCCAGGCAGGCGTCGAACCTATCTCGATCCAGGTTGAGCCCACGGGCGAGATCCCGGAAGTATCCGCTGGGGTCCCGGGAGCTGCGACCCCACTGGCTCTGCGTGAGGAACAGCGTGTCCGCCATCGGCCAGAACTTCCCCTGTTCGCCGGCGCAGTGCGCGGCGAGGGCCGACACGCGCGACCACGGAAAGTTGCCGATCGGATAGTCGCGCAACCGCCACCGCAGCTTTCCCGTGGCGATCAGCTGTTGGCGGATGGTCGGCAGCTGCAGCACGGCGAACTCGCCGCAGTGCGGGCACTGGAAGTCGGCGTATTCGACCACTTCGACCGGCGCCGAGTCGCTCCCGAGCACGTATCCCCGGAATCCATCAGCCGCGACGGGCACAGGCCCGCTCGTCGCCGGTGGCGCAGCCGGGGTCGTGCGGGACGCCCACACCAGCCACCCCGCGCCGGCCACGACCACGACGCCGAGCACTGCATAGAAGGGCTTCATACGTCCGGGTCCTTGCGCCAGGGTACGTCGTCGTCGCCGGGCTCGTCCAGGTCGAGGTCGTGGAAGCGCTGCTCGGCTTCCTCAACGATACGGCGGCTCTCGGCGATCTCCGGGGTGTCGTAGGTCTGCCGCACTTCGTAATGGAACAGCTCGCTGCGGGCGTTGCCGAGCAACTTCTGCAGCTCCGGGGCAGCCTGGAGCAGCCGCCCTCCCCCTGCGCGGTCCAGCTCCTGGATCCGCTCGGCCAGGGCGCGCAGCAGCGCGACCAGCCGCTCGGCACGCTCCGGACCGTACGTTTCGTCGCTCATGAGTACACTATGATTATACCACGATCACGGCCAACGGGGCCCCGTTTGCCTCCGGCGGACGGCTCTCTTATATTGCGCCGCCACTTCCCCAGAGCCCCAGACCAGGAGAGGAGCCGCCCCGCATGGCCAAGAAACGTAGCGAACCCCGCAAAACGCAGACTCCCACGACGTTTGAGCAGGCACGCGACGAATTGTTCTCCCACATCCTCCGCTGCGGCGTTCTCGAAGCCGGCCCCGAGCACCAGAAAGAGTGGTTCGACGACACCATGCTGTATCTGCGAGACCGGTTCGAGGGCCTGAGCGAGGACGAGATCGCGCAACTGCGCCTCCTGGGCGAGCGCTACTGCCAGCCGGTCGTGGCGCGGACCGCACCGGTCGGCGCAAGCGTCTGAGCAGCATCTCTCACGGCCACCACGCCGGTACACGCCGCCACCGCAGCCCCGCCGCAAACCGTACCCCGCCGCCGAGCCCGATCTCGGCGTACACTCCCCGCGTCCGCCACGCCGCCGTCTCGACGCCAATCGCGGCCGTGAGATAGGCGGCGCCATGCCGCCGCTCGGCGCCCGCAAAGGCGAGCCCGAGGCCAGCGTAATAGCCCGCCGGAGTCCTTCTACCCCCCGCCGCCGGTAACAAGAGGAACTGCGCTCGCGCCTCGGCGCGCAGCGCGGTGCCGCCATCCTGCCAACCGCCGGCGCCGAGGAATGCCACACGGCCCTGACCCACGCGACGCGCAACACCGGCCTCGGCACCCCAGAAATCCGCGCGGGCGAGCAAGCACACAGCGCCGAAGGAGGTCTCGCCGACCGCCGGCGATTGCGCAGCCGCCCCGCCCGCAGGAACCGTGGCGGCGAGCACGGCCAGTAGCCAAACCGTGCTACGCGACGGTGAGGTCGTAGGTGATCGGGATGTCGGAGGCCAGAGAGGCGACCACGGAGCAGTATTTTTGCAGCGAGAGGTCGATGGCGCGGCGCGCCTTGGCCTCGTCGGCACCCTCGCCCGTCACAGTAAAGCGAAAGTGGATCGCGGTATAGCGGCGCGGCTCTTCCTCGCGGCGCGTCCCCTCCACGGCGACCTCGAGCCCGCGCAGCTTGACACGCTGCTTCTGCAGAATCAGGACGACGTCGGAAGCCGTGCAGGTGCCGGCGGCGAGCAGCAACAGCTCGACTGGCGAGGTTGCCAGCTTGGTGTCGCCGTCCACGACGATCGAGGGCCGGCCCGCCCCACCGCCCTCGAAGACGAGTCCCCCTCCTTCGCGCCAGCGCAGCGAGATGGCAGCGGTCCGGGCCACCTCAGTTCCCCCGCCGCGTGGTGAGGCCGAGATACAGGCGGCTCCGCCGCAGCACATCCATGCCGTGGTACTCCACCAGCCAGTTGAACGTCGACTTGTAGTGGAGCTCGAAGCCGAGGACCAGGTTGATCCAGACCGCCGGGCAGCCGGGATCGACTCCGCAGTGGTCGTGGCCGGCGACCGATACCCCGGCCCCGAGGTAGGGGATCGCGACCTGGTCGTCGTCGGTGAAGCGGTACAGAGTCTCGAAGCTCGCCGCGTAGGAGTTGTTGCCGCCGTTGAAGACCCCGATCTCTCCCGAGGGGCGGAGCCGCAGGCGCGCCGTGAAAAGGTCACCGACATCGAGTGTGGTGCCGACCAGGAGTTGGCGGTTGCCCAGGTCGACGCCGCCCCGCACGCCGAACCCGAACAGGCCGATGCGTGTGCCCGACGGCGTGACGCCCACGCGTGGCGGCTTGAACTCCTGGGCACCGAGCCGCGCCGCGAGCAACGCCGTCCCCACGGTGATCCACACGCGTCGCATCACGTCTCCTTGCCGGTTGGGGAGGGCGGCGGAGGTGGCGGCGCCTGTGCGACCCGCGCCGCCACCCGGCCGTAGTCCCAGATCGCGTAGCAGGCGACTGCCGCGGTCGCCCAGGCGAGCGGCCGCACCAACGGCGACTCCGCGATGAACGCCACCAGCGTGAGCACCTGACCGACCGTTACCGCCTTGCCGCCCGCGCGAGCCGGCAGTGCAACCGGCCGTCGCAGCACCCAGGAGGCGGCGAACCCGACGGCGGCGACGATGTCCCGCAACAGTACCCCGACCACCTCCAGGGGGTGCAGCAGCCCCCCCCGCGCTACCGTGAGGAACGCCGCGGCCATGAACAGCTTATCGGCGAGCGGGTCGAGGATGGCCCCGGTGCGCGAAGCGCCGAAGCGGCGCGCCAGCATCCCGTCGAAGAAATCCGACGCGGCCGCGACGCCCACGATCGCGAGCTGCCAAGCGGGCGTGTGCACGAACGGAAACACGACGGCCAGGGGAACCCGAAGCGACGTAAGCACATCTGCCGGTGTCACCCACGGTTTCACTTGTGCCCCCTCCGAGTGCCGCGTAGCTTCACCGCGTGGATCTTAAGCTGCTGAAGCAGGCCGCGATCTTCCAGGACCTGGACGACGGCGAGCTGGCCCGCGTCGCTGAGGTCTGCCGCGAGCAGAAACACGCCGTTGGGCAGTACGTTTTCAAAGAAGGCGAGCCCGGCAACCGACTCTTCATCATCTCCGAGGGAGAGGTCCGGATCTCGCGGACCATTCCCGGCTCCGGGGAGGAGGCGCTCGCCGTCCTCAAACCCGGATCCTGCTTCGGCGAGATGTCCATCTTCGATCGCTCCGAGCGCTCCACGGACGCGATCGCCAACACTTCCTGCACGCTGACCACCATCTCCCGGTCCGATTTCGAGCTACTGCTCGACTTCAACCGGGACATCGCCTACAAGGTGCTGTGGTCGGTCGTGCGCCTGCTCTCGGCCCGGCTCCGGGTGACGAACGACAACCTGCGGTCGTTCCTCGCCATGTCCATGTTCTAGCTCGTCACCAGGTGACGACGGCCGTCATTCCGTGCGGCGGCAAAGGCACCCGACTCGCCGCGATCGCCGGTGACACCCCCAAAGAATTGTTGCCCATCGGCGGCAAGCCGTTGCTCCAGTGGACGCTGGAGGAGGCGGCCGCGGCTGGCCTCGAGCGCGTGGTGGTGGTCACGAGTCCGCAGAAGCCCCAGCTCGCGCGCTTTCTGTCCGAGCGTCAGCCCATCGGACTGTTCGTGAGCATCGTCGTGCAACCAGAGCCGCGCGGCCTCGGTGACGCCATCACCTGCGCCCGGCCGGCCATCGACTCGGGCGACGTCGCCGTGCTGCTGCCCGACAATCTGTTCTCTGGCGGGCCGGCCATCGCGCCGGTGCTCGACGCCCGGCGACGCACCGGATGCGCTGCGGTGCTGCTGGCGGAGATCGGCGCCGCCGATGCCGCCACCAAGGGGGCGACCGGGCGGGTCGCATACCGCCCGCGGGTCGACCCAACGGGGCAGGGCCTCGTCCAGATCGTCGCGCTAGCCCGCAAAGGGGCGCGCGAGGCCCGCTTCGACACCGGAGGCACCCCCTCGGCCTTCACCGCGATCGGACGCATGGTGTTTGGTCCCGACGTGTTCGACCGCCTCGAACGGCTGCGGCTGCGTATCGCCCAAGACCAGAGTGCGAGTACCGAGCTCGACGACGTGCCGCTGTTACAGGAGCTGGCGGCCCAGGGCCAGCTGGTCGGCGTGCCGCTCACGAAGCCGGACGCCTTCTACGACGTAGGCGTCCCCGAAGGCTATCATGGCGCTCTGGCTGCGCTAACCTAAAGGGTTTTACACTTAATGCCACGTATGCGACGTCTGTGTCTCCTGAGCGCCCTCGCCGCCGTCCTCTCTGCCTGCCATGACACGACCAACCTGGGGCTTGCCAACCTCATCGTGTACCCGATCCTTGACTCGCTGTTCGTCGGGGACAACGCTCCCGCGCGCCACCTCATCTATATCAACGATCGCGGCGACACCGTCGCCCCTGTCGGCGTGAGTTGGACCAGCTCCCGGCCCACCGTCGTGTCCGCGGACAACAACACCGGGGCGTTGACCGCCGTCGGTTCCGGAGTCGCGGTGGTCTCGGCGCAGATCGGGAGCACCATCGGCCAGGCGTTGGTTGCAGTCTCGAAGACCCTCGACCTGCAGCTGTTGCTCGACACGATCTACTTGATGCCGGGCGACACCTTCACCGTGCCGGTGCAGGTCAAGAAGAAAGGCGGAGTCGCACCGCCCGCTTGGTTCAAGACCGTCGCCAGCAACGCGCTGTTCAGCATTGACTCGGCGACGGGACGGATCACGGCTTCTACGACCCAATCGGGCGGGCCCCTTCCCTTCTTCGCCCACGCGGACACGCTCGTCGACACGGGCGCCGTGGAAGTCGTCAGCCTCTCGGACACGACCGGTGGCAAGGCCTATTTCACCATCCTTGGCACCTACATCGCCCGCCGCGGCGTCCCCGCCCGCGGCGTCAATTACCTGCGTCGCGGCGACACCGCCACGTTCCGGCTGCGCATGGCTCTCATGAGCGGATCGACCACCGTAGAGGCGGTGGTGCTCACCGTCCGACAGCCGGTGCTCGCGGCGAGTGCGAGCCCGTTCACGATTGACTCGATCACGCCGCTCGAAGCCTACGGCCGTAACTACGGCTACGACCCGATCTGCCGCCCGCTGCGCAACTGGGGCGTCTGGTCGAGGCTGCTGAATGACGGCAGCGTACTCAGCGGCCTGTCACGCTACGGGGGCACCCTCACCATCAGCCGGGTCGTCACGGTCACCAACGGCCAGGCGATCAGTGGTCGCTACTTCTTCAGCGCTCAGCGCACCGACGAGTATTACGATCCACTGGGCGTGCTACCGATCCGCGGTACGTTCGTCGCCCCGCTCATTACGGACAGCTCGCCCTGCACGTCGTAACCTTCGAGCACGTCTTCGCCGATTTGGGCGGCATCCCGACCGGCCGGCTCGCCGATGCGGAGGCGCTCTCCGGCCTGCTGCTCGCGACAGCCAACGCGGCCGGCATGAACCCGGCGGGGCCGCCGACCGTGCTGAGCGGGCCGCAGGGTATCACCGCCGTCTTGGTATGCCACGGCGGGCACGTTGCCCTGCACGCCGTTCCGGCGGCGGGGCTATGCTTCGCCGACGTCGCCGGGGTGGCCGCGGCGCACCCGCAGCGCGGGTTGGACGTCGTCATCAAGCGTCTGGGCGCCCGTCAAGTGCGCACCGATGCGCGCCGCCGCAACCCGGTCGCGCCGTCCCCGAACCCTACCTGATCCGAGGAGGCCACGTGACCCAGCTCTCGCCGTACGCCGCTCTCGTGCTCCGTCTCGCCGTCGGCGGGGTCTTCCTGCGGCACGGCCTGCAGAAGTTCCACATGGGCATCCCTGGCGTCGCCACCTTCCTGCACGGCGTCGGGATCCCGTTCGCATCCGTAGCGGCCGTGTATTTGATCGCCGTAGAAACCGTCGGCGCGGCGTGCGTGCTGCTCGGCATGGTCACGCGACCGGTGGCCGCGCTAATGGCAGTGAACATGGTGGTCGCCATCATCGCCGTGGTGCTCCCCAGCGGGCATTTCCCCGAGCTGGAATCCCTACTGTTCGGCGGTGCGCTGGCCCTCGTGGCGCTGGGCGACGGGCCGCTGTCGGTCGGGATCTACTTCAAGAAGCCCCTCTAGAAGAGGGAATGGGGAATGGGGAATGACTGGCGTAACCTGCCCCGTTCCTTAGGTCCCCATCCCCTCAGCCCATCCTCGATGCGCTGCTAGTGCTGAATCCGCAGGAGTCCGGCTTCGGCGCTACCCCGGATGAAGCTTTCCGCGTCCGTCGTCGGGATCGCCACGCCGGTTTGCCGGCGGCACCGCTGGGCGCTCGCCGCCATGTACTCCGCGATCGACCCGGCGGCCCACTCCGCGGCGGCGTCTTTCATTTGACGCACGATCTGTTCCCAAGTGCCGGTGTAGGACACGCCGGAGGGCATCATCACGCGGTGGGGGTCGCCGACGGCCACCGTCGCGGACCCCGGCGGGAGAGTCGTCCGGCTCTTCATTCCTTGTAACTCGGTCAGCAGCGTTCCAAACAACTCGAGCTGCCGTGGGTCGCGCACTCGGCCGTCCGGTCCCATCGCTTCGATTGCGGCGAGGAAGAGGTCGTCGGCGCTTGCCTCGCCCGCCAGCTCGTTCAAGCGGCGGTGCCAGGGGGTGAGCTCGGGATCGTCCTCTGGAAGGCGGTACGCGCTCCGCTTCAGCTCGACCAGCCGCCAAATCGCCAGGCCGTCGAAGTGCTCCTCGGGATCGGTGCGCTCGAGGTGAAACAGCGTTGCTTCGTACTCGCCGCGGTCGTAGAGCAGGTTGGCCAGGTAGATGCGCGCCTCGCCGTGCGCCGGGTCGAGCTCCAGGGCCCGCCGCAGCCAGGAGAGCGCGCTGCCCTCGTCTCCCAAGCGATGGGCCGCGTAGCCCACGCAGGCGGCCGCCTCGGCCGAATCGGGGTGCGCGGTGATCGCCAGCTCGAAAAAGCGTCGCGCCTGATCGAGCACGCCTTCGCGGAACAGCGCCCGGCCGATCTGCAGCATGAGGTCGTGATCATCACGGAAGCCGAGGGCCAGGATGCGCTCGTAACACCCCACCGCGCGGGGGCGCTCGCCACACTTGAGCAGCACTTCGCCCAGGCCGGCGAGCGCATCCTCATGGTCGGGATCGAGGGTGACGGCTTCGTCGAAGGCACGCCGCGCCCAGGCATACTCTTCGCGCGCGAGCCGGGCGTAGCCCATTCCGACGTGCAGCTCGACAGCGTGGGGATAGAGCCCCAGGCCCTCGCGCAGGGCGTCGATGGCGTCGTCGTACTGTCCTTCGTTGTAGAGCTGATGAGCACGTTCGTCGTAGTCGTCGGAGCTGAGGAACGGTTCCGACATCGAACGGGACCCCCGGGAAGGTTGTGCTATGATAAGAAAGAGCGGGCGGTTACACAAGCACGCGCCGGCGCGTATCTTGCCCGAGCATGACCGCCACTATCGCCCCGCTCGAGGGCGGCTCCGTCACTTCGCCGCAGGGCTTTACCGCCGCCGCCGCGCACGCCGGGCTCAAGGCTGACGGGGCGAGCGACGTCGCCCTGCTGGTGAGCGCGACGAGCTGCGCCACCGCCGGCGTTTTCACCCGAAACGCCGTTCGCGCCGCGCCCGTGCTGTACGACGCGGACCTCCTCAGCGAACGGCCCGGACGGATCCGCGCGGTGGCGATGAACAGCCGGGTAGCCAACGCCTGCACCGGCTCGGAGGGTCTCGCCGCCGCGCGCGCCATGGCCCTGGCCGCCGAGCAGGCGGCCGGCCTTCCGCCACGCACCGCCCTCGTGCTGTCCACCGGGGTGATCGGCGTCCCGCTCCCAGTCGACCAGATCGCTGCCGGGCTGCGAACGGCCGCGAGCCGGCTCTCCGCCGCTGGCGGCCAGGACGCCGCCCGGGCGATCATGACGACCGACACCCGCCCCAAACATTGCGCTGTACGTATCGACACCCCCGCCGGAGCGATCATCGTCGGGGGGATCGCCAAGGGCGCGGGAATGATTCACCCAGACCTCGCCACACTCCTCGCGGTGTTGACGACGGACGCGGCGGGCGAGCCGGCGATCCTGGCGCCGATCCTGCGGCGCGTCACGGACCGGACCTTCAACGCGATCTCCGTGGATGGCGACACCAGCACCAACGACACCGTGCTGTTGCTTGCCAACGGCGGCTCCGGGATCGATCCCTCCCACGACGGGGCCCTCGCCCAGGTGTTCGAGGACGCGCTGCAGCAGGTGGCGCGCACGCTGGCGCTCGCAATCGTCGAGGATGGTGAAGGCGCGACCAAGCTGGTCGAGATCCATGTGACCGGCGCACCGACGGAAACCGCCGCGCGCGAGGTCGGCCGCGCGATTGCCCGCTCGGCCCTGGTGAAGACGGCGGTGTACGGGGCGGACCCGAACTGGGGGCGGATCCTGGCGGCGGCCGGCGTCGCCGGCGTGGAGATTAACCCCGACAAGCTGAGCCTGGCGGCCGCCGCCGACGGAGCAGCGGGTGTGGAAGGAGGGGGGACGAGGGGAGGCGGGAGGAGCGACCCGGAGTGGATCACGCTCGCCCAGGGCGGCGCTACCGCACACCCCGACCCCGCACGCGCCCGAGCAACATTCCAGCAGAAGCGCCTTCGCCTCCACCTTGACCTGGGTTTGGGTCGGGCTGAGGCGATGGTGTGGACGTGCGACCTCAGCCCGGAGTACGTCCGGATCAACGCCGACTACACGTCCTGACCTACTGGTGCGTGGTATCCGTCACCGGGCGGCGCGCGCGGGTCACGGCGGCCGGGGGCGGTGTGGGAGCGGTCGGCACATTCGGCAACTGCCGACGCACATCGGCGAGCGCCAGCGAGTGGCTGCGGCCGCGCTGCAGCTCGTGCACCGTGGCCGTCGCCACGTCGAGCAGGCGCAGGCCGCGAAGACCCTGACGCACTGCGTCCACCACCAAATCCACCGCCGAGTCCTGCACGAACCCGTGTCCGACCATATCGGCCACGGCATCCAAGGCGGGTCCGGTCGGCTCGCCAGGGAGAACGGCGACGATCCGCTGCGCCAGCGTGGCCGGGAGCCCCCGGACCAACGCGGCGGCAACGGCCACGACTTCGGCGGGCTGGAGGGGCGCAGGGGCCCCGCTGCGCAAGAGCAGCGTGCGGGCCTCCCGCAGCTGGCTCGCGATCTGCGCCACGGCAGCGACGATCTGCTCGGAGGAGGCCTGTTTCGCGCCACCCTCCAACGCCTTTTCCACCAGTTGGTCTGTCGGCAGGCCATCGGCCGCAGCGGCCCGGACGAGGGAATCGACCGGCGCGATCGCCGCCGCTGGAATCCTGCCTGCGAGCCTGGCCCGCAGCGTTTGCGCGGCGAGGGGGAGGGGGAGGGGGGAAGAGGCGACCCCCGCGGCGAGCATCAGAACCAGGCTCGGCTTCACCGGTTGCCCGGCTGGACGATGATGACCGCGTTCTGGCCGCCGAATCCGTCGTCCACGTAACGGTCAGCCAGCGGATCGGGCACCCACCGCTCTCCATCCACCACGAACATGTACTCGTGCTCGCCGGCGGGGAGCACGACTTCCGCCTGCCACACGCCGTCGTGGTCGTCGTCCTGGAGGGGGATGACACCGGGGCGCCAGTCGGTGAACGAGCCGACGACCTCGACGGACCGCGCGCCGGGGAAACGCCCCACGAACTGGGCGACGCCCTCCTCAGCCGAGAGGGTCGGCCCCTCGCTGCCGCGCGAGGGGATCAGCGCCACCACCACCACCACCACCACCACCGCGGCGACCGCCAGGCTCCACACCGGGCGCAGGCTCACGGTGATGGCATGCCGCTCGGTCACCCAGCGGACCAGTCGCGTCAACAGCCCCGGGAACGGGCGGCGGATCTCGGCCATCACCCGAGCCGCCACGCTGCGCCCGGTCGGCCCCAACCGCAGTAGTGCGGCGGCGGCTTGGAGCCGATCGAGGGCGGGCCGCAGTCCCGGCGGCAGCGCCTCGCGCGGCAGCTCCCCGTCCAGCACCTGGTGAATCCGGGGATCCATGAGACTCATTGGTACTCCTTCAGCGTGCCCAGCAGCGCTTCGCGCGCGCGGTGGACGCGCATTTTCAACGTCGGGACGCGGGCGCCAGTGACGACGGCCATCTCTTCGTAGCTCAGTCCCTCGACGTGCTTCAAGACGAACGCTTCCCGCTTCTCCGCCGACAGCGCCGCCAGCGCGCGAGTCAGCAGGGTCAGCTGTTCGGCCCGCTCCAGCGCCGTCGCGTTGTCCGCGGGATCGGGCAGCGGCGGCAGGTCGTCGAGCGACAGATCGGCCGACGGCCGGCGGGACAGATGACTCTTGCACCGGTTCACGACGATGCGGTACACCCACGTCCGAAACCGGTCCGGCTCCCTACAGCCGTCCAGGTGCCGGTAGGCCCGCACCAGGCCCTCGGCCACCGCATCGGCCGCGGCGTCGGCGCTCCCGAGCATCCGCGTGGCGAAGCGATGCAGTCCGGGCTCGTAGCGGCGGATGAGGATCCCGAACGCTTCCGCGTCGCCGCTCAGCACGCGCGTGATGACTTCGGCGTCCAACGGCTCTCCAGGCGCCTGCAGGTATGACCTGATCTTGGGAGTGGCGGTCACGCTAACGATGCAGGTGGAAACGCACTAATGAGCAGGGGCCGATACGACGTCGCGGGCCACAGCCAGGTAGCTGGCCGCCCGCAGTCCTTCTCCGCCGATCGCGCCGGCGAAGGCCTCGAGGGTGGCTTGCGCGCGGCGGCGGTAGCGTGCGTCACCCGTGCAGGCGGCCAGCTGGATGAACACGCGAGCGGCCCACGGGTTGGCGCCCGGAAGCAAGTCGTCAAACACCGGCTTCGTGCGATCGACCAGCGTCGCGGCTGGCGAGTCGGCGCTCGCCGCGTCGAAATAGCCGCCCTGCGGATCAGCGAAGTCCCGGTCCAGTACGGCGGCGATGTGCTGGGCGACCTCGAGATAGCGGCTCCGCCCGGTGATCGCGAACGCCAGGAGAGAGGCTGCCGCCACCTGTACTTGGTCCTGCAACAGACCGTGTACGCCTGCTCCTGTCCCCCCGCCCCGTGTCGCCGAGTGGCGCACGCCGAAGCCCTGCGCGTAAACGTGCCGGAGCAGGGTGTCGAGGGCCGCGACGCCGCGACGCTCGACGAGAGAGTCGGCGATGGCGCCGGCAGCCTCGAGCATCGAGCCGATCACATACGCCTCGCGGTCGGCGAACAGCGGCCGGTCGTCGTCCCCGCCGGCGTCGAGCCTGCGGGTGAGCGTATGCAGCTCGCGCCCTGCCGCCTCGCGGTAGCGCGGCTCACCGGTCAGCGCCCACGCCAGCGCGAGGTCGCGCGCCAGGCCCGCCCGCACCACGGCCAGCGGGTCGTCGACAGCGGCGGCTACGGCGCCGGAGTCCAGCATCACATCCAGCGCGGCGCGGGCGACGGCGAGCGAGGCGGAGTCTCCCGTGCGCGCGAATTCGCCGAGCAACAGACCCACGGCTTGTGTGTGGATGAAGGCGCCGAGCCCCTGTTTCGCCTGAAGCAGCACCTCGAGTGCGCCGCGCAGGTTGCCCACCTCGACGGCCAGTGCCCGCGGCTGCAGCACGCCGTGCGCCAGACCAGTGCGGCCGAGCGCCAGCTGCCGGACCAGCGCGGCGTGCTGCACAATGAACGCCCGCTGATCGTGGTAGCTGCGCGCGATCTCGGGCAGGATCTGCTTCAAGCCCCGGCCGGTGACTGGATCGTCCGCCGGGAAGTAGGTGCCTCCGAAGAACGCGGCACCGTCGGGGGTGAGGAACACGGTCAGGGGGTAGCCGTGCAGGCCGGCGAGCGCCTGGACCGCCGCCTGGTAATGCTCTGCGACGTCCGGCCGCTCGTCGCGGTCCACGCGCACCGGCACGAAGAAGGAATCGATCAGCGCCCCGAGGGCAGGGTCGGTGTAGACCTCACGGTCCATCTGCGTGCACCAGCGACACTCGTCCGCTCCCACGTAGAGCAGCACCGGACGATCGAGCCGGCTGGCCAGCGCGAACGCGTCCCGTCCCCACGGCTGCCAGCTGACCGGCTGTCGCGCGGCGCGCGCGAGGTATCGGGTGGTCGACTGAGCCATCTGGTTCGTGAGCGGTCCCCGCTCCGACACGCAGGCGAGGGCGAACAGGGAGAAGGGGAGGAACGGCCAGGTGCGCATGGATTGCGCAACATACCCTGGTGGACGGGGCTGCGTTCCGGCTGGCCGTGTTGGCGCGGCGACCCGTGTTATGATTCGAACCATGAGCGCCACGACTATCACCCCGAAAGCGAACGGCCCGCTCGTTGTCGAGGGGCCCGTCCGCATTGTGCGGGCGGATGGGACGGAGATCCCGGTCCCCCCCCGCAAGGACGGCTCGCCCGCGCAAGTCGTTGTCCTGTGCCGCTGTGGGGGCTCGGCTACCAAGCCGTTCTGTGACGGCACTCACAAGCGCAACGGCTTCACGGACGCCCCGGCTCCCACGACGTGAGCAGGGCGTATTATGTTGGAGGCCGGTTTTGGGCGCCCCTGCGGGCGTCCTGCCCCTGCCCCCCATCTGGAGGAGCGACATGGCGAAGGCTGGGAAGGCTCCGATGGCCGCTGACGAAGGCTACTGCGTGAAGTGCAAGGCGAAGCGGAAGATCTCGAATCCGCAGCAGGTGAAGATGGCGAACGGCCGCCCGGCCCTGAAGGGCGTGTGCCCGGTGTGCGGGACGGGGATGTTCAAGATCCTGCCGCCGTCGAAGTGAGTCGTCGACAAACCGCGAAGACATTCAGCCCCCGGCCGAACGGCCGGGGGTTTTCGTTTGGCTCAGCGCACTACTCGGCGGCTGCGGTCCTTGCCACCCTGGTAGGCGTACCGGAAGGTGATGCAGGCGGTGCCGGCGTCGGCGCAGTAGTAGGCGAGCAGCTCAAGCTTGGCGTAGTGCCCGCTCGCGGTGCGAACACCGTACACATGGTGCTTCGACGTGAGCAGGTGAGTGAGCATGCTGTATTGGTACCACTTGCCGATGCCCGGATTGGTGGTGTCCTCACCGGTCACCGTATTGCCGCGGTAGCCGTCGGCCGGCAGCTCGCGCACCGAATCGAATACGACAGGCCCCAGGTCCAGGATCCCCGCCCCACGAGCGGCAATAAGATGAAAGCGCCGGAAGGCGATGTCCCACCGATCCTCCGCCTCTCTCGCCGACGGCTCGACCATGGCGTTGCGGGCGAAGTCGAACGTGCGCCAGCGGTCGGTACTGGAGGCGTCAAGGGTATAGGTGGTCGGTCCGACGAGGGAATCCCCCACCCCTGTGGGGAGGGGGAGCGCCACTGAGAGCCTGTAGGGGGGGAGCTCCGGCTTGCTGAAGGAACCGATCAGCAACGCCGCGACCACGAGCAGGAACGCGACGCCCAGCACCAGCACCAGAATCGGCGGGCGCGCGCCGCCCCGCCCCGAGGTCACTGCTCAGCCATGAACGGGTAGATGAAATCCCGCGGTGGAGCGAACGTCTCCTTCACCGTGCGCGGCGACGCCCAGCGCAGCAGGTTGATCAGCGAGCCGGCCTTGTCATTGGTGCCGCTGGCACGTGCCCCGCCGAAGGGCTGCTGCCCGACCACAGCGCCGGTCGGCTTGTCGTTCACGTAGAAGTTGCCCGCCGCGTAGCGCAGCGCTGCATGCGCCTCCGCCACCGCGCGGGCGTCCTGTGCGAACACCGCGCCGGTGAGTGCGTACGGGGAGGTGCGATCCACGAGCTGCAGCGTCTCGGCCCACCGTTTCGCTGAGTAGACGTAGAGCGACAGCACGGGGCCGAAGATCTCCTCGCACATCGTCCGGTATGTCGGGTCGTCCACCTGGACCAGCGTGGGTTGCACGAAGTAGCCGTCGGTGTCGTCGCATCCCCCGCCGAACAGGATCTTGACCTTGGGGTCCGTCTTCGCCGCCGCGATATAGCCCTTGATCTTGTCGAACGCCTTCCGGTCGATCACCGCCCCCATGAAGTTCCGGAAGTCGGCCGGGTCCCCGACTCTGATGTTCGACAGCATCCCGAGGACGCGCTCGCGCAGCTTCGGCCACAGCGTGTCCGGCACGTAGGCGCGGGAGGCGGCGCTGCACTTCTGGCCCTGGTACTCATAGGCCCCGCGGACCAGCGCAGCGGCGAGCGCGTCCACGTCGGCGCTCGCGTGGGCGACGACGAAGTCCTTGCCCCCCGTCTCCCCCACCAAGCGCGGGTAGTCGGCGTATGTCGTGAGGTTCTGGGCTACCTGCTTCCAAAGAGACTGGAACACATCCGTCGAGCCGGTGAAGTGAATGCCGCCGAAGTGGCGGTCGGCCAGGAGGCGCTGGCTGATCTCCGCGGAGGGGCCAGGAACGAAGTTCACTACACCGGGCGGCAGACCCGCCGCCTCGAGCACCTTCAACACATAGTAGTTGGAGTAGATCGCAGTCGCGGCCGGCTTCCACACAACGGTGCAGCCCATGATCGCCGGCGCGGTCGGCAGATTGCCGCCGATCGAGGTGAAATTGAAGGGCGTGATGGCGTACACGAATCCTTCGAGCGGACGGTAGTCGAGCTGGTTCCAGGCCCCGGGGGCCGAGAGCGGCTGCTCGGCGAGGATGCGCTCGGCGTAATGCACGTTGAAGCGCCAGAAATCGATCAACTCGCACGCCGCATCGATCTCCGCCTGGTGCGCGGTCTTGGATTGGCCCAGCATCGTCGCCCCGTTTACCCCGGCGCGCAGCCGTGTCGCCAGGAGGTCGGCCGCCTTGAGGAACACCGCCGCCCGGCGCTCGAACGGCCAGGCCGACCAGTCCCGCCAGGCCTGGCGGGCCGCCGCGATCGCCGCGTCGATCTCTTCCGCGCCCGCCTGATGCACGGTCGCGAGCACGTGCCGGTGACAATGCGGCATCGCGACGGAAACGGTCCTGCCGGTACGGACCTCCCGTCCCCCGATGACAAGGGGGATCTCGATGGGCTGCCCCGACATCTCCTTGAGCGCGCGCTTGAGCTCCGCACGCTCACCGGTGCCGGGGGCGTAAGAGAGGATGGGCTCGTTGACGGGGGTCGGGATCCTAGGGATTGCGTTCATGCCCGAAAACTATGTTGTCCGTCATCCGTTGTCAGTCATCCGTCAGAGCAGGTGATAACGGAGAGCGGAGCAGGCTCTTGGAACCAGAAGGTGTTATCTAGTTGCTATGTTCATCGATTCCCGCACTCGGATCGGTCACGTCCATCTCACAGTGGCGGACCTGGACCGTGCGCTCGCGTTCTACCGCGACGTGCTCGGCTTCGAGGTCACTATGCGGTATGGACGGGAAGCGGTGTTCTTGTCGGCCGGAGGGTACCACCACCATATCGGGCTAAACACCTGGGCGGGCCGTGGCGCCCCGCGGCCGGCGTCGGGGACAACAGGTCTGTACCACTTCGCCGTCCTGTTTCCCGACCGGAGCGCGCTGGCGGCGGCCGTGCGGCGACTGGCTCAGGCCGGCATTCCGCTCGAGGGAGCCTCCGACCACGGCGTCAGCGAGGCCGTCTATCTGCGCGACCCCGATGGGAACGGGATCGAGCTCTACCGCGACCGCCCGGAACCAGAGTGGCCGCGAGCACCTGACGGGACGCTCGTCATGTATACGCGGCCACTCGATTTGGAAGAGCTGATGCAGGAGAACGCGTGAGCCATCAGCCATCGGCCATCAACGAGGCCTCACTGATCGCCGACGACCCGCGGCTGACGGCTCTTTGCTACCGGTTCGTCCCTCCAGCCCGGAGCAGCTCCGGCGACACCTGCGCCGCGACGATCGGCGCCACCGGCAGCCGCTTCTCCCAGCGCGTGAGCAACCCCGGCAGGTTGGCCAGCTCGTATGCCGAGACCGCCATGACCGTCGAGGCCTGCATCAAGTCCGCGGGGATCGCCTTGTCCCAGGTATCCGACTGCGAGTGATGGGTGTGGTTGTACCCGCGGGTGATCTGATTGAAGTTGAACCCCGGCACGCCGTAGGGAATGAACGACAGGTGGTCGGTACCGCCCTTCACGTTGTCGCTGATGGTGTCGGCGTTGAGCCGGCGCACGGGGGCCAGGAGACCGCGCCATAGGGCGTAGGTCTCCAGGTGGCCCTGCAGCGCCATGCCGGTCACCGCGCCGGCGCCGTTGTCGAGCACGATCACGGCCTGGATCGAGTCCGCCTCCAGAGCGTGCGCCTCGGCGTACTTGCGCGAGCCCATCAGCCCTTCCTCTTCCCCGGTAAACAGGATGAAGCGGATGGTGCGCTTGGGCTTGAGGCCCGACTGCGATAGGATACGCGCCGCCTCGAGCGTCGCCATCGCGCCGGTGCCATTGTCGGTGGCGCCGGTGCCCAGGTCCCAGGAGTCGAGGTGGGCGCCCACGATTATTACCTCACTGGGTCGTTCCGTCCCTTTGATCTCGGCCACCGTGTTCCACTGCGGCACCGAGTCCCTCATGTTCAACGTGTTCTGGATGCTCGCCTCGAGCCGAGGCGTGGTCCCCGCTTCCAAAAGCCGGTCGAAGAGCGTGTAGTCCTCATGGGCCACGACGAGCTGCGGCAGCGGCAGGACGCGCGTCGGCGACCCACTCATATTGAGGAGGTCCTGCTCCTTGCCCGCGTCGAGCAAGATGCCGAGGGCACCGGCATTCCGCAGAATGAAGGGCTGGTCGTTGTTGAACTGCGTGATCCGTGCGCGCGCGGCGGAATCGAGGCGCTGCCCGCCGCCTGCAAAGCCGCGGAATCCCGCTCGCATCCGCTCGGTGTCGGCCGCGGTCATGGGCGGGCCGTCGTTGTTCCACACGAAGGAGGGCGCGCGGAGCATGACGAAAGCCCCCTTTACCTTGGCCTTGTAGACCTCGAGACTCTCCGCAGTGCTCGCGTTGATGCGTACCACGGGGCCGCTCACCGTCTTGCCGCCGGTGCCGGGTGCCCACGCCCAGCTCGCGGCGACGATGTCGTGGGCGCGCGGGGCCGTCATCCGCACCCACATCGGCCCGCGCTCCCAAGTGCCGCCGAAATTCCATTGCTCGAGGTGGGCGTCCAGGCCGTACTCCTTGAACTTCGCCATCGTCCAATCGTTGGCGGCGCGGGCGGCCGGTGAGCCTGTCAGCCGGGGCCCGATGACGTCCGTCAAATGCTGTAGGGTCTGTATCACTTGCGAGTGGTTCAGGCCCTGATCGATGAGGGCGCCAACGCCAGTCGTGTCCACCGGCGCGTTCTGAGCACTGACCGGGACGGTGACGGCGGCGAGCAGGAGCGCCGCAACGGCGCCCAGCGGGAACCTGCGGTTCATGCGTGGGACCTCGGAAGGGTGATTACCCTGAGTGTACGCCCAAGCCGGCCCGCTCGTTAGGGCGGACCCCCCCACCCCCCACACCCCCACCCCCCCTTCGCGATGCCTCTCCCCGACTCCCCGGGTGTCTTACGCCAGATCCGTGGGGCGCGCGCCGCGCTGCGCGGGGGCCGGCAGGGTGACGATGAACGCCGCGCCCGCCCCGGGCTCGGATTCGACGCGTACTCCGCCGCCAAACTCTTTCTCCGCTACGGTACGCACCACCGCGAGCCCGGTCCCCGAGCCCTCGACCTTCGTCGTGAAGCCCGACTCGAAGATCCGCTGGTGCAGGTGGGCGGGAATCCCAGGTCCCTCGTCCCGAACCGTGAGGCGCAGCGCATCCGCGTCCCGCTGGAGATCCACCCGCACGGGCGTGCGGCGGACGGCCGACGCATCGGAGGCGTTGCGGATCAGGTTGAGCAGCATCTCGTAGAGGAGGTTGGGGTCCCCGTTCAAGTAGGTCGGCTCCAGCGCGGCTGCCAGCTCGAGCCCGATGCCGCGGTGACCCAGCAAGCGGCGCTCGAGCTCCACGCAGGAGCGGACGGCGCGGACGGCATCGAATCGGCTCCGGCCCTGGCTCGCGCCGCGGACGCGATCACTGACGGCGCGCAGGAAGTCGAGCGCGCGGTCCACCGCCTCCCCCACGTCCGCAAGCTCGCCCAACAGCTCTAAGCGCCGGTCGGCCCCGAGGTCGGACATCTTCCCCACGGACTCAACCACGAGCTCCAGGCCAGCGCGGGCCGCACTGAGCGGGTTGCGCGCCTCGTGGACAATGACGCCCGGTAACATGACGAGCTCGTGGAGCGGATCGAGCTCGCCGGAAACCGGCTGCGGGGCGAGGGGTGGGGTATCGCGCCGGTCGACCAGTCCGACGCACAGACCGGCGAGCTCGAGGGTGAGCCGCTCACGGCCGCGGCGCTCCACACCGCCGGGCGGCGGGGCAGGCGGCCGCACGCGCACCGGAGCGAAAACCCAGTGTCCTTCGTCTTCAAGGCGGGTACCCACCCACTGGCTCCCCAAGCGGATCGGGATGCCCCAGCGACTCAGGGTGGCGTCGAGATCGACCTTGGTAGCGTGGTGCCCCGGGTGGGGGTCGCTCGAAAGCTGCGGAATGAGGGAGGGCTCGGGGGAGACCTCGTACAACGTCACCGTGCGGCCGCCGAGCGCGATGCTCGTCTGCCGCAGGATCTCCGCAGCCTGTTCCCGAAACCCTTCCGGTGCGCCCACTCCCGTCCTCCCAGTAATGCCGCGGCCCGCCACCGAGGCGAGCCTCCGCCGCGTCGTTCAGTTTCGCTAGAAATGGGCGCGCACTACCTTGGGGAACACCACCCAAACCGTCAAGTACCAAGGAAGCGTATCCTAGCAAAGACG
>DASQAH010000388.1:0-2926 GCA_035635835.1 Gemmatimonadales bacterium
GCGGTCGAAGAGGTGATCCTCGGCAACGTGCTGCAGGGCGGCGTCGGACAGGCGCCGGCCCGTCAGGCGGCGATCCGCGCCGGACTTCCCGGCCTCGTCCCCTCACTCACGATCAACAAGGTCTGCGGCTCGGGGCTCAAGGCAGTGATGCTCGCCGCCCAGGCCGTGAAGGCCGGCGACGCGCAGTGCGTCGTCGCCGGCGGCATGGAGTCCATGTCGAACGCACCACATTACGTGTACGGCCTGCGTTCTGGCATCAAGGCGGGCAACCAGCAGCTCGTGGACGGCATGATCCACGATGGCCTGTGGGATTCGTTTTCCAACCAGCACATGGGCAATCTCGCCGAGTACACCGCCAAGAAGGCGCGCATCTCGCGCGCGGACCAGGATCAGTTCGCGCTGGACAGTCACCGCAAGGCGGTGGCCGCCATGGAGGCGTGCCACTTCAAGGAAGAAACGGTGGCGGTCGAGATCCTCGGTAAGAAGGCGCCGACCCTGATCGACAAGGACGAGGGTCCGCGCAAGGACACCACGCTCGCGGCCCTCGCCGCGCTGAAGCCGTCGTTCGAGCAGGACGGCACGGTTACGCCGGGCAATGCCCCGGGCCTGAACGACGGCGCCAGCGCACTCGTCGTCGCGTCGCTGGAGTTCGCGAAGGCACACGGCGTCAAGCCGCTGGCACGCGTGAGCGCCTACGCCACGGGCGGTGGCGAGCCGAAGGATCTGTTCTTCGCCCCGATCGTGGCAGTGCAGAATCTCCTGGCTAAGGCGAAGACGACGATCTCCGACTACGACCTCATCGAAGCGAATGAAGCCTTCGCCGTCCAAGTCCTCGCCGACGGCCGCGCCCTGGGCTGGGACTGGAGTCGCGTCAACGTGCACGGCGGCGCGATCGCCCTCGGGCATCCCATTGGCGCCTCGGGCGCGCGCGTGCTCACGACCCTGCTGTACGCGATGAAGCGGTACGGCAAGCGGACCGGTCTCGCCACGCTCTGTCTCGGCGGTGGCAACGCGGTCGCCCTCAGTGTGGAGGCTCTCCAATAATGGAACAGGCGTTAGTGCTTTCCGGGCGGGGAGTGGTGCTGCGCCGGGCCGCAGCCATCATCCTCGGTGCCGCACTCGTCGCCGCCGCCGCGCAGGTCGCGATCCCACTCCCCGGCACTCCAGTTCCGATGACCCTGCAGCCGCTCGCCGTCCTGCTCGTCGGCGGCCTGCTGGGCCCCTGGCTCGGGGCCTCCAGCATGCTGCTCTACCTCGCGCTGGGCGCAGCGGGACTGCCGGTCTTCACCCCCGTCGGACTCCCTGGCGTGGCCCGGCTGTTCGGCCCTACGGGAGGGTACCTCCTCTCTTATCCCGTGGCCGCGTACGCGGTCGGCGCGCTGGCGGGCGACGGCACGCGCGCCGCGCGGCTGGCGCTTGCGGCGCTCAGCGGGATCGTGCTGATCCACCTCGGCGGGCTGGCCCAACTGCTCCTGATCACCGGCAGCGTCGCCGGCGCGCTGCGCCTGGGCACGCTGCCGTTCCTCGTCGGCGACCTGATCAAGGTCGCCCTGGCGGTCCTGATCCTGAAGTCCGCGGTGAGTCCCCTGCGCGCGCGCCTATGACGGCGCGCGTTTCGTTTGCTGTCGCGCCATGAGCCGGGTGGCGGTAATCGGCGCCGGCGCGATGGGCAACGGTATTGCGCACGTGTTCGCGCAGCACGGGTGGGAGACCACGCTGATCGACGTGTCGCGCGACGCGCTCGAGAAGGCGATGAGAACGATCGAGCGGAACCTCGAGCGCCAGGCGGAGAAGGGAGCCCGGGGGGGGGCGGGGGGGGGGGGGCAGGCGGTGCAGACCCTCGGGCGGATTCGGACCAGCACCTCGCTCGACGGCGCGGCCAACGCAGAACTCTTCGTGGAGGCGGCGACCGAACGCTCCGAGGTCAAGTTCGAGCTGTTCCGCCAACTTGATCGCGCAGCGCCGGCCGGGGCGATCCTCGCAACCAACACGTCGTCCATCGGCATCACCGGCATCGCGGCGCAGACGAAGCGCCCCGCGCAGGTGATCGGGATGCACTTCATGAATCCCGTGCCGCTGATGCCGCTCGTCGAAGTGATCCGCGGGCTCGAGACCTCGGACCAGACTGTCGCCAAGACGGTGGAGGTCGCCAAGGAGCTCGGGAAGACGCCCGTCCTCGTCAACGACTCCCCGGGCTTCGTCTCGAACCGCGTCCTGATGCCGATGATCAACGAGGCGATCTTCTGCGTGCTGGAAGGCGTAGCGAGTCCGGAGGCGATCGACACGGTGATGAAGCTCGGGATGAATCACCCGCAGGGTCCGCTGGCGCTCGCCGACCTGATCGGGCTCGACATCTGCCTCGCGACCCTCGAGGTACTGCACCGCGATTTGGGCGACGACAAGTACCGACCCTGCCCCCTGCTGCGCACCATGGTCGCGGCGGGCCGTCTGGGTCGGAAGAGCGGCCGGGGGTTCCATGTCTACGGTGCTTGAAGCGCCGGGTCTCTCGGAAGTTCAGCGCCAGATCGTGGAGCTGGCGCGGGACTTCGCGCGCACCAAGATCGAGCCGTTCGCCGCCGAGTGGGACCGCACCAAGCACTTCGCCCGCGACGTGATCGACGAACTCGGCAAGCTCGGCTTCCTCGGGATGGTGACGCCCGAGGAATACGGCGGCCTGGGCCTCGACACGCTCACTTATCTGCTGGCGCTCGAGGAGATCGCGGCCGCCGACGCCAGCACCGCCGTCTCGCTCAGCATTCACAACGCGATCCCCACGACGATGCTGCTGCGGCACGGCTCGCCCGCCCAGAAAGAGCGCTGGTTGAAACCGATGGCGCGCGGCGAGCTGCTCGCGGGCTTCGCCCTCTCAGAGCCCGACGCCGGCTCCGACGCCGCTGCGTTGCAGGCCCAGGCGGTGCGTGACGCT
>DASQAH010000389.1:0-4808 GCA_035635835.1 Gemmatimonadales bacterium
AAGGGGGGGGGGGGGGCAGCAGCTTCACCGTGTGGCTGCCGGCCGCCGACCGCACCCCCCCCCCCTGACCCCCTACCCCCTCTCCGCGACTGCGGAGAGGGGAACGAACTGGGAAAAGCAGCCGCTAGCGGGCCACCAGCCCCGCGACGGCCCCGGGCATGTTGCCGACGCGACCGAGCACGGTCAGATGGCCGTCACGCTCTACGCGCAAGGCCACGATCGGCCCGCTGCCACGGAGCTGGTAGAGGTAGCGGCCGTTGATGCTGGTGGCCAGATCGATATTGCCCGGGCCCACGTCGGCGGTATTGCCGCCCGCATCGAGCAGGGTGAGGCTGCCGTCAGTGCCCACCGCGAATCCAGAGATCGTGCCGCTGCGCGCATTGGCGGTGTACGCGAAGCGTCCGTTGTTCGTCACGACCAGCCAGCAGGGGGCCCCCTGGTGCGTAGCCACGGCTCCGCTTGTAACCGTCAGGATGCCGTTCGCGCCAAGCACATAGGACGACGCCGTGCCGGCCGCCTCGGAAACCAAGAGCTCGTTGCGGAGTCCGAATGCGAATCCGAACGGTGTGGTGCCGGCGGAAGCCTGCGGTGTGGGGCCCGTGGCGAGACCATCGGAGCCTACGGCGTATACGTCGATCTTGTTGGTGGTCTTCTCCGTCACCGCGAGCCAGCGGCCGTCTGGGCTGAACGCCACCTCGGCAGGGCCGACTGCGGCACCGGAGAGCGAGCGGGTCGCGCCTGGAATCGCCGTCGCCCCCCCGTCGTTGTCGAGCGCGAACCCTGAGATGTTGCCGCGGCCACCCGCGTTGAGGACGTAGAGCAGGTTGCCGTGAACGGTCAAGCTGATGGGCTGCGTCCCGCCGGAGGCGATGCGCTTGATGAGGGCGAGTCCCGTCGGACTCACGCGGAGTATGGAGAAGTCATTACTGCCTGCGTTGACGGCGAACAGCCAGCGTCCATCGTCGCTCAAGGCGAGCGCGCCTTGCGAGCCCAAGCCGCTTCCCGTCCCTGTTCCACCGGTCGCGACTGTGCCCGCGGCGGTGAGCGTGCCGTCCGCCGCGCGAGTGAACATCGCGACCGCGTTCCCCCCCCCCCCGGCCGTCGCCGTCAGGTTCATCAGGGTGTACACGGCGCCCGGCGCGTCGTCGGTGGCCACGGCGCTCGTGGCGCCAGCCTCGAGCTTCACGGCCTGCGCCGCCGCTCCTCGCGGACCCATGCCCCCGTGGTCTGGCGAGCACGCGGCGAGCGCGGCAGCTGCGAGGGCGACGACTGCGATCTGGTTGTGCATTGGTCCAGCCTCCCCATGAGAGTGAGACGCGTTGTGCTACTGTCGTGGGAAGATTCGCTTGGTGGCGGTGTCGCGGATGCGTCAGGCAGGCGTTATGAGAGGCTTCTCATACTCCTCTCATTCCGTGCGGCACGCAGGAGAGGCGCTTCGCTCAGCGCGGCTTGAGAAACGTGCCGTCGCGCAGCTCGTCGTAGGCGGTGCGCAGCTCCTGTTCGGTGTTCATCACGATCGGTCCATACCAAGCGACGGGCTCCTCGATCGGCCGCCCCGAGACGAGGAGAAACCGGATTCCTGCTTCGCCGGCCTGCACCGTGATCTCATCGCCGCTGTCGAACAGCACGAGCGAGCGATTCCCCGTCTCCTCCACCGTTGCGCCGGCGGCCTCTCCGGTCCCTGCGCCGACCCGCTCGGTGAGGACGCCCCGCGGTGCCGAGGCATCGCGGAAGCTGCCGCTCCCCTCGAACACATAGGCGAAGGCGTGGCGTGAGGCTTCCACGGGCAGCGTCTTGCGCCGGCCGGGCGGCACCCAGACGTCGAGGTAGCGGGGGTCGGCGGCCACACCTTCCACCGGTCCAGTCTTGCCCCAGAATGTGCCACACACGACGCGCACACGGGTGGCGTCGTCGTCGACCACCTCAGGAATCGCCTGCGCGGTGATGTCCTGATAGCGGGGAGCCGTCATCTTGAGGGAGGATGGCAGATTGGCCCATAGCTGGAACCCGTGCATCCGGCCCCGCGCGTCACCCTGCGGCATCTCCTGATGGAGGATGCCGCTGCCGGCCGTCATCCACTGGACATCCCCGGCGCCGAGGGAGCCACGGTTGCCCAGGCTGTCGCCGTGCTGAACGGTGCCGCTCAGTACGTAGGTGATGGTTTCAATCCCCCGATGCGGGTGCCACGGGAATCCGGCGAGATAGTCCTCCGGATGCTCGTTGCGGAAGTCGTCCAGCAGGAGAAAGGGATCGAAATCGCTGGTGGCTCCGAAGCCGAACGCCCGGCGCAGCTTCACGCCCGCGCCCTCGATGGTGGGCTGCGACTGCACGATGCGCTTGATAGGTCGAATGGACATAGTGGCAATCTCCTCGCGGTTCCCTCAGGCGATCTGCTGGTCTGAGTCCTGACCCGCCACCGTCGGATAGAACGGTTTACCACTCTCGGCCAGGCTGAGCGCCAGCTCCGGCGCGTCGGGAAGCCAGATCAGTGCCAGCCACATGGGGATCGGCGGCTCGAGAAAGGGACGATACACGATCGCTGCGGTCGTGGGGAGGTACTGGGCGGCGACCGCGTCGTTCGCGAGCGCCCAGGCGTCCCCGGCAGCGATTTCCACGTTGCCCGACGGCGCCTCCGGCGGCCGCTCGCGATGCCGCGTAGGGACCAAACCCCGTTCCCGCAAAGCGCTTTGGATGGCGCGGTAGAGCTTGGGCCAGCGCCCGGTGGCAAAGTGGAGGAACGTCAGATTCCGCAGCTCCCGCAGCTGCACCGCCGGCTTGGCCGCGAGCGGATGGCTCGTCGGCAGCAGGACGCCGGTGAGCGAGGAGTCGGCCAGGCGGCGCGCACCGAACCCGCGGATCGGCCAGGTCGCGAGAAAGGTCGCCGCGACGTCGACTCGGTGCTCGCGGAGCGCGGAGCGTTGCTCCGATTCATCCAGGGCGGACACGCGCACTTCCACTTCCGGGTGGGTGTTGCGAAATGCCGCCACCAGCTCCGCCACGATGGGAGTGTAGACCGTCAGATCGCTGTGCGCGAACTGCAGATACGAGGCGCGATGCTCGTCCGCCCGGCGGGCGCTCGTGATGGCGCGAGCCGCGTTCCCGAGCGTGCTGCGAGCTTCCGTGAGGAACGCCTCTCCCGCCCGAGTCAACCGGACGCCGCGGGGCAGTCGCTCCAGCAGCGTCACACCCAACTCCGCTTCGAGATCGCGGACCTGCTTGGACAGGGCGGGCTGTGCGACGCGGAGCCGAAGGGCGGCGCGCACGAAGCCGCGCTCTTCAGCGACCGCGACGAAGTAACGTAGGTGTCGGAGTTCCATTTGCGATTTGCTGATCTTTGATATACTATGATAGGCAGAGGTGGTCAACCCCATGTCCAACGAACTCGAGCTGCTCGACATCCAGCAGGCAGCCACACTCCTCCAGGTGAGCGAGACGTCGCTGCGTCGCTGGACTAATGCGGGCCGTCTCGCCTGCCTCCGGGTCGGCGGCCGACGGGAGCGTCGCTTTCGGCGCGTCGATCTGCTGGCGTTTCTCGAAAGGAACCCGGGCGCGGCCCCCCAGGTGACCGGCGCCGAAGCCCTGGGCCTCCCCGCCGGTCATCTCTGCGGCCTGTATACCAGTGACCTCACGCGGACTCGCCAGGCCGCACAGTTCCTTGCCGACGGCCTGCGTGCTGGCAGCACCTGCTTTCTCGCGACGGAGCCGGACGTTCGCGATCGCGTGCGCGCGCAGCTCGAACGTCAGTGGCCGTCGTCGCGACACGACATCGCCGCGGGACGGCTGGTGTTTTCGGATTACGCGGCCACCGCCGCGGCACAGCTCGAGTTCTGGGAGACCGGGTTCGTCGCCGCCACGCGCGCCGGTGCGCGCTCCCTGCGCGTCGTTGGCGACGTCTCCGGGGGGCAGCTCGGCCGGGGCGGCGCGTTCGACGAGGTGCTCGAGTACGAGGCCGAGTATGGTCGGTCGCTGGTGCCGCGCTTCCCCCTGACGACGCTCTGCTTATACGACGCGCGAGGGCTCTCGGGCGTAGAAGCGGCGCGCCTGCTCCAGGTCCACGCCGACGTCTTCCGCTATTCCGCGGAGCGCTCGCTCGCTAAACAATAAAGTATTGGACCAGGGGGCCTGGGGAGCCCAGCTTCGGCTACTGAGACTGCAACTTGCGCTCTAGCGGTGTTCCAGCAGGCGCAGCGCCCGTTGAATGCGCTCCAGGGCGGCCTGGAAGGCGCCACGCCAGTCGACACCTGACTCGCCGGACTCGCTCGCTTCGCTCAGCAGCTGGAGCGCGTTTCGCAGGTGTTCGCCAGGTGCCTCGACGGTGCGCTCGACCCCTCGCCGGGAGGGTCGTCCACGTCGGTCCAGCGTGCTCCGGCGCTCAGGACCACGCCGCCGGTCGACCACCCGGCGCCGCTCCTGGGGGGCTCGGGTGAGGGCGCTGCGGCGGGGAGTCTCGCGCCGATCAATGCCGCCGCGCCGGTCGATGAGCAGTCGGCCGGTCACTGCGCCGGCTCGTGATTGAGGAGGGAGGGGAGGGGGGGGTACGGGGGCACACCCTAAATCTGGCGCAGGCAGGCGCTTTGAGCTAGGCGGCCCCCCTGCCCGTCGCGCCAGCGCCCCTTTCAAGAACACCGTAGCCATCCCTCTCGCCGCTGCGTAGTGTGCAGGTGCACCGGGACTCGGATGGGCGACATCTATGACGCCTGAGCAGTCATCTCGTTGGACGCGCGTCCCTGGCCTCCTCGCCGGCATCGTGGCCGCCCACAGCGTCGTCGTTCTGGTCGGCTGGTCCTCCGGCTGGCAGGTGTTCACCC